>CAZOYS010000018.1:0-20788 GCA_964584155.1 uncultured Lachnospiraceae bacterium
CCCTTGTAACTCCCGGCTACTATACAAAGGACAGCGACGGATACCTTCATCCCGTTGGATAATTCATTTACAGCAAATATTTGAGGCCGCGGGCGGGCAAGGCTTTCGCCCGCGGCCTTTTCCATTGAGGACCGTATATTATTCTTAAAAGTAAACCGGCAGCCGCCGGGTGATTTCAATAATGTGCGGCAGGAGGTGCAGCTTGGCAGACATTATTCTTGAAATGAAAAACATTGTGAAGGAATACCCCGGAGTTAAGGCCCTGAACAATGTCAATTTCAAGGTGGCGCGGGGGGAAATCCACGCACTGATCGGTGAGAACGGCGCCGGAAAGTCCACCTTGATGAATGTCCTCTCCGGGACGATTCCCTTCGGTCAGTACACCGGGGATGTCGTTTACAACGGAAATATCTGTAAGTTCAATAATATCAAGGATTCCGAAAAAACGGGAATTGCGGTCGTCCATCAGGAGCTGGCCCTGATTCCGGAGCTTACGATTGCAGAAAACATGTTCATGGGCAATGAGCGCGCCAACGGAATGGGCGTCATTGACTGGAACAAGACCTATAAGGACGCGGAAGACGCCATGAAGCGGGTAGGTCTCAAAGAGTCCTCGACCATGATGATCAAGGACATCGGTACCGGCAAGCAGCAGCTGGTCGAGATTGCGAAGGCCCTCTCGAAGAACTGCAAGCTTCTGGTCCTCGACGAGCCCACATCTTCCCTGAATGAGGAAGATTCGAAGATGCTCCTCGACATGCTCTTAGACTTCAAGACCCAGGGCATTACGTCCATCCTGATCACCCACAAACTGAACGAGGTTGCCTACTGCGCGGACAATATCACGATTCTCCGCGATGGCCAGACAATCGAGACCATTCCCAATCCCAATCACAATATCGATGAGGAGCGGATCATCAAGGGCATGGTCGGCCGGGAGATGACGGACCGGTATCCCGAGCGGGTCCACCACGTCAGCAAAGAAGTGGCCATGGAAGCGAAGGACTGGACCGTATACCATCCCGTCTACACGGAGAAGTGCATGGTCGACCACCTGAACTTCAATGTCCACAAGGGCGAAATCGTCGGCTTCTCCGGCCTGCAGGGCGCCGGTCGGACAGAAATGGCCATGTCCCTTTTCGGTAAGAGCTACGGCAGCCATATCACCGGCCAGGAGTTTATCAACGGCCAGGAGGTCCACCTCAAGAACGAGCGGGATGCCATCAATCACGGCCTTGCCTATGCGACCGAGGACCGGAAGACGAACGGCCTCGTTCTCGAGCAGTCCATTGCCAAGAATACGACCATGGCCCGAATGGAGAAGATTGCCAGCAAGTGGCACATCGTCGATGTCCTGAAGGAAAACGACGAGGCGGAAAAGCTGGCAAAGTCCATGCGTACCAAGACCCCTTCGATTCAGCAGGCGGTCGGAAATCTTTCCGGCGGCAACCAGCAGAAGGTCCTCCTTTCCAAGTGGATGTTTGCGGAGCCGGACGTTCTGATTCTCGACGAACCGACCCGTGGTATCGATGTCGGCGCCAAGTATGAGATCTACCAGATCATGAACGAGATGGTGGATCAGAACAAGGCCGTCATCATGATATCCTCCGAGCTTCCCGAGCTTCTCGGCATGTGCGACCGGATTTACGTCATGAACGAAGGGAAGATCGTCGGTGAGTTTACGGCAGAAGAAGCAACACAGGAAAAGATTATGAGCGCAATCCTGAGCTCTGACAGCTCCAAGAAGGAGGCATAAGGTACATGAAAGTCAAAGATTTCATCAAAAAATATACAATGATTCTGGCTCTCGTCATTGTATTCATTCTCTTCACGGCTCTGACGGGAGGCCGTCTCATTTACCCGCAGAATATTTCAAATCTCCTGCTGCAGAACGCTTACGTTCTGATCATGGCCTGCGGCATGCTCCTCTGCATCCTGACCGGTGGTAACGTCGATCTTTCCGTAGGTTCCACCCTCTGCCTGACCGCAGCCATGGCTGCGAAGATGATGGACAGCGGCTTCCCCGCAGCAGCAGCGATTATCTGCTCCCTGGCGGTCGGTGCCCTGATCGGTGTTTGGCAGGGCTGGCTCATCGGCTATATCCACATTCCGCCTTTCATCTGCACCCTGGCCGGTATGTTCCTCTTCCGAGGCATCGCCCGTGTCATCCTGGATTCAAAGACCATCTCCATCATGAATCCTTCCTTCCTGAACCTTTTCACCTCCTATATCCACTTCCCCGGTGAGGAGAACGGACACGTGGTCAGCGCCCTGATCATCGGCATCATCGTCGCTGTCTGCCTGACCGTCTACACCTTCGTTCGCCGGGCTCAGCGGGTTAAGCAGGGCTACAAGGTCGAAGGCTTCGGCGGCGCCATTGCCAAGCAGGTAGTTTTCGATGCATTGATTATTGCTTATTCCTACTGCCTGATGGGCTACAAGGGCATTCCTGTCATGATTCTCTGGATTCTGGCTGTTGTCCTGATTTTCGCCTTCATCACAAGTTCCACCGTATTCGGCCGTTACTTCTACGCAGTCGGCGGCAACGAGAAGGCTACGAAGCTTTCTGGTATCGACCCTCGTAAGGTTTACTTCTGGGCCTACTTCCTGATGAGCTTCCTGGCCGGCCTTTCCGGACTTCTGGTCGGCGCCCGGATCGGTTCCGTCGACGGAAACATGGGCAACTCCTACGAGATGGACGCCATCGCCTCCTGCTTCATCGGCGGTGCTTCCGCATACGGCGGTTCCGGTACCGTTCCCGGCATCATGGTCGGCGCTATTCTCCTCGGTGTCATCAACCAGGGTATGTCTATCCTGGGTCTTCCGGATCAGTACCAGTACGTTGTCAAGGGCGCCGTTCTTCTGGCAGCCGTTGTCTTCGATGTCGTATCGAACCATAAGACCGGAAAGTCATGATTTTGGCAAAAGTGTGCCGCACCTCCTTTGCCCAGGGGTTTTATATTATTCATGAATAATGTAAATCCCGCCGGCTCCCTCGGCACTCTATTGTGCAGGAACGAATCATAGTTTCTGCGGGCGCCGGAAGTACTATATGTACCCGGCGCCCTTTTTTGTAAGCAACGAGCCAAGATGGCTCCGCACATGCGTGCACGTTAAGGAGCCATCTTTGAAAGGACATTTTTATGTACTATATAGGAATCGACCTCGGCACATCAGCTGTAAAGCTTCTGCTGATGAAGTCCGGAGGCAGCATTGAAAAAATTGTGTCCCGGGAATATCCCCTGAGCTTTCCCAAACCCGGCTGGTCGGAGCAGAATCCCGACGACTGGATTTCGGCTGTGAAGGACGGGGTCCGGGAGCTGATTTCGGACATCGACGCAAATGAAGTCGCCGGAATCGGGGCCGGTGGTCAGATGCACGGCCTGGTCATCCTCGATGAAAATGACTGCGTCATCCGGCCTGCCATCCTCTGGAACGACGGGCGGACCCAGGAGGAGACGGAGTACTTAAACAACGACATCGGGACGGACCGCCTGGCGGAGTATACCGGAAATATCGCCTTCGCCGGTTTCACGGCCCCGAAGATTCTCTGGATCAAAAAGCACGAACCGGAAAACTTCGCAAAGATTAGAAAAATCATGCTGCCTAAGGACTATGTCAATTACCGCCTGACCGGGGTCCACTGCAGCGACTATTCCGACGCGTCCGGTATGCTCCTTCTCGACGTGAAGAATAAGAAGTGGTCTGAGGACATGCTTTCCATCTGCGGCATTTCCATGGACCAGATGCCCAGGCTCTATGAAAGCTACGACGTTGTCGGGACGCTTACGAAGAAGGCGGCGGACGAGCTCGGCCTGCCGGAAACCGTCAAGGTCGTGGCCGGAGCCGGGGACAACGCAGCCGCCGCCATTGGCACGGGAACCGTGGGCAACGGGGCCTGCAATATTTCCCTCGGTACCAGCGGGACGATTTTTATTTCGAGCGACACTTTCCGGTCCAGCGGCAATGCCCTCCATGCCTTCGCCCATGCGGACGGGGCCTTCCACCTCATGGGCTGCATGCTTTCCGCAGCCTCCTGCAACAAGTGGTGGATGGATGAAATCATAAGGACAAAGGACTATCCGGCAGAACAGGCCGGAATTTCCGCGGACAAGTTCGGAAAGAACCACGTCTACTATCTGCCTTATCTCATGGGAGAACGGGCGCCCCATAACGATCCGGCGGCCCGGTCCTGCTTCATCGGCATGACCATGGATACGAGCCGGGAGGACATGACCCAGGCCGTCCTGGAAGGCGTGGCCTTCGGCATGCGGGACAGCCTCGAAGCGGCAAGAGCCCTGGGGGTTGATGTGAAGACTTCCATGGTCTGCGGCGGCGGAGCCAAGAGTCCCCTCTGGCGGAAGATTTTTGCCAATGTCATGAACGTGACGCTGACGATTCCGGAAACGGAGCAGGGGCCCGGCTACGGCGGAGCCATCCTTGCGGCCGTAGCCTGCGGGGAGTATTCCGATGTGAAAGAGGCGACGGATGCCCTCGTCCACGTGACGGGAAGAGAGGAGCCGGATCCGGCCCTTGTGGGACTTTATGAAGAGCGGTATCATACCTTTGACCGGCTCTATCCGGCCCTGAAAGAACTTTTCCCCGTCCTCTGAAAGGAAGAAACAAAATGAATCCGGAAGGAAAAAATCCCCAGGTGGCCCTTCTCATGCGCCTTATAGTGGCGGCGGTGCTGGTCTACATAGGCATCATGCAGTTTGTGGCTATTGCCCAGGGAGGAAATACTGTTTTTTCACTTGTTTTTGGCTGTCTTTTTGCAGCCGTCGGCGGCTGGTTTGTTTTCTATGCGATACGAAGCTACCGGCAGGAGAAAGCGGATAAGGGCTCAGAAGGCAGCATCGAGGGGACTGATAGAGAAGAGAAAAAGTGAAGAGGCCGGCTGTAAATGACCGCTTTGCAGCACAAACTATTGCAGAACAAATATGAAGGGAGAAAACAGTGAAAATTTATAATGTGACGGATCCTGAATTCGCGGAATACGGGCGGATTGTCGAAGGCATCGATGTGGCGCCGATTCTTAAAGTCATGAATGAGAAGCTGCCCTGCCCGGAAAACGGGACGCAGTACGTGGCCGAGGAGCCTGCATTGCAGGGCCTTCCCGAGGCCGATGCAATAGCAGTAAGCCTTTTCGGCGGCATTCCGGCCCAGTTCGGCTGGTGCAACGGGCATAATACAAAGCTCAACTGTTTCGAGTATCACAGGAATTCCGAGTACAATCTCGGCACGGAGGACTTCATCCTGCTTCTGGCAAAAGAGTCGGAGATACACGATTTTAAAATTGACAGCTCCGTAACGAAGGCATTTAAGGTTCCGGCCGGAACGCTGATCGAAGTCTATGCGACCAGTCTTCACTATGCCCCCTGCCAGGCATCTAAAGATAAGGGCTTCAAGACCCTTGTCGTCCTGCCCAGGGGTACGAATGTGGGTACGCCCGGGGCAAAGAGCGGCAGCACGGAAGACCCGCTTCTCCGCATGACGAACAAGTGGCTCATTGCCCACCCGGAGGCGAAGGAAGCCGGGGCCGGCGCCTTTGTCGGCATTACCGGGCCCAATATCGACATTGCGGACAGTATCTGATTTACATTAGTCATAAGAAGGACAGACTCAGGAAACGGGGTCTGTCCTTTTTGCATAGAAAATCTGTCGGATTCCGCCATACAGTCCCATGCGAAACTGTCTGAATTCATCCGGTTTGTTTGTGAAAAATTACATATATTTCTTGTAAACAGAAGCCATATTTAGTAAAATTCTACAGTGTAAAGCAACATGTCAATGTCATGTTTTGTTTTGCTTTCAAGTTAGGGGGCTTTTATGAAAGTTTTTACTACTGACAAGATCCGAAACGTGGCCCTTCTCGGGCATTCCGGCTCCGGGAAGACGTCACTGGCCGAGTCCATGGCATATCTCGCGGGACTTACGAAGCGGCACGGGACCGTGGAAAAGGGCGATACGATTTCGGATTTCGACAAGCAGGAGATCAAGCGGAAGCTTTCTATTCAGACTTCCGTCATCCCGATTGTCTGGGGGGAGACGAAGATCAATATCCTGGACACCCCGGGCTCTCTGGACTTCCAGGGAGAGGTGGCTGAAGCCCTGACGGCAGCGGATTCCGCCATCATCGTCGTGAACGGAAAGAACGGGGTTGAAGCCGGAACCCGTCGCGCCTGGGACCTCTGCGAGAAGTACCACCTGCCGCGTTTTGTATTTGTAGACTGCATGGATATCGATGACGCTTCCTACCGGCAGGTTGTCGAGGACCTCGAAGGTCTCTACGGGAAGCGGATTGCTCCCTTCCACCTGCCCATCCGGGAAAACGGCGAGTTTACGGGCTATGTCAATGTCATCCAGCGCATGGGGAAGAAGTGGAAGGCAGACGGAACCGTAGAGCACTCCGATGTGCCGGACTACAGTGTCGAATATCTGGACAAGTACCGGGACGCTTTGATGGAGTCCGTAGCCGAGACGTCGGAAGAATTCATGGACCGCTACTTCAACGGGGAAGAGTTCTCGGAGGACGAAATCCGTATGGCCCTGAGGACCTCCGTATACACGGGCGAGATGGTGCCGGTCATGATGGGCTCGAATACCCTGGACCGCGGCCAGTACACCATGCTCGGAGATATCGTGAAATACTTACCCAGCCCTGAGCTTCGGGAGTGCATGGGTATCAATGCCAAGTCAAACGACGTCTTCGACGCGGACTACAATTTCGCCCTGCCCAAGAGCGCCTATATCTGGAAGACCATTGTCGATCCTTTCGTCGGTAAGTACTCTCTTATCAAAGTTAATTCCGGCGTACTGAAGACGGACGACCTTCTCTTCAATCATCATAAAGACGTGGAAGAGAAGATCGGCAAGATATATGTCATGTGCGGGGCAAAAGCCGAGGAAGTGACCGAGCTTCATGCCGGGGACATCGGTGCCCTGGCCAAGCTCACAAAGGCCGGTACGACAGACTCCCTGTCCACACGGGCCAACCCGATTCTCTATATAAGAACCGGCATCCCGACCCCGTATACCTGCATGAGGTATACGGTTGAGAAGAAGGGAGACGAGGACAAGGCAGCCCAGGCCCTTCAGAAGATCGGCCAGGAGTATCTGACCATCAAAACGGAAGTCGATGCGGCCAACCATCAGCAGCTCCTCTGGGGTATTTCCGAGCAGCAGCTTGACATCATAAGAGAAATGCTGCATGAGGATTACAAGGTAGACATTACGCTCGAAAAGCCCTATGTAGCTTACAAGGAGACCATTCTCGGGAGGTCCGACTGCGAATACAAGTACAAGAAGCAGAACGGCGGCCACGGCCAGTACGGGCACGTCAAGATGACATTTGCTCCGTCCGGCAATCTTGATGAGGCATATGAGTTCACGGAATCCGTAGTCGGAGGCAATGTACCGAAGAACTTCTTCCCGGCTGTCGAGAAGGGCATTCAGGAAGGCGTGAAGGCCGGTCCTCTCGCGGGATATCCTGTTGTCGGCATCCATGCGGACCTCTACGACGGCTCCTATCACCCCGTAGATTCGTCTGAGATGGCCTTCAAGACCGCAGCGCTCGAAGACTTCAAGCAGGGCGTCCTCCAGGCAAAGCCTGTCCTCCTCGAACCCATTGAGGAGCTGACGGTGACATGCGAGGATGCGAATACCGGCGATGTCATGGGCGACCTTAATAAGCGGCGGGCCAGAGTTCTCGGCATGGACTCTGTTGATGGAGGCCGTCAGGCCATTCACGCAGAGATTCCTTCGGCTGAGCTCTACGGCTACGGGAAGACCCTGCGTTCTCTGACAGGCGGAAGCGGAGAGTTTGAGTTCAAGTTCCTCCGCTACCAGCAGTGCCCGTCCGATGTCCAGGCCAAGGAAATCGAGGCCCGAAAGGAGTTTGCCGCCAAGGCTGAGTAATCGGAAGGCTCCTTCCGCGAAGAAATTCAGGTAAGGATTCCGGAACAGCAATTTTTACAATGTACGCAACAAGGCCTGCAATTCCAAAGCGGGCCTTGTTTTTTTATACTGCTTTCTGTAGATAAGGGAACCGCCTTTTTTTGAGAATCGGCGGGAATTCCCGGGATTTATATCAGCCATAGGACTTGTGTTCAGGAGGCAGAAAAATGGACTTACCTTTGAATGTGGATTTTTCCGGAAAAGTAGTAGTAGTCACCGGAGCAGGCGGTGTGCTCTGCTCCATGATGGCCAAGGCTTACGCTCAGGCCGGGGCAAAGGTGGCAGCTCTTGACTTAAATGAAGAAGCACTTAAGAAGCTGGAGGGAGAGATTCCGGAAGGTCAAATCCTCCGCGGCTACAAGGCCAATGTCCTCGAGCGGGAGTCTCTGGAGGAAGTGCACAGGGACGTTCTCCGTGACCTCGGATCCTGCGACATCCTCATAAACGGGGCCGGCGGCAACAATAAGCGGGCCACGACGGACAACGAGTATCAGCACGAGGCAAAGCCCGGACAGACTACATTTTTTGACCTCGACCAGGACGGGGTGGACTTCGTCTTCAAGCTGAACTTCCAGGGGACCCTGCTTCCCACCCAGGTATTTGCAAAGGACATGGTGGAGAAGAAGGCCGGCTGCATCTTAAATATTTCTTCCATGAATGCTTTTACGCCCCTCACGAAGATTCCCGCCTATTCGGCAGCCAAGGCCGGCATTTCGAACTTCACCCAGTGGCTGGCCACCCACTTCGCCGGCAGCGGCATCCGGGCAAATGCCATCGCTCCCGGTTTCCTGGTTTCGAATCAGAACAGGAGCCTCCTCTTCAATGAGGACGGCACGCCCACGGCCCGGACCGCAAAAATCCTGGCCGGCACCCCCATGGACCGCTTCGTGGACCCTTCCGAGCTTCTCGGCGGCGTCTTCTTCCTGACGGACGAGAAAGCTGCTTCCGCTATAACCGGCGCCGTTCTGCCCATTGATGCCGGCTATGCAGCATATTCAGGTGTCTGATTTTTTCTACGAGGAAATTTGCTATGAAAAGTTCATTTAGATGGTACGGGGATTCTGACCCCGTCACCCTGCAGGAAATCCGCCAGATTCCGGGCGTGAAGCATATTGTTTCCGCGGTATACGACGTGAAGCCCGGCGAGGTCTGGCCGGAAGAATCCATCAAACGCATGGTGGATGAGTGCACGGAAAACGGCCTGATTTTCGATGTGGTCGAGTCCATCCCCGTCACGGAGGAAATCAAGCTGGGCCGGCCGGAACGCGACCGCCATATCGAAAACTACTGTGAAAGCATCCGACGCTGCGCGAAATACGGCATCAAGTGCGTGACGTATAATTTCATGCCGGTCTTTGACTGGACCCGGACCCAGCTGGATAAAAAGGCTGCGGACGGCTCCACGTCCCTTGTCATGTACTGGGACCAGCTCAAAAATCTCGACCCCCTGCATGACGACATCCACCTGCCGGGCTGGGACGCTTCCTATTCCCAGGAAGAAGTGCGCAGCCTCATCAAAGCCTACGGGGAGCTCGGTGAAGAGGGTCTGTGGGCAAATATAGAATACTTCCTGAAGCGGGTCATCCCCGTGGCGGAAGAGTGCGGCATTGTCATGGCCCTGCACCCGGACGACCCGCCCTATCCGATTTTCGGTCTGATCCGGGTCATCACATGTGAAAAGAATCTCGATCGCTATCTTTCCATTGTGGACAGTCCCTCGAATACCCTCTGCCTCTGCACCGGTTCCCTTGGCTGCTCGAAGAAAAACGACATCCCGAAGCTGACGCGGAAATATTCGGCAATGCATAGAATCGGCTTCATGCATCTCCGGAACGTCCGTATTCTCGAGGACGGATCTTTCGAGGAGGCCGGCCACCTTTCTCAGGGGGGCAGCCTCGATATGAACGCCATTGTGAAGGCCCTGACCGATACGGGCTTTGACGGCTATTTCCGCCCGGATCACGGCCGTATGATCTGGGATGAGGTGGACTCTGGTGCCAGAGCCGGCTACGGCCTCTATGACCGGGCCCTGGGCAGCGCCTACTTGAACGGCCTCATCGAAGCCAACGGCGGCACCATCGAATAAATATTAGTATTGCATTATAAAGAACGCTCCCGGAAGCCCGGGGGCGTTTTTACATCCGGCACTCTTTTGGTGAGATTCCGAACTCGGCTTTAAAAGCCCGGTAGAAGGAGGAATAGTCCGTAAAACCGCACTGCAGAAAGGCTGATGTGGCGGGAATTCCGGACATGATGAGATGGCGGCTCTTTTCGAGCCGCTTTTTCTGTACATAGCGGTGGAGGGAGACACCGAAGGTATCCGTGAAGGTGTGGGCGATATGGTAGCGGCTCACGAAGAATTTCTGTGACAAAAGTTCCAGACTCAGGTCCTCTTCAAGATGCCCGTCGATATAGTCAATCAGCTTCTCGGAAAGGGTCAGTTCTTCGGTCTTTCCTGCCGGAGTGTCCTTCGTATAGGCTGCCCGGGACAGGGCCAGGATCAGCTCGTCCACGGCGAGGAGAATGTATTCGTCCCGGCCGAAACGGCGGGCATGGATTTCCTCCAGCAGGCGGAAAATCCGGTTTTCGAAGGCACTGAAGGCAGCCGGGTCGAAATTCGTGATGAAGAGCCTTCTGTCCTCTGCCCGTTCTGCGATATAGGCGTAGTCCGCTGTCCGCTCCCGGAGGTGGTCCATGAAAGAGCAGCTCACCCAGAAGACGAAGCGGCGGTAGGGGACATTAGGATTCAGGATATCCATGTGGTGGACGGTCTTCGGGGGAATGACGATGATGTCACCGGCCCGCAGGACATGTCCCATTCCGTCAATATTGATTGAAACCTTCCCTTCGAGGTAGAAGTAGAACTCGTAGTAGTCGTGGGCGTGGTCCGCTACGGGCTTCATGTGCGTGTCATTATAATAATAAAGCTCGAAGTCCTTCTGCAGCATGTACTGACGGGACTTGAAGGGAGATATCAGGTTTTTTTTCATGGCACTCCAAATTCGTGCAGATGTATGGTCCAAGGAATATGTTCAGACTTATAAGCCGCTTTATCTCAGTCTTCTGCAGTTTCGGGGCGTGCTTTCAAGCGGTATTCCCGGGGTGTGCAGCCCATGGCCTTCACGAAGAGGCGGTGGAAGAAACTTGCGTTTTCATAACCGACAGCGGCAGCTATGTCCGAAAAAGATAATTTTGTATTTTGAAGAAGGAAGCAGGCCTTTTCGAGCCGCTTCTCCTGCAGGAGGTCCGTAAATGTCTTTCCCGTCGTCTTTTTGATCAGGCGGGAGAGGGTGTAGACATCGGTCTTCGCCTTTTCGGAGAAGGCACTGAGGGAGGCTGTTTTGTACTCGTCTTCAATATAGGACAGGAGGCGGATCATGAGCTTCTGTTCATAGGAATCTTTCGAGACGTGGATGCGGGCCGAGTCTTTGAGGAGATGGAGAAAGAGGAGGCCCATGGTGGTCTGGGGCAGGGTCCTGTCCCCGTCCGGGTCCGTCAGCATGATGTAGATGAGGTTCTCCATCAGGTTCTGGATGGCCGGGTCGTCCGAGACGTCGAAGTAGAGGTAGTTGCCGCCCATGTCCTTGTCTGTCAGGCAGGAAATAATGAAGCGGCGGAGGGGATTTTCCGTATTACCCAGCATGCGGAAGGCCGTATCGAAAAAGGAAGGAAGGATCATGAAGTTCACGGCGATGTCGTCCCGGCCGGCAGGCAGGATTTCCTGGGTGGCGTGCTGATTTAAGAATAATAAATCCCCCTCCTTCAGGGTCAGCCTGTGGTCATCTATGATATGGGTCGTCGTGCCTTCCACCATGTAGACAAACTCCACGTAGTTGTGGGTATGGCAGGGAAAGTGGACGAAGCGGACGTTTGGCCTTATATCGATGAGACGGCCGTTTGTCAGGACCCTGGCCGAATCAATGATATTTTCATTTCCCTTCCCGGCATCCTCCCGGTAGTAGAGGGCCCGGTTTACCTGGCTGTGGCCGGCAAGGATTTCTTTTTCTTCTTCCGTGATTTCACTGAGCTTCTGCAGCAATTCCCTGTTCATGCGGCGCTTCACCCTGTTTCAAAATCCGGCTGCCCGCAGGAATGGCCGGGCTTCCGGAAAGACAGTCAATTCGTATCTTTCTTCTTTTATATATTATTCTCATGCTGTTTGCAAGAAAGGACAGAAAAAACTTCAAATAGCAATCTTTTTCTGCAAGTCCGGACATTTTATAGTGGGTGCAACAAAGAAATGATTTTCCGCATGAAGTGGAAGAAAGGGGACGTTATGACGACAGAAGAAAGACTCTCCGATGCGAGAGAGCGCTATGCCAGGATCGGAGTGGATGTGGACAAGGCTATTGAGGCTGTTGCTTCCATTCCGGTTTCCATGCACTGCTGGCAGGGGGATGATGTGGTCGGCTTCGATCAGAAGGGACCGCTTTCCGGCGGAATTCAGACGACCGGTAATTACCCTTACAGAGCCCGGACACCTGAGGAGCTCTTCGCGGATATTGAGAAGACGCTCTCCTACGTGCCCGGGAAGCACCACAAACTGAATCTCCACGCTTCCTATGCCATCTTCGACGAGGGTGAGTGGGTAGATCGAAATAAGCTCGAGCCCAAGCACTTCAAGAAGTGGGCCGAGTTTGCAAAGAAGAATCATCTGGGCCTCGACTTCAACTCCACGAATTTTTCCCACCCTCTGGCGGCGGAAGCCACGCTTTCGTCTGAGAACGAAGAGGTGCGGAAGTTCTGGATCGAGCACAATATCGCCTCTCTGAAGATTGCGGAGTACCTGGCCACGGAGACAGGGGAGACCTGCCTTTTCAACATCTGGATTCCAGACGGCCTCAAAGACCTGCCCGCAGACCGCAGGGCTCCGAGAGAGCGGCTGAAGGACTCTCTGGATCAGATTCTTGCTACCCCCTATGACCACTCGAAGGTAGCCGTTTCCGTCGAGTCCAAGGTCTTCGGTATCGGCATGGAGTCCTACACAGTGGGCTCCCACGAGTTCTATATGAACTATGCTGCAAAGAACGACTGCCTCTGCCTCATCGACACCGGCCACTTCCATCCGACGGAGATTGTGGCTGACAAGCTCTCCTCCATGCTCCTTTTCAACGACAAGGTGGCTCTGCACGTTTCCCGCCCTGTCCGTTGGGATTCCGACCACGTCGTCCTCTTTAACGACGACCTTCGGGAGCTGGCTGAAGAAATCGTAAAGAACGGTCCCGACCACTTCTTCATCGGCATGGATTATTTCGATGCCTCCATCAACCGGGTCAGCGCCTGGACGAACGGCATGCGGAATATGGAAAAGGCCCTGCTCTATGCGGAACTGGAACCCAATGCCGAGCTTGCCCGCCTGCAGAACGAGCGGAACTTCACGAAGATCATGTCTCTCCGCGAAGAGGTGAAGACCCTTCCTTTCGGAGCCGTATGGGACGCCTACTGCGAGAAGTACGGAGTTCTTACGGAGGACAAGTGGTTTTCCGACTGCGAGAAGTACGAGCAGGAAGTTCTCTCCAAACGAGCATAATAAAAACCGCCACATGTGAACCGGTCTTTGTCCTTTCAATAGAGGACAGGCATTGAAATACAGCTATTTCGGAAAAGAGGTCTTAAATACAATGAAGGTTTTGGATGCAGAATTTGCCCAGGGATTCTTCCGTATGTGCGGAGACGGCTTCGGCCAGGGCTGGCATGAGCGAAACGGCGGCAACCTTTCCTACCGCATGAAGCCGGAGGAAGTGGCAGAGGTAAAAGACGACCTTGAAAAGTACGAGGGCTCCGTCCAGGACGGGACCTGGCAGGACATCGGGACCGAGGTTCCGACCCTGGCCAACGAATACTTCATGGTGACGGGCTCCGGCAAGTATATGAGAAATATCAAGATTGCCCCTCAGGACAATGTCTCCATTATCAGGGTCGATGAGACCGGTACGAAGTTTTCCATCGTCTGGGGCATGAACAAGGGCGGCCGGCCCACATCCGAGCTTCCCACCCACCTCATGAATCTCGAAGTCCTGAAGAAGCGGGATTCAGAAATCCGGGTCGTATACCACTGCCATCCGACGAATATCATTGCCCTGTCCTATGTCCTTCCGGAGGACTCTGAAATCGTGACCCGGGAGCTCTGGGAGATGGCAACAGAGTGCCCCATTGTCTTCCCTGAAGGCATAGGCGTCCTTCCCTGGATGGTCTGCGGCGGAAAAGAGATTGGCGTCGCCACATCCGAACTCATGAAGAAGCAGGACTTTGTCATCTGGTCCCAGCACGGGGCCTTTGCCTGCGGGCACGACTTTGACGAGACGTTCGGCCTCATGCATACGGTGGAGAAGGCGGCGGAAGTCCTTCTGAAGGTCATGGCCGTCACCGACCGGAAGCGGCAGACCATAGAGCCGGACCAGTTCCGGGCCCTGAGCAAGGCCTTCAATACGCCCTTCAACGAGCGCTTCCTCTATGAGAAGCGGCCGGGCGCGAGAATCGGAGAAAAGTAATTTCCGGTAGTTTTATGTAAATGTATTTATGCAGCTGTCGTGAACAGGCAGCTGCATTTTTTGAAAAGGGGAGAAAGATGGCAGAGAAGTATTATCTGGCGGTGGATATCGGGGCCTCCTCCGGCCGGCATATTCTGGCCCACATGAAAGACGGAAAAATTGTCCTCGAGGAAATATACCGCTTCTATAACGGAAACGACATCGTGACGAAAGAGGGGAAGGTCCTGCCTGATGACGGGACGGAACCGGCCGGAGCCCACAGGGTCTGGAATACGGACCGTCTGTTTTCAGAAGTCATAGCCGGCATGAAAAAGTGCCGCGATGCCGGTAAAATTCCTGTTTCCATGGGCATTGACACCTGGGGCGTTGACTACGTCCTGCTCGATGAACAGAATGTCCCGGTCGGCCCCTGCTATGCCTACCGGGATCATCGGACAGACGGCATGGACGAAAAGGTCTATGCGAAGGTTTCCAGGGCCAAACTCTATAAAAGAACCGGCATCCAGCGGGCCATCTTCAATACTATTTTTCAGCTTGAGGCAGATAAAGTTCAGGAGCCGGAGCGGCTTTCTAAAGCAAAAAGCCTTCTCATGGTGCCGGACTACCTGCATTTTCGCCTGACAGGAGTTAAGAAGCAGGAATATACGAATGCTTCGACGACCGGCCTCCTTGACGCAAAGACAGCTGACTGGGACCATGACCTGATTCGGACCCTGGGCTTTCCGGAGGGCCTCTTCGGAGAGCTTTCCATGCCGGGAACCGTTGTCGGGAATCTTCTGCCGGAGGTACAGGAAGAGTGCGGCTTGGATACGACGGTCGTCCTTCCGGCCACCCATGACACGGGCTCTGCCGTCATGAGCCTGCCGGTGACGGAGGAGACGAAGGAGCAGAAGTCTTCTCTTTATATTTCTTCCGGGACCTGGTCCCTTTTCGGAACGGAACTTCCGGAAGCCTGCTGTACGGAAACGGCAGAGAAGGCCAACTTCACGAATGAAGGGGGCTATGACCGCCGCTACCGCTTCCTCAAAAACATCATGGGCCTCTGGATGATCCAGGAAGCCCGGAAGGAATTCATGGGCGGCTGGAACGGATGCCCGGTCGATAATAATGAGGAGCGCTACAGCTTCGCGGCCCTCTGCGATGCGGCGGCAAATGAGGAAATTGCTTCTCTTGTCGATGCCAATGACGAGGTCTTTCTGGCCCCGGCTTCCATGGCGGGGGCTGTGCAGGAGGCCTGCAGAGTGAGCGGGCAGGAAGTGCCGGAAACGCCGGCTCAGGTGGCCCGAGTCATCTACCGGTCTCTGGCCGCCTGCTACCGGGAAGCGGCGGAACAGCTTTCTTCCATTACAGGCAGGCCATATGACACCATCGATATCATAGGCGGCGGCTCAAATGCTGTCTTCTTAAATGAACTTACGGCAGAGGAAACCGGTATGCGGGTTCTGGCCGGACCGGGAGAGGCGACGGCAATAGGAAATATCGGGGCCCAGATGCTTCGGGACGGTGTATTTTCAGACCTTTCCGTCTTCCGTCTCTCCGTCGGAAAATCATTCAATGTAAAGGAATTTTTACCGAAAGGCTGAAAAGATTCCCCTGAACTTTCGATAAGTTTTACACTGGGCAGGAAGCTCCGCGAAAAGTATAATTTTTCATTGTGGGCCTTTAGTTTACGGCTCTTTGAAAAAATACTTTACGCGGAGCTTCTTTCATGGACAGTGAAAACAAAATAGAATACCTGGAGTGCGAAAAGCCCTGGGTCTATATGATGCTGATCTTTGCCGCCGGCTGGTTCGGAGCCTATACCTTTGTCCTCCGGGGCGGGGTCTTCTGCAACGCCCAGACAGCGAATGTGGTCCTTTTTGCCATTGCGCTCGGCAGTGCGGACTGGAAGGGGGCTGCCTACCTTCTCCTTCCCATCAGCGCCTATCTGGCCGGGGCCTTTGTGTCGGAGTTTCTCGGCAAGCCCATCCGCCACATGCATGTCATTCGCTGGGACACCCTTCTGACCCTGCTGGAGGCCCTTGTCGTATTTCTTCTCGGCTGCCTGC
Source organism: uncultured Lachnospiraceae bacterium (assembly GCA_964584155.1). Lineage (GTDB taxonomy): Bacteria > Bacillota > Clostridia > Lachnospirales > Lachnospiraceae > RUG306. Next base: position 16,496 of record CAZOYS010000018.1, read on the forward strand.
CCGCACAGGCCCCTGACCAGATCGTGCAGGTTGCGCTTAATTTCATCTGTTCCATGCAGTTCAACACCTTCCGGCAGATGAAGGGAATTCCGGCGGCGACGACATTCGTCACGAATCACCTGAGGCAAATCGGTTCGAACCTGGCCAAGTATATCCGCCACAAAGACCGGACATCCTGGCGGCGGCTCAAGGTCCACGGGGCTCTTACGGTCTGCTTCGCAGGCGGGGCGATTATTTCCACGATTGCGGCTCATTTCTTTTCCTACCGGTCCATCTGGGGCAGCTGCATTGTCCTTCTCATCATCTTCGGGAAGCTGACCTATACGGATCTCAGGGTCGAGAAGGATTACTTCGGACAGGTTCCTCACGGGCACTGAAATTTTGTTCCATGTACATAGAAAGGCGCAGGACAGGAAGAACTGTCCTGCGCCTTTTTTTATTTTGCAATGCCCGGAATAAGCCTCCGAATTTTCTGCAGGAGCTTATGCGGCGGATGTTTTCAGGATTTCAGCCTCTGCTTCCTTCCCGTCCTTATGCAATGCACGGATGGCGATGGAAGCGGCAAGAATGGTGGAGATGACATCGGATACGATGTGGGCCCAGACGTTTCCGTAGATACCGAACAGGGCATTCATGATGTAGAGGCAGGGAATCAGGGCGATGCCCTGACGGACAGCGGAAAGAAGGACGGCCCGGCCGGCTTTTTCCGTGGCCTGCAGGTAGGTGACGGAAATATTGTAGAGACCGATAATGGGGGCAGACAGGATCAGGATGTGCACCATCTGAGTTCCCAGAGCCAGAGCAGAAGCCTCTTTCAGGAAGAGCTTCACGATCAGGTCCCCCCGGAACTCACAGAAGAGCAGGGCTATGGCTCCGATGACGATAGTAAGAATGGAAAGGTTCATCAGAACTTCTTTCACGCGATTCTGGTCTTTCGCCCCGTGATTATAGGAAATCATGGGCTGCAGGCCCTGAACCAGACCTATATCGATCATGCCGACGATATAGCCGGCTTTTCCGGCGGCGGCCATGGCGGCCACCGCTTTTGTCCCGTAGGCTACGAGGAAGCGGTTGGCAATGGCGGAGGCAAAGCCGCCGAGCAGGGTGCTGATGGCGGTAGGGAAGCCGAGCAGCATGATTCTGCCTATTGAGAAGGGGGATTCGGAAAAGGCTTTAAAACTCAGGGTGCAGGCCGTTTTTCCCCGCAGAAAATAGATGAGGTAGTAGACGAGACCGACATAGTTTGCAATCACCGTGGCAATGGCGGCTCCGCCGGCTCCCTGGTGAAGTCCCAGAATGAAGAGGGGGTCCAGGGCCAGGTTTACGACTGTAGGAAGAATGGAACCGATGAAGCTTTCCTTTATGGCTCCTTCCGCGCGGACGATATTTCCGACAGAGGTCGTGAAGAGCATGGCCGGCATGCCTGCGCAGAGGATGCTGGCGTAGGTGACGGCATAGGGGTAGATTTCATTGTTTGCTCCGATGGCGTAGACGAGGGGTGTTCTTATGAGAAAGACGACAATTCCCAGGACAAGGCCGATGAAAAGGGCCCACCATGCTGCCACAGCCGAGTATCTGCGTACAGCGGAAAAATCCTTCTGCCCCAGACGGGCGGAAATCAGGATGCTGGCTCCTCCCCCGATCATGGCGCCGAGAGCCATGGCAATTGAAAAAACAGGGGAGGCCAGGGAGACCGCTGCCACCTGGGCATTGTCCCCGATCATGCCGACGAAGAACATGTCAGCCATGTTGTAAAGAATCATGACGAGGATGACGGCAACGGATGGCCCGCCGAAGGCTGCTATTGCCTTCCACACCGGCATTTCCGTGAATATTTTTTTCTGACGGTTCATGTTCTCTTTCATATCATCCACACTCCGAAAAATATTCAACTCAAAGAAAAATAATTGACATTGTGTTGCTTTTGAATATAGTATACGGGCAGAAGACAGAGGAATCAATGGGCAGATTCTCGACGATGTGAAAGATGGTCAACACATTTTCATAAACTTGTCGAATTTGACGGAGGCTACACATGAAATCAGATGCCAGGACCCGCTATACGGAAAGAGTCATCCGGGAGAGCTTTCTTTCCGCCATGGAGACAAAGCCCTACTCCCGCATCACGGTGAAGGAAATCTGCGACGGAGCCCAGATCAACCGGGCCACATTCTATAATCACTACAAAGATGTTTACGACCTCATGGATCATATAGAAGCCGGCCTTCTTTCGGACGTGGATACCATGATCGAAGATGCCGATTTCACGGACTTGTCCGCCTATCTCGAGATGCTGCTTCAGAACATGCGCAGAGAAGGAAAGACCTGGCTGGCCCTGATCTCTCCGAACGGCAAGCCGGAAATCCTGACGGAAATCGGAAGGCATATCACCCACCAGGCTCTGCCCCTTTTGAAGGCCAATCTCAAAGGCCGGGACGAGGAGGAAGTGCACCTGACCTATCTTTATATCCTGAACGGCAGTGCCGGCGTCATGAGACAGTGGCTTACGGACGGCTGCCGGATTCCGGAGGCGGAAGTGGCGCATACACTGGCGGAACTTACGCAGAGAAGTGCTGACACTGGCAAAAACGGGAGAAAGAAAAAGAAGTGAATGAAAAAAGCAGCATGAAAAATACGGAAAAAGGTATGCCAAGAGACAAGAGGCTGCGGAATTACTTTGCCATCATCATGATCATTCCGGCTGTCCTTTCCATTATGGCCTGTGAGTTTGTCATATGGTCAGCAGACCGGTATTTTCCACATATTTTTCATATAGATCCCCTGCTGGGCCTTGGTATGCTGGTCCCCATGGGGATTCTGATGGAAATTTTTACCTTCTTCCTTTCGGGCCATCTTTTCTCGAAGGAGGAGAAAATCAATGACGCCATCCGGGCCGTGGCCGAGGGGGACTATTCTGTGAAGCTCGATGCGGAGAAACTCGTTCCCTTTTCGGAAGTGGCCGGTGACTTCAACCGGATGACAGAAAAGCTTTCCAGTGTGGAGACACTGAGAAAGGACTTCACGGGAAATTTTTCCCATGAGTTTAAGACTCCGATTGTCTCCATCAACGGCTTTGCGAATCTCCTGCTCGAAGAGAATGTGACGGAGAAAGAGCGGCGGCAGTACCTGCGCATCATAGCCGATGAGTCCGAGCGCCTTTCCGAGCTTTCGAAGAACACGATGCTGCTTTCGAATCTCGATACGATGACGGAGATTCCGGAGCGGAAGAAGTACAGCCTTTCTGACCAGATCCGTCAGGAGATTATCCTTCTTTCGAAAAGCTGGGAAGAAAAAAATATAGATATGAACGTGGACCTGGAAGAGGCAGATTTTTACGGGAACCGGGATATGATGGCCCATGTCTGGATCAACCTTTTAAACAATGCCATCAAGTTCACGCCTGAAGGAGGGATAATCCGGGTGACCCTGCAGCGGCAGGGGGCTCTGCTTGCCGCTCAGGTGGCGGATACGGGAAAGGGCATGAAGGAAGAAGAAGCGGACCGGGTATTTGAACGCTACTACCAGGCGGACAAGTCCCATTCCGGAAACGGGCTCGGCCTTGGCCTCGCCATCACGAAGCGGATCGTGGAGCTTTGTGGGGGGACGATTTCCGTGAAGAGCGCTCCCGGGCAGGGCAGTGCATTTACGGTGATGCTGCCGGCTGAAGTGAAGACAGACTGAAAACCGACAGCCGGATCCAAAATACATGTTTTACATTATTCGTGAGGAAAAATAATATGGCAACCATACTTGTGGTGGAAGACGATGCAAATACGAGGCTTTTAACGACGGCCCGGCTCAAGCCCTATTATACGGTGGTTTCCGCGGAGAACGGGAAGGAAGCCATAGACCGCTTCTATGAGACGCCCGTTGACCTTATTGTGACGGACGTGATGATGCCGGTCATGGACGGCTTTGAGCTTGTGAAAACACTGAGGGATTATAAGCAGCATGTGGCGGTCATTTTCCTTACAGCCAAGGATACGTTCGAGGACAAGCGGGAGGGTTTTGCGTCCGGCATTGACGACTATATGACGAAGCCCTTCCGCTATGAGGAGCTCCTGTGGCGGATTGAAGCCCTCCTGCGCCGGGCCAATATCGAGTCCAGCAGAAAAATAAGCGTTGGGAAGACAGTCCTGGATGCATCTTCCTATACCGTGACGGACGGGGAGGGGAACGCCCTGCAGCTTCCGGCCAAGGAGTTTGACCTGCTCTTTCACCTCCTGTCTTCGCCAGGACAGATTGAACCAAATCACGCGCTCGCGCGTGATAGCTTTCCATATATCCTGAGCA
>CAZOYS010000019.1:0-20476 GCA_964584155.1 uncultured Lachnospiraceae bacterium
AGAAGTGGCAGGGATATTTTAACCCTTGGATTCCTACGATATCTTGACACAATCTATAAACACCCTTCTCTTGCAGGGAAGCGGTTTGTATAGTAAAATGACACGGTTAAGACGAAGGAGATTTTTTCATGGATCGTATTCGTATTGCCATAGACTGCATGGGCGGGGATCATGCTCCGGAGGCTCCCGTTCAGGGAGCCCTTGATGCTATTTCCGAGTCGGATGAAATCGAGGTCATCCTGGTCGGCCGGGAGGAAGAAATCAGAAAAGTCCTGACCGGAAAGAAGTATGACGAGAGCCGCCTTTCGATTGTGAATGCGACGGAGGTCATAGAGACCGCCGAGCATCCGGTATCCGCCATCAATTCCAAGAAGGATTCCTCCATGGTCGTGGGCCTGAAGCTCGTGAAGAACAAAGAGGCGGATGCCCTGCTTTCGGCCGGCAATTCCGGGGCCCTTCTCGTGGGCGGGCAGACCGTGGTCGGCCGTATACCCGGGGTGAAAAGGGCGCCTTTCGCCGCCATGATGCCCACGGCGAGCGGAGCGAGCCTGCTCGTGGACACGGGGGCCAATGTCGATGCCCGGTCGGACATGCTTGTGAACTGGGCCCTTCTCGGCACCATCTATATGAAGGAAGTCGTCGGCCGGGACAATCCCACGGTCGGCATCGTGAATATCGGAGCCGAAGAGGAGAAGGGAAATGCCCTTGTGAAGGAGACTATGCCCCTGCTCCGGGAGACGGATGGTATCAATTTCGTCGGTTCCGTGGAGGCCCGGGACATTCCGACAGGCGGGACGGACATTCTCGTCTGTGATGCCTTCGTCGGAAATATCATCATCAAGATGTACGAGGGCGTGGCGAAGACCATCATGAATGCCCTGCAGAAGGGCTTCAAGGCGACGCCCGTTTCAGCCCTCGGAGCCCTCATGTCCCTGCCCTCCCTGAAGAAGTCCCTGAAGGACTTCGATGTGAGTCAGTACGGCGGGGCCCCGCTTCTCGGCGTCAAGGGGCTTGTCATGAAGACCCACGGCAGCGCCAAGGCGAAGGAGTTCAAAAATTCCTGCCTGCAGTGCATTGCTTTTACCAAGAATGACGTCGTCGGCAAGATGCAGGCGGCACTGGCGGCACAGAAAGAGAAAAGCAAAGCGGAATGAAACGGTGTTCTCGGGCGGCAGCAGAACGCCCTGCAGACTTAATTTTCGCAAAACAGCTATAAGGAGAAGAGAACAAATGGAACTTGACCTCTTAAAGAAGGTAATTGCAGACGTACTCAATGTCGATCCCGATGAGATCACGGAGGACACGACTTTTGTCGAGGACCTGGGAGCCGATTCCCTGGACCTTTTCCAGATCATCATGGGCGTGGAGGAAGAACTCGACGTCGAGGTTGACACGAAGGAAGCCGAGAAGATCAAGACCGTCGGCGATGCCATCGAGCTCATCAAAAAGACGAAGGGTGAGTGAGTATTCTGAGCCGCCCCGGCATATTTTTACACGCGTTTGATTTTTCAAGAAGCCTTTGAGCGATAATCCCCGGAGGCTTCTTTCATTGTGCTTTGCCGTCGGCATGAAAGGACAAATATTTCCATGGAGAATTTTCTGGAACTGCAGGAAAAAATAGGCTATACGTTTAAGGACCCCATGCACCTTCGGCACGCCCTGATTCACAGCTCATACGCCAACGAGCACGGGATGCCCAAGTTCTCGGACAATGAGCGCTATGAGTTCCTCGGGGACAGCGTGCTCGAGATGGTGTCCTCCGACTTTCTGTTCCACAACTATCCGGACCAGAACGAGGGCCAGATGTCAAAACTCCGGGCCTCCCTGGTCTGCGAAATGGCCCTGGCCGACGTGGCATCCGAGCTTTCCATAGGCGACTATATCTTCCTTTCAAACGGGGAGGAGAAGACCGGGGGCAGGCAGCTGAAATCCATCCTTTCCGACGCACTGGAATCCGTCATCGGGGCCATCTATCTCGACGGGGGTATTGTCCCGGCCGATGCCTTCATCCGGAAATTCATCCTGACGGACATCGAGAACCGGACCCTTTTCTACGACGCGAAGACGGTCCTGCAGGAGCTTGTTCAGGGAGGCGACTACGGGACCCTTCATTATGAAGAGATGAAGGAGACGGGGCCTGAGCACAGGAAGACATTCTATATGCGTGCCCTTGTCGGAAACCGCCTGATCGGAGAAGGCTCCGGCGCGACGAAGAAGGCGGCCGAGCAGGAAGCTGCCTACCGGGGCCTTATCCTTCTTCGGCAGGAGCAGGAAGCAAAGAAGCTCCGCTGAACAGGGCGGGCATTACATTAGTCATATGACTAATGTAAAACACGAAGAACACCAGGAGTTGCCATGTACCTGAAAAGCATAGAAATGCAGGGCTTTAAGTCCTTTGCAAACAAGATTGTCCTCACATTCGAGGGCGGCATCACCGGCATTGTCGGACCGAACGGGTCCGGCAAGTCCAATATCGCAGACGCCGTCCGCTGGGTCTTAGGCGAGCAGAGCGCGAAAGAGCTCCGGGGCGCCTCCATGCAGGACGTAATTTTCGAAGGGACCGAGAACAGGCGGGCCCTTTCTTTTGCTTACGTGGCCCTCACGATTGACAACTCCGATCACACCCTTCCCGTGGACTATCAGGAAGTGACCGTGGCCCGGCGGGTCTACCGGTCCGGCGAGTCCGAGTACCTGATCAACGGGACGCCTGTCCGCCTCAAGGATGTGAACGAGCTCTTCTATGATACCGGTATCGGCAAGGAGGGCTACTCCATCATCGGTCAGGGACAGATTGAGAAAATCCTTTCCGGCAAGCCCGAGGAGAGAAGAGAGCTCTTCGACGAGGCCGTCGGCATCGTGAAATATAAGCGCCGCAAGGCCGAAGCCCAGAAGAAGCTTGAGGCAGAGCACGACGACCTGACCCGGGTGAACGATATCCTGTCCGAGCTCGAAAAGCAGGTGGGTCCCCTGGAGGAACAGGCGGAGACCGCCAAACGCTACCTGGCCCGGAAGGAAGAACTGAAAAAGCTCGACGCCAACTATTTTCTCGCTGAGGCTGCGGCCAAGAAGCAGGAGAATGAGGCCCTTTCCGAAAGCCGGGAGAACGCGAACAAGGATCTTTCCGACCTCCATGCGGAGGATGAGAAAATCAAACGGGAGTACGACTCCCTTTCCGGCCGTCTTTCCGCCCTCGATGAGGAGATAGAAGATCTCCGCCGGCAGAAGGACGAAAATATCGCAAACCGGGGGCGCCTGAACCAGCAGATCACGGTCCTGACGGAGCGGATTTCCGCGGGGGAGAAAAACCAGGCTTCCTTCGGGGACCGGATTGCCGAGATCGCAAAGGAGAAAGAAGAAAAGCAGGCGGAGCTTTCCCGTCTGAGCGGGGAAAAGGACTCCCTCGACAGCTCCCTTTCTGAAGTCGAAAAGCGCCTGAAGCAGGTCGAGGACGAATATAATGCCCTCGAGGCCGGCATCAAAGAGAAGAATGAAAAACTCGAGTGCAATAAAGCTGCCGTTCTTTCCCTGATCACGGAGCGGTCCGAGATCAAGGCGAAGAAGGAGAGAAACCAGGCCCTTCTCGAGCAGATCCGGATTCGCAAGGCCTCCCTCAATAAGCAGCTCGTGGAGCAGAAGACCCACGAGGAAGAGCAGGCAAAAGATCTTTCGGACCGGAAGGCTGCCTTTGAGGCGGCCGGAAAAAAGAGAGAGACTGCAAAGCAGAAGGCGGACGAGGCGGCTCAGAAGGTCCGGGAGTGGGAAGGCAAGCTTTCCGAAGCCCGAAAGAGCCTTACGGAAAATGAGCGCCAGCAGTCCGTACTGACATCGAATCTCGAAATCCTTGAAAATATGGCCGAGCGCTATGAGGGCTTCGGGAACTCCGTGAAGCGGGTCATGGAAAATAGGGACTCGGACTCCGGAATCATTGGGACTGTATCCGACCTCCTTTCTACAGATAAGAAATACGAGACTGCAATCGAAACGGCCCTGGCTGCCAATATAAGAAACATCGTGACCGCGGACGAGGACTCGGCAAAGCGGCAGATTGAGTTCCTGAAGCGGGAACACCTGGGCAGGGCCACTTTCCTGCCCCTTTCTTCCGTCCAGCCCCATGACATTCAGGAAAGAAGCGTCTTTTCGGAGAAGGGGGTCCTCGGACGGGCCTCGGACCTCGTGAAGACGGATCCAAAGTACCGGGTCGTCGCCGAGAATCTCCTCGGCGGCTTCCTTGTGGCCGACACCATGGAAAACGCCATCGCCCTGCAGCGGAAGAACCGCTTCCGCCTGCGGATCGTGACCCTCGAGGGCGAACTCTTCGCCCCGGGCGGCTCCATGACCGGCGGCTCTTTTAAGAATAAGTCCAATGTCCTCGGCAAGAACCGGGAGATGGAAGAACTGAAAAAAAAGATCGCCGAGGCGGAGAAGGCTGTGAAGGACCTTTCTGCCCGCATCGGGGACCTCACGACCGCAAGGGATCTGGCATATGATGACAGCCGGACGGCGGCCGAGGCCTTTTCCGAGGCCGCCCTCGCCGAGAATACGGCGAAAGTCTCCTATGAAACGGCCCTTTCCCGCCGCCAGGAGGAGGAGAAAGTCCTTTCCGGCGTCGAAGGCGAGTCTTCGGATGCGGATCAGAAGATTGCTGAAATCACGGAGGAGCAGAAGGCAATTGAAGAAAGCCTGGCCCTTTCCGTCGAAAAGGAGGAGGCTTTAAATGCCGAGACCGAGGCCCTGAAGAATGCCCTCGACGAGCAGACCTATATGGAGACGGCCTCTACAAGAGCTTTGTCCGAAGCTCAGGTAGAAGCGGCTTCAGCCAGGGAAAAACAGAGTTTTGCATCCGAGAATCTGTCCCGCGTTCAGGAGGAACTGAAGAAGGCAGAAAAGACGGAAAATGACCTCCGGTCCCAGGAGAAGGCGGGGAAGGAAGAAATCGAGAGGATGAAGGCGGATATTGCCTCCATTCAGGAAACCTTAGGTCAGGCGGACGGCTCCGATGCCGAACTGGAGACCTCCCGTCAGGAAAAGCAGAAAGAGAAGGAAGAGGTCTCCGCCTCGTTCAAGAAGTTCTTTGATCAGAAGGAAGAGGTCCAGAAGAAGATTTCCTCTCTTGAAAGGGAAGTGGACCGCCTGTCCGAGCGGATGGAAAAGAACGAGGAAGCTGTATCCTATCAGACGAACTATCTCTGGAACGAATATGAACTGACCCCCCATCAGGCGGAAGAATTAAAGGACCCGGACCTTACGGATCCGGCGGCCATGAACAGGCAGATTTCCTCCGTCAGGAATGAAATCCGGGGCATGGGCAATGTCAATGTCAACGCCATAGAAGACTATAAGGAAGTCTCCGAGCGCTATAACTTCCTGAAGGGGCAGCATGACGACCTCATAGAAGCGGAAGAGTCCTTAAAGACCATCATAGATGAACTGACGGAAGGAATGAAAACCCGCTTCAATGAAGGCTTTGCCGATATCAACCGGGAATTCAAGGAAGTATTTAGGACCCTGTTCGGAGGCGGCTCGGCTGAGCTTTCCCTGACGGATGAGGACGATGTTCTTGAAAGCGGCATCCGTATCACCTGCTCGCCGCCCGGCAAGAAGCTGCAGAACATGATGCAGCTCTCCGGCGGGGAGAAGTCCCTGACGGCCATTGCTCTTCTCTTTGCCATTCAGAACCTGAAGCCGTCTCCCTTCTGCCTCCTTGATGAGATCGAGGCGGCCCTGGACGACGCGAATGTGGACCGCTTTGCCTCCTACCTGCACAAATTGACAAAGAACACCCAGTTCATTATCATAACCCATCGAAGAGGCACCATGAAGGCTGCAGACCAGCTCTACGGCATCACGATGCAGGAGAAGGGCGTCTCGACCCAGGTTTCCGTCAACCTCGTGGAAAACGATCTGACGGATTAGGCCGGACGGACAGAAGATGGCAGACTGCAGGCGGTTTCATTGACTGTACATATTGCTTTTCAATGAACCTTCCTTTCTGAATCAGTGTTTTTGAGGATACAATATGTCCGTTTACGATGAATACGAATACGTCCCCCAGGTCATCATAAGGGATGAAAAGACCGGTGAAGGCGTTTCCCAGGCGGTAAGCAGGGAAGAGCTGGCCGCCGTCGAAGAGCGGGAGGCCGAAAAGAAGGCCGCTGAGGAAGCTGCGGCAAAGGCAGCCGAAGAAGCAGAGAAGGCTGCTGCGGAAGAGACGGAAGACTCCGGGTCCGATGGCTTCTGGGCCCGCCTCTACCGGGGTCTCTTCAAGTCGAGAAAGAGTCTCAGGGAAAAGCTGGCCTTCATCTTCTCAGGCTTTTCGGAAATTGACGACGACTTCTATGAGGAACTCGAAGAGGTCCTCATCTCCTCCGATATCGGGGTACAGACGACGGAGGATATCCTGGACGATCTCCGTACCATGGTGAAGGAGCGCCACATCAAGGAGCCTGCAGACTGCCGGGAGCTTCTGATCGAGTCCATGAAGGAGCGGATGAAGACGACGGAGTCTTCCTATGACTATGTCGACAAAACGTCCGTGGTCTTCGTCGTCGGCGTGAACGGGGTCGGCAAGACCACGACGGTCGGAAAACTGGCTCAGAAACTGCGTCGGCAGAAGAAAAAAGTCCTGATCTGCGCGGCCGATACCTTCCGGGCGGCGGCCGTCGAGCAGCTCACCGAGTGGGCGAACCGGGCCCAGTGCGACCTCATCAAAGGCTCAGAGGGTTCGGATCCTTCAGCTGTCGTATTCGACGCGGTATCCGCGGCGAAGGCCAGAAAGGCCGACGTCCTTCTCATCGATACGGCCGGCCGCCTGCACAATAAGAAAAATCTCATGGCTGAGCTCGGCAAGATGAACTCCGTGATAGACCGGGAGTATCCGGATGCATATAGGGAGACCCTCCTGGTCCTCGACGCGACGACAGGCCAGAACGCCCTAGTCCAGGCGAAAGAATTTTCCGAGGTCACGAATATCACGGGTCTTGTCATGACGAAGATGGATGGAACGGCCAAGGGCGGCATCTGTGTGGCTGTCGAAAACGAACTCCATATCCCTGTCAAATACATAGGGGTCGGGGAGAAGGTCGAGGATCTCGAGCGCTTCAATGCCGACCAGTTCGTGGACGCCCTTTTCGCGGACGATGAAGAATGAAGTTTTCAAGGAACCTGAAACGTACGTTTGATTTTGTGAAAATAATATAGAACATTCGTTTGACAATGTCAAGCGCTTGTTTTATAATCCGAAAACAGAATAGGATTTGCGGTCAAGGGAAGGAAAGAAGATGCTGACGAAGAAGGATTTCGACGAGGCCTACCGGATTGTCTCCGAAGTGACGACGGAGACGAAGCTCATCCACAGTGACTTTTTCTCGCAGGAGTCGGGGAACGAGGTATATCTGAAGCCTGAGAATATGCAGGTGACCGGAGCCTACAAGGTCCGGGGTGCCTACTACAAGATTTCGACTCTTTCGGAAGAAGAAAGACAGAAGGGTCTGATCACGGCTTCCGCCGGGAACCATGCCCAGGGCGTGGCCTTTGCTGCAAAGAAGTACGGGGTCAAAGCCACGATTGTCATGCCCACGACTACCCCTCTCATCAAGGTGAACCGGACGAAGTCCTACGGGGCGGATGTAGTTCTCTACGGCGACGTATACGATGAAGCCGCAGGCAAGGCATTAGAGCTTGCGAAAGAGAATGGCTATACCTTCATCCATCCCTTTGATGACCCGGCCGTTGCGACCGGGCAGGGCACCATCGCCATGGAGATTTTCAAGGACCTGCCCCTTGTGGACATCATTCTGGTTCCCATCGGCGGAGGGGGCCTGGCGACAGGCGTTTCGACCCTGGCCAAGCTTCTGAATCCGAAGATCAAAGTCTATGGCGTGGAGCCTGCCGGGGCTGCCTGCATGAAGGCTTCCCTTGCGGCCGGGAAGGTTACGACCCTGCCCACGGTGAATACGATTGCAGACGGCACAGCCGTCAAGACCCCGGGCGAGCATATATTCCCCTATATTCAGAAGAATATCGACGACATCATCACCATCGAGGATGATGAGCTGATCGTGGCCTTCCTCGACATGGTGGAGAATCACAAGATGATTGTCGAGAACTCCGGTCTGCTTTCCGTTGCAGCGGCTTCCCACCTGAAGGAGAAGGGAAAGAACGTGGCCTGTGTCCTTTCGGGCGGCAATATGGACGTCATCACCATGTCCTCCGTTGTCCAGCACGGTCTCATCATGAGGGACCGGATCTTCACGGTGTCCGTTCTTCTTCCGGACAAGCCCGGGGAGCTGGCAGCCGTGGCCGAGACCATTGCGAAGCAGCAGGGCAATGTCATCAAGCTCGAGCACAATCAGTTTGTTTCCACGAACCGAAATGCGGCCGTGGAGCTCCGCATCACGCTCGAGGCCTTCGGCACGGACCACAAGGAGCAGATTCTTTCCGCCCTTGATGAGAAGGGCTACCGGCCGAAGATTGTCCGCACATCTCTTTGATTCCCGGACATTTGAAATATTCTTTAATACGGATATTTTCACGTCGGTTTCCGCAAAGATATATTTTGCAGTGCATTTGTTTTACAGGTAGGTAGGCTTTGGCAGCAGAAAAGTACGACGCATCGTCAATCACGGTCCTGGAGGGCCTGGATCCGGTCCGCAAGCGGCCGGGCATGTATATAGGAAGTGTGACCCAGAAGGGCCTGAACCACCTGGTTTACGAGATTGTGGACAATTCCGTGGATGAGCACCTGGCCGGGTACTGCAGCCGGATTACGGTCACCCTGGAGGCGGACGGCTCCTGCACTGTGGAGGACAACGGCCGCGGCATCCCTGTGGAAATGCACCAAAAGGGCGTCTCCGCCGAGCGGGTCGTTTTTACCACCCTGCATGCCGGCGGCAAGTTCGATGACTCTGTATATAAGACCTCCGGCGGCCTGCATGGCGTCGGTTCCTCTGTCGTCAATGCCCTTTCCACTTACCTCGATGTCCAGATCAGCCGGGACGGGAATATCTATCATGACCGCTATGAGCGGGGAATCCCGGTGCAGAAGCTGGATATGGGCCTTTTGCCCATCATTGGAAAGTCAAAGACCACGGGGACGAAAATCAACTTCCTTCCGGATCCGGAAATCTTTGAAAAGACCCGTTTCAAGGAGGACGAGATCAAGTCCCGTCTCCATGAGACAGCCTATCTGAATCCGAACCTGACTATAGAATATCGGGACCTCAGAGGGGAAGAGCCGGACATAGAGGAATTCCATGAGCCGGAGGGAATCCGGGGCTTCGTGAAGGACTTGAACAAGTCCTCCGAGGTCTTTCATGAGGTGGTCTACCTCTCGGGAGAGAGCGAGGGCATCCAGGTGGAGATTGCCTTCCAGTTCGTGAACGAGTTCCACGAGAATGTCCTCGGTTTCTGCAACAATATCTACAATGCCGAAGGCGGAGCCCACATCACGGGCTTCAAGACCGCCTTCACCCAGGTCATCAATTCCTATGCCCGGGAGCTTGGAATTCTCAAAGACAAGGACCAGAACTTCAACGGGACGGAAGTGAGAAACGGCATGACGGCCGTTGTTTCCATCAAGCATCCGGATCCCCGTTTCGAGGGCCAGACGAAGACGAAGCTGGACAATCAGGACGCAGCCAAGGCCGTGGCCAAGGTCACTTCCGAAGAGGCCGTCCTCTACTTCGACCGGAACCTGCCGGTTCTGAAGACCATTATCGACTGTGCCGAAAAGGCTGCAAAGATTCGAAAGTCCGAGGAAAAGGCCAAGGCAAACCTGCTGACGAAGCAGAAGTTTTCCTTTGATTCCAACGGCAAGCTGGCGAACTGTGTCTCGAAGGAAGCCCAGAAGTGTGAGATCTTCATTGTCGAGGGTGATTCGGCCGGCGGTTCCGCGAAAACCGCCCGGGACCGCATGTATCAGGCCATCCTTCCCATTCGGGGAAAGATTTTGAATGTCGAGAAGGCTTCCATGGACAAGGTCCTGCAGAACGCCGAAATCAAGACCATGATTAATGCCTTCGGCTGCGGCTTTTCCGAGGGCTATGGCAATGACTTCGATATTTCGAAGCTCCGCTATGACAAGATTATCATCATGGCGGATGCCGATGTGGACGGGGCCCATATCTCAACCCTGCTCCTTACATTATTCTACCGCTTCATGCCGGAACTCATCTATGAGGGTCATGTCTATATAGCCATGCCGCCCCTCTACAAGGCTATCCCCAAGTCAGGGGACGAAGAGTACCTCTATGACGATGTGGCGCTCGACAAGTACCGGCGCACCCACAAGGGCTCCTTCACCCTGCAGCGCTACAAGGGTCTTGGCGAGATGGACCCGGAGCAGCTCTGGGAGACGACCCTCGATCCGGCCCGGAGGAAGCTGAAACTGGTCCAAATCGAGGACGGCCGTATGGCAAGCGATGTGACGGAGCTTCTGATGGGAAATGACGTCATGCCCCGGAAGGACTTTATTTATAAGAATGCCCACGAAGCTGAGCTTGACGTGTAATCCAGCGTCAAAACACATGAGGCATAGCAAGCCTGCTTGGTATGCCTCATGTTTTAATGACGCGCCCCCGCAGCGAGCGCGGAGTGTGTGCACGTGAGCGCGAACGGAGGGGCATCGCGAAAGCTGCGCAGCAGCGAAGCGATGATGGGATTACACGTAGAATAGGATAATATTTATGCCGAGAACGAAAGCACCCGAGGCAGTGCCCTCCGGTGAAATCATTGAAACCGAATATTCCTCCCTCATGAAGAAGTCCTATATCGACTATGCCATGAGTGTCATCATCGCCCGGGCCCTGCCCGATGTGCGGGACGGCCTGAAGCCGGTTCAGAGGAGAACCCTATATGACATGTATGAGCTTGGCATCCGCTGGGACCGCCCCTACCGGAAGTCCGCCCGTATTGTCGGCGATACCATGGGTAAGTACCATCCCCATGGAGATGCCTCCATCTATGATGCCCTGGTCGTCATGGCCCAGGACTTCAAGAAGGGCCTGCCTCTTGTGGACGGACACGGAAACTTCGGCTCCATAGAGGGAGACGGAGCGGCTGCCATGCGCTACACCGAGGCCCGTCTGCAGAAGATTACCCAGGAATATTTCCTCGGGGACCTCGACAAGGACGTTGTCGACTTCATGCCGAACTTCGACGAGACGGAGAAGGAGCCGGTCGTTCTGCCGGTTCAGATTCCCAACCTCCTTGTGAACGGGGCCGAGGGCATTGCGGTCGGTATGGCCACATCCATCCCTCCGCATAATCTTTCCGAGGTCATCGACGGCTGTATTGCCTACATGAAGGACCCGGACATCAATACGAAGCAGATGATGCAGTATGTGAAGGGACCGGATTTCCCGACCGGCGGCCTTGTCTGCAACGCTTCCGAACTGGAGGAAATCTATTCGACCGGTGTCGGAAAACTCCGCCTGCGCGGGAAGACACAGGTGGAGCAGGGGAAGAACGGAAAGCCCCTTCTCGTTGTGACAGAGATTCCCTATACCATGATCGGGGCCGGCATCGGAAAGTTCTTAAACGATGTGGCAAAGCTCGTTGAAACCAGGGAAACCACGGACATTACGGATATTTCGAACCAGTCCTCCAAGGAGGGAATCCGCATTGTCATCGAGCTCAAGAAGGGGGCTGATGTTGAGGCAGTAGAAAACCTCATCATGAAGAAGACCCGTCTCGAGGACACGTTCGGGGTCAATATGCTGGCCGTTGCCGACGGGAAGCCGGAGACACTGGGTCTTGTTCCAGTCATCCGCCATTCCGTCGAGTTCCAGTACGAGATCTGTACAAGAAAGTACAATACCCTTCTGGCCAAGGAGCGGGAGAAGAAGGAAATTCAGGAGGGCCTGATCAAGGCCTGTGACTGCATCGACCTCATCATCGAGATCCTCCGGGGGTCAAAGACCCGGCCCCAGGCCAAGGACTGCCTCGTAAACGGCATCACGGAAGGCATCCGCTTCAAGAGCGAGACCTCGAAGAAGAATGCGGCCTCCCTTCACTTCACGGAGAAGCAGGCGGACGCCATTCTGGATATGCGCCTCTACCGTCTGATCGGCCTGGAGATTGACGCCCTCAGGAAAGACTATGCCGAGACCATGGCGAATATCGCCTCCTACACGGATATTCTCGGCAATCGTTCTTCCATGGCCAAGGTCATTATTTCAAATCTGAAGAAGATTAAGAAAGAATTCGGAGTTCCCAGGAAGACAGAGATTCAGGAAGTAGAAGAAGCTGTCCTCGTTGAGAAGCCCGTGGAGGTGACGGACGTCTACACTGTAATTGACCGCTTCTTCTATGCAAAGACGATCGATGAAGCCACCTATGAGCGGAATATGGAAGCCGTACAGGCCGATTCCCGCTATCTCTTCCATGTGAAGTCGGACGATCGGATCGCCATCTTTACGGAGCGGGGCAATATGCATGTGCTGAAGGTCTCCGACCTTCCCGCGGCAAAGCTCCGGGACAAGGGCGTGCCCATCGACAATGTGTCGAACTTTGACTCATCCCAGGAAGAGGCCGTCTTCCTTGAGCCCATTTCTTCCCTGCTTACCGAGAAGCTTCTCTTTGTTTCGAAGAAGGGCAATATCAAGGTCGTGGAAGGCGCTGAATTTGACGTGAGCCGACGGACCATTGCCGCGACGAAGCTTTTAGAGGGCGACAGCGTCCTTTCCGTATTTGTATATGACCCGGCATCCACTGTTATTTTTGAGTCGGACAAGGAGTATTTCCTCCGCATTGCTTCTTCCGATATTCCGGAGAAGAAGAAGGCGGCGGTCGGCGTCAAGGGCATGGACCTGACGAAGGGGGACGAGCTCAAGGCAGTTTACCTCCTGCCGGAAGGGGAGGCCATGTCCGTACCCGTTCATGAGCGGAAGGTTCTTCTGGACCATCTGAAAGTGGCCGGCCGGGCGACAAAGGGCAGCAAGAAATAAAACCCATGAAAAAATATCGGAACATCTTCTTTGACCTTGACGGGACTCTTTTCAATACAAGGCCCGGTATAGCCCACTGCATTGAGTTTTCATCCCGGGAACTGGGAATTCCCATGCCGGACGATGCGACCATCGATTCCATGATCGGGCCTCCGCTCGGGGACTCCATGGCTGAGAAGCTGGGGATCCCGAAGGATGAAGTTTCCCATGCCCTCGATGTCTGGCGGGGAGAGTACAACCGGGTCGGCTGGTCCATGTGCGAGCCATATCCGGGTATCCCGGAAGCCGTGAAGGCCCTGCATGAAGCGGGATTTCGCATCTATACGGCGACATCGAAGGTAGAGCATGCGGCCCGCATGATTCTGACTGAAAAAGGTCTGGCTCCTTATTTTGACGATATCTGCGGGGCTTCGGAGGACGGAAGCATTGACAAAAAGGCGGATGTCATAGCCCTGGTGGCCCGGAGGAATACCTCAGTCCGTCTTTCGGAATCCGTTCTGATCGGGGATACCTTCTTCGACTGCGAAGGGGCCGAAAAAGCAGGCATCGATATGATTGGAGCCGGCTGGGGCTTCGGTGAAGAGGCTTCTCTGCTGGAAAACGGGGCCCTTATCGTTTTTCAGAAGCCGCTTGACCTAATAGAATATTTTTCGAACCGTCTGGCAGAGTAGAATCTGTTCATTTAGCGGGAGTTTCGCCTTATTTCACGGAAAACTGGAAAATACGGCTTATTCCATGAATGGTGTGTCGGATATATCTGCAATGCATATATTCAAGGAGGAACGCTATGGCAAGGAATACGAGTGCAGCTGAGAAGAAAGAAAAAAACGACGCGAATTTCTTCGGCATGATGGCCCAGATCATGATTTCGGCCCTCTTCGTGCTGACAGGGGCTCTCATGCTCTTTGCTCCGGGCATGAAGAGCCTCTATTTCATCTATGTGACGTCCGGAGTCCTGCTGGTGGCCGGGGCCTGGCTCATGTTCCGTTTCTTCCTGAAGAAAGGCTACCAGCGGATTACGGATTATAATTTTTCCATAGGCGTTCTGGTCTTTGTCTTCGGTGTTGCCGTTCTGATCCGGGCCGGGGAAATGACGGAATTCTTCACGACTCTGATGGGAATTCTCATTGCCATGGAAGCCGCCATTCTTCTGCAGCTGGCCATTCAGATCATCGGCCTTCACGGCAGGGCCTGGCCCCTGCCCATGATATCGGCTGTTCTGGTCCTTGTCTTCTCATTTCTCGTTCTGACCGGATACAAGAATATTTTCAGGACAAATGAGCAGCTCTTTTATATTTTCCTCTTCATTGCCGGCATCTTAGGCCTTCTTTCCCTTATTTCGGCAGCCGGCCGCAGCCATTCCTTCAAGAAGGAAGAAGAGGCAAGAAGAGAATCCCTTCGGTCCGATGTGGAGGCTGACTATGTGATCACGGATGAAGCAGAAAAGAAGCCTGAGAAGCTTCCGGCGGAAAATACAGAGAGTCTGTCGGAGAAGAAGCCTGAGGAAAAGCAGGATGAGGGACCTGAGAAAAAGCCGAATGGAGAGCTTTTCACGGAGGATGAGCTTGGCCTGCTTTCGGATGGCACGGAAAAGAAGTGATGGATACCGTGTATGAGCTTCAGCCGGAGACCTGCCGCTTTCTCGGAGTCTGCGGGGAGAAATTTCCTCTCCGCCTGGACTGGTCAGCTTCCGGTCTGGAATTTTATACGGCGGCAAAGAACGTCACTGCTGTCATCAGTGGATACGGGAACGAATATCAGGATGTCAATATTTCCTATCTGGGCGTCTTTGCCGATGGGAAGCTTGTTCAGAAAATTCCGATTGAGAGACAGCAGAAGGAATACGATATCTTTCATCAGGAGGGCGGGAACCGGGTACTTCTGCGTCTGGTCAAACTTACGGAGAAGCAGTATGACTCCCTTGAAATTTCTTCCGTAAAAACGGACGGGGCCTGTGAAAGGCCGGAGGAGCGCAGCAGAAAGCTCTTTTTCATCGGAGATTCCATTACCGCCGGATACGGGATTGAAGACACGGAAGGGAATCATGTTTTCTCCACAGCCGATGAAAATGTGACGATGGCCTATGCCTACCGGACGGCGGAGATGCTTCAGGCTGACTGCGGTATTGTCTGTGAAAGCGGGGACGGCATTATTTCCCGCTGGATTCCCGAAGAGGATGATGTTCCGAATACTTTTCACCTGCTGCCGGATATTTTTCCCTATGAAGATGTTCGACCGGCCCGGGTGCTTGTTTCTTATGTCGGTACGAACGATGCAGCCTATATCCGGAGTCTGCCGGAGCGGGAGAGCGCTTTTCAGGCATCCTACGGGGCTTTTCTGAAGAGGGCCCGGAAGGCTTTGCAGGCTCAGCAGGTTCTCCTCTTGAGCGGGGCCATGGAAAGTACCGTGAATCCGGTGGTAGAAAGACTTTCCGAAGCGGAAGGCTATTCTTATCTCTGCTTCCCCCTTCAGGATATGAAGGCGGACGGGTTTTCGACAGATACCCATCCGAGCGCAAAAACCCAGGAAAAGATGGCCCTTCTTTTGGCGGAAAAACTTCAGAAGATTATATCCCAGTGAGCCTATGGAAAAAAAGTATTCGGTTTCATTTCAGAACGAAGCAAAGCAGGCCGTTGAGAATCAGTATGACTCCCTCACGCACGTGGAGCAGAGCGTTGCGGACTTCTTCATAGAGAACAAGCAGGAAGGCGACTTTTCTTCCAAAAATGTCGCCCGCCTTCTCTATGTATCGGAGGCCACGCTTTCCCGATTTGCCAAAAAGTGCGGCTACAAGGGCTACCGGGAATTCATCTATGAATATGAAAAGGACCTGGAATTTGAAAGGGCCAGTGAAAAACAGGAAAAGGATGTTGAACTCTTCACGAAGAAAGTCAAGGATTCCTACCAGAATCTCCTGAATGACAGCTTCAGGATGCTTGACGACAATCAGATCCGGCGTATTGCACTGATGTTCGGCAGCTTTCGCAGGGTACTGGTCTATGGAACCGGAAGTTCCGGGTACGTGGCCCAGGAGTTTCAGCTTCGCTTCATGAGAATCGGCATGGATGTGGCGGCTGTCACGGATTCCCAGATGATTCGCATGAGTGCGGCGCTTGCAGGGGCAGATACTCTCGTAGTGGCGATTTCCCTGAGCGGCCGGACAGCGGATATTCTTGAAAGCATCCGCATTGCAAAGCGCGGCGGAGCCGCCGTCATCTTCATTACTTCAAATACGAAGGCGGCCGAGTGCAGTCTCTGCGATGAAGTGGTCAAAGCAGCCGCCATAGAGAATCTCGATGAGGGAACGAAAATCTCTCCCCAGTTTCCCCTGCTTGTACTGATTGACGTCCTGTATTCGTATTACTTTGCCAATGACTTTTATTTCAAGGCGCAGAAGTACAAGAACACCCTTTCTGCCATCAAGGGTACCGACAGCGCCAAAGAAACAGAGGGAGAATAATATATGTTTGAACGATTGTACCTGGGCGTGGATATCGGCGGCACCGATGTCAAACTCGGACTTGTGACGGAAGACGGAAACGTGACGGACAAGGCCTCCTATCCTGTGAATTTCGACGGATATGAAACGCCTATACTGGAAACGGTTCTGAAAAGCTCCCGGACCTTTCTCTCTTCTCATAAGGACGTGGTCCTGATGGCCATAGGGGTTTCCGCTACAGGTGCCATAAATTCCAGGGAGGGGATTGTCGCCGGAACAGCGGGGCATATAAAAAACTGGCTCGGCAGCCGGATCAAGGATGAGATGTCTGCCGAGTTTCAGGCACCGACATTTGTCCTTAATGACGCAAATGCGGCAGCACTCGGTGAGGTCTGGCTCGGAGCGGCAAAGGGCAGGCAGAATGTCGTCGTGGTCACCATAGGAACCGGCGTCGGTGGAGGCGTCATAGCTGACGGACATATTCTCCTGGGCCGGGACGGCTTCGCCGGCCACCTCGGGCATTTTCCGATTCAATGTGAAGGTGAGCCCTGCACGTGCGGCAATACCGGCTGCCTGGAACATTATGCGTCCATGACGGCTCTTGTCCGCATGGTAAAAGAGGGGAAGGAGGGGGGAAAACTTTCCTTTTCTCCGGAGACGGTGAACGGAAGGACCATATTTGAGGAAGCGGCCCGGGGGAACGAAGGAATTCTTTCCGTAATCGACAGGTGGACATCCTATCTTTCAAGCGGCCTTGTCGGCTTTGTCCATATCTTCAATCCGGAGATGATCCTTATAGGCGGCGGGGTTTCGGCCCAGGAGGAACTTTTCATCCGCCCTGTGCGGGAAAAGGTGATGAAAAAGGCCATGCCGAATTTCAGCCGGGGGCTTTCCATTGAGGCCTGCAGGCTGGGAAATGAGGCCGGGCTTGTCGGAGCTGTGTATTTTGCAAAGCAGAACGGGCAGTGATTATTATTATATTTTCATATGAAAGAAAGGCGGACAGCAGGAATGCTGCCCGTCTTTTTTGTAAGCAACGAGCCAAGATGGCTACGTACATGCGTGTATGTGAAGGAGCCATCTTGGCGACTGCAATCAGCGAAACAGCCGAAGGCTGTGAGCTGGTTGCAGTGTTGCTTCATCGAGTAGGAGGATGAAATCCTTCTACTCGATACTGAAAAGAAAACGGCTCCCTCACAGTTTTCAACGTGAGGAAGCCGTTTTCCATAGAGGAGGATAGAGGATTATTTTTCTTCGGGAAGGGCGGCCTCATCGGCGACGACCGTGACGTGGGGATGAAGCTGCAGAATCGATGCGGGCACCTGGGGAGTGACAGGTCCGTAGAGTGTCTTTTTCAGAGCCTCCGCCTTGTCCGCGCCGGATACGACGAGTAGGATATGCCGGGCCGTCAGAATGTTCCGGACCCCCATGGTGATGGCGTAGCGGGGGACGTCGTCTATATTGTCGAAGAGACGGGAATTGGCTTCAATCGTGTTTTCCGTGAGCTTTACCATGTGGGTGCCTGTGGGAAAAGCGTCACTGGGCTCATTGAATCCTATGTGGCCGTTGTGGCCGAGACCCAGGAGCTGCAGGTCCACACCGCCCAGGGAGTCAATGAGACTGTCGTAGTGTCGGCATTCTTCTTCGATGTCGGCGGCACTTCCGTCCGGCACATGGGTGTTTGCCATATCTATATTGATGTGGGAAAAAAGATTGTCCCTCATGAAGTAGTGGTAGCTGTTTTCGTTTTCTGCCGTGAGCCCGCAGTATTCATCGAGGTTGACGGTCTTTGTCTCTGAAAAGTCAATATCTCCCTTGTCATACCATTCGACGAGCTGCCTGTATGTGCCGATGGGGGTGGAGCCGGTGGCCAGGCCCAGGACGGTATCGGGTTTTGCAATGACATAGGCCGATATGATGTTTGCAGCTCGGCGGCTGACGGCATGGTAGTCTTTTTCGCGGTAGATTCGCATCTATAGTCCTCCTTAAAAACTTCTTATTTGTATCCAAAAGTATAGGCCTTTTTTTCTGAAAGTAATTTCACAAATTCCGGAAAAAAGTCTCCTGTTTTGCAAGGCCCTTTCTGAAAGCCTTGCAAATATTGAACTTGAGAAAACCCATTGGTATAATCCGGATAGAGAATCAAGAAAGAGGGAGCCTCATGAAGCTTACTTTTCCTGAAATACCAGCTGAATTGAAGAATGTGATTTCCGAATCAAAGACGATTTTGGGTGCTGCCGCATGTGAAGAAGGCACACCCATTTCTTTTTTAAAAACTTCGGAGAACGGCTATTCCATTACAGCCTGCCCGGACCATATGGAGCTTTCTTATCATGACATACCTGCCTGCTGCCGGGGGCTTCTTCATCTGAAGTCTGCCGACAGGATCGAATCCGTTTCCGCAGAAAGGGCCTTTCCTTCTTTCGGAATCATGGTGGATGCATCCCGCAATGCGGTGCCAAAGGTGGACACCATCAAACAGGTCATACGAAATGCCGCGTTTATGGGCTATTCTTTTGTGGGACTCTATCTCGAGGATACGCTGCAGGTAGACGGTGAACCGTATTTCGGTTACATGCGTGGCGCCTATACGAAGAAAGAGATCCGGGAGATGGATGCGTATGCAGGCATTTTCGGAATAGAACTTCGCCCCTATATACAGACCCTGGCCCATTTGAACCAGATTGTCCGTTACCAGGAATATGAAAAGATAACGGATACGGACGACATCCTGTTGGCCGGAGATGAGCGGACGGAGGAACTGCTGGACCATTTGATTCATACTGTTTCGGACGCCTTTTCCACACGGACCGTCAATATCGGCATGGATGAAGCCCACATGGTGGGACTGGGAAAGTATCTGGACCGGCACGGCTACAGGGACCGGGCAGCCATCATCCGGGATCATCTCGACACGGTCCTTTCCATCTGCAGTAAGTACGGCCTTCATGCCCAGATGTGGAGCGATATGTTTTTCCGACTGGCCTTTGGAGGCGAATATTATGTGAACGATGATGCGGTCACTGAGAAGATTTCCGTTCCGGCGGACCTCTCTCTCGGATACTGGGACTACTATTCCACGGAAGAGAACCATTATGACGACATGCTGAAAAAGCACAAGGCCATAACGGATGACATCATATTTGCCGGGGGAGCCTGGAAGTGGACGGGCTTCCTGCCGCACAACCGCTACTCCATAAAAGCCGGAAAGGCAGCCCTTTCCGCCTGCAGGAAAAACGGGGTGAATGATGTGGTCATCACGTGCTGGGGAGACGACGGGGCGGAGGCCAGTGCCTTTTCCACCCTGCCGGCCCTGTTTGCCGATGCCGATGAAGCCTACGGTCATCCGCTTCCTGAAGGAGCCTTCCGCCGCCTGACCGGTCTTTCGCTTGAAGCCTTTCTTTCTATTGACGAAGGGAATCCCTATATTGAAAGCGGAGAGACCCACAACAACTCGAGCAAGTATCTCTTATACAATGACCCTCTGCTCGGCATATTTGATTCCCTGCTCCGGGATGATGCCGGGCAGCAGTTTGAAACGGCCGCCGGGAGGCTTGAAACGGCTGCACAGAGCGGGCCTTATGCCTATATTTTCGAGTCCGCGGAAGCCCTGGCTCAAATATTAGTCATGAAAGCGGATTTCGGCCGCCGGCTCTATGAAGCCTACAGGAAGAAGGACCGGGCCGTCCTTTCGAACATGGTAAGGGAAACGGATGAAATTTTAAGACGGCTGGAAACTTTCTATCAGGCCTTTCGCCGGCAGTGGTACCGGGAAAATAAGCCTTTCGGCTTTGAAGTACAGACCATCCGCCTCGGCGGCCTCATGCAGCGCTTTCGGGACTTGCAGGAAATACTGGGAGATTACCTGGCTGGCCGGACGGAAACCATTCCAGAACTCGAAACGGACCACAGGCCCTTTCACTATACGGATGAAACGGATATGGCCTCGGTCAATTACAATCTGTGGATCAATACGGTATCCGCAGGAAAACTCTGAGCAAAAGGCGGAGACGCTTTTGCAAATATAAAGGAATCATCTGATAGTGTCAACTGATTTATGAAAACCCGGAGCCTGAGAAAAACAGGCTCAACC
>CAZOYS010000020.1:0-18993 GCA_964584155.1 uncultured Lachnospiraceae bacterium
TGATCATGGTCGACAATATCGAGTTTGCCGAGAGCAAGGCGGCATCTGCTTCTTCAGGCAGTGCGCCCCTTCCCGCAGGCGGGCCCGCACCTTCGTCGGCTGACGCAGGAACTGCTCCTGCCGGAGACGGTTTCATGAGCATTCCGGAAGGCGTTGACGACGAGCTTCCCTTCGCGTGAAACGGGAACGACAGGTTTCCCTTCGCGAGAGATGCGGACGATTAGTTTCCCTTCGCGTGAGATTATGACCTCATTTTCAGGAGGTAAATGAAAATGGCATTTGCAAAGACAAGTGAGAACGGTGCTGACAGCAGACGTACAAGACGGCCCATCCACAGACGGAGAAAGGTCTGCGTCTTCTGCGGCAAGAATGCAAAGGTAGATTACAAGGACGTAGCACTTCTGAAGAAGTACGTTTCCGAGCGTGGAAAGATTCTTCCCCGCCGTGTGACCGGGACCTGCGCCCGTCACCAGCGTGCCCTGACGACCGCCATCAAGCGTGCCCGTCATCTGGCTATGATGCCTTACGTAGTAGACTGATAATAATATAGAGATTTTATTTGGACTGCATGCCATGACCGGCGCGCCCCGCATAAGGGCGCGCCGGTTTTTCTACAGCTCCTGTATTTGTATATTTTTGTGCAACCTGTCAGTTTTTGCCGGCCCCCTCCCGATCATTTAGTCAAAGCGACGAAGAAATCGAGAAAACTTTGTATGCTTTGGCCGTGGCATTGGGCACTTTTTCCATGTATACTCGTTGACAGTTGAGGTGATGGGAAAGCACGCGCTTTACATTATTCTCATGTATGAAAAACCAATATTTTTGGAGGTTATGAAATGGCAGGTATTAAGCTTGACAATGTCTGCAAGGTTTATCCGAACGGTTTCGAAGCCGTAAAGAACTTCAACCTTGACGTACAGGACAAGGAATTCATCATTTTCGTCGGCCCTTCAGGCTGCGGAAAATCCACCACCCTCCGTATGATTGCAGGTCTCGAGGACATCTCCTCCGGTACCCTGACAATCGACGGAAAGGTCATGAACGATGTAGAGCCCAAGGACCGTGATATCGCAATGGTATTCCAGAACTACGCTCTGTATCCCCACATGACAGTTTACGACAATATGGCCTTTGGTCTGAAGCTTCGTAAGCTTCCCAAGGACGAGATCGACAAGAAGGTCCGCGAGGCCGCAAAGATCCTCGACCTGGACAAGCTCCTTGACCGCAAGCCCAAGGCTCTGTCCGGTGGCCAGCGGCAGCGTGTTGCCATGGGCCGTGCCATCGTCCGGAACCCCAAGGTCTTCCTCATGGACGAGCCTCTGTCAAACCTCGATGCAAAGCTCCGTGTACAGATGCGTATCGAGATTTCCAAACTCCATGACAGACTCGGCGCTACGATGATTTACGTTACACATGATCAGACCGAGGCTATGACCCTTGGTACCCGGATCGTCGTAATGAAGGACGGCGTCGTTCAGCAGGTTGATTCTCCTCAGAACCTCTATGACAACCCTTGCAACCAGTTCGTTGCAGGCTTCATCGGCTCTCCTGAGATGAACTTCCTGGATGCGAAGATCGAGAAGAACGGCGACCAGGTCGTTGCAAATCTCGGCACCCACACCCTGACCATCCCTCCCGCAAAGGCAAAGGCTCTGGTAGACAAGGGCTATGTAGGAAAGACCGTTGTCTTCGGTATCCGTCCCGAGAACATCTCCGATTCCCAGATGGTCATCGATGCGCATCCCGAGAACGTCATCGAGGCGAAGATTCACGTATACGAGCTCCTCGGCGCAGAAGTATTCCTGTACTTCGATTACAACAACACCGAGATCACGGCCCGTGTCAACCCTCGTACGACCGCTCGTACCGGCGATACCGTCAAGTTCTGCCTCGACATGGAGAAGGCTCACTTCTTCGACAAGGAGACAGAGCAGGTCATCACGAACTGAAGCAACGCTATAAAACTTCTTTTTCATCCCCTTACTTACAAATACCCCCTGCCGGACCTCCTTCCCGGCAGGGGGATCTTTGTTTATTACTAATGTAAACCGCGCAGGCGGAACCGGCCTTTCGTCTTGCAGCCCACCAAAGAGAAGAATCTTCTTGCAATCCGAAAATTTCTCCTTTCCCTGGCTTTGGTCATCTACACAATGCCGTCGCTTGTGCTATACTTACAAAAATTTGAGATTTGTCAGGTGTATGCCTGACAAATGCCGGGTAAAATGAATGAAAAATGTCGGGCGCGGAAGCAGCTAAGGGGAGTGCCTATGAAACGTACGGACGGATATTTGCGGGGTATTTCCATATTGCTCTTTGCCGTGCTCGGGGCAATTGCTGTCCTCTGGGCAGGGGTTTCCCTGAGCGGGTGGCCGGCGCCGGACCTGCTGGGCAAAGAGCGCTGCGAAGTGCTGCCGGCGGACTGGGCGCAGGTCCTGCCCGACGGGAGCCGGAAGGACGTGGAGATTCCGGGAACTTTTGAAGTGGATGAGCATTCCACGGCCGTGATCGAGGCGGCCCTGCCTGCGTCCATACCGGAAGATGCTTACATTTCCCTCCGGAGTGCCACGGCCGAAGTGAAGGTCTTCGTGGACGGGAACCTCCGGTACACCTACTCCCTGAACGCTTCTCCGTTTTCAAAGGGCTATACGACTACGGCCATCCTCTTTGTCGGCCTGCAGCAGGAGGACGCTGGAAAGGTCCTGCGGATCGAGTCGACGTCGGACACCATTTACCGCGGCTACATTGACACGGTGTACTATGGGGACCGGACAGGCATATTGCTTCATTATTTTCGGGAATTTGGGGCAGAAGTGGTCCTGGCTATCCTTCTGCTCTCCTTCGGCATTGCCATTATTATTCTTTCATTAATAATGGAGTTCCGGACCCATACCGCCCCAGAGCTCCGTTTCCTGGCCCTCGGGGTCGTCTTTTTCGCCGGGTGGAGCCTGACGGAATGTTCTCTGCGCCAGTTCCTCTTCCCCCGTGTGGACGCGGCGTCGTTTGCCGCCTTTATCTTCAGATTTCTCATGGCCCTGCCCTTCATGTGCTACCTTGATGAGGTCCAGAAGAGGCGCTACCACAGGCTCTATATTATTATGGAGGCCGTGGCCGTAGCCGCGTCCGCGGCCTGCTTCCTCCTGCATATGACAGGTATTTTGCCCTATATCTATTCCATCCCCGTCGTTGTCATTGAAATCGCATCCGGCATCATCGCGGTCTTCGTCACCGTCATCCAGGACATCCGGCGGAAGGCCCTCGATTACCCCCTCATCGCCGCAGGCATGGGCGTTTTCTTCCTGACGGGCCTCATCAGCATTCCCGATTACATGCAGGGCGCCGGAAACATGAACAAGAACCTGGTCCTCATCGGCCTTCTGGCCCTGGCAATCGTTGCTGTCCTGAGGGCAGTCCTCGATGCCGAAAAGGCGAAGCAGGAGAAGAAGGAGGCCCTGGCCCTTTCTGATTCCAAAAGCCGTTTTCTGGCCTCCATGTCCCATGAGATCCGGACGCCCATCAACACTGTATTGGGCATGAACGAGATGATTGAGCGCGAGTGCACGGATGAGGGCATCCTGAAGTACTCGGAAAACATCGACACGGCCGGGCGCATGCTGCTTTCCATTATTAATGACATCCTGGACTTCTCGAAAATCGAATCCGGCAAGATGGAGCTCACGGAGGTCACCTATCAGACGGCCTCCGTCATCAACGACTGCGTGACCCTGCTGAAAAAGCGGGCGGATGCCAAGGGCCTCACGATGATCCTTTCCTGCGACCGAAACCTCCCGGCCGCCCTGATCGGCGACGACGTCCGCGTGAAACAGATCATTACTAATATTCTTACGAACGCGGTGAAATACACGGAGAAAGGGTCGGTCACCCTCACCGTGAACGGAGTGAAGATATCGAATGATAATAATGGAAAAGATTTCCTCCTCAGGGTCAGCGTCAAAGACACCGGCATAGGCATCAAAAAGGAGGCCATGAAGGACCTCTTCTCGGATTTCTCCCGGGTCGACCAGACGAAGAACCGCCATATTGAAGGGACGGGCCTGGGCCTCGCCATCACGAAGCTGCTTACAGACGCCATGGGAGGCAGCATTCATGTGGAGTCCGTCTACGGGGAAGGCTCTGAATTTTCCGTTGAAATCCCGCAGAAGATCGTGGATGAGAAGCCCATGGGCGACCTGCAGGCAAACATCGCCTCCGCCCAGACGGAGAAGAAGAAATACGAGCCCGAATTCAGGGCGCCCAAGGCCCACGTCCTCGTCGTCGATGATAATAAAATGAACCGCCTTGTCTTCACGTCCCTTTTGAAACAGACCCAAATGAAGATCGACCAGGCTGCGGGCGGCATGGAAGCCCTTGAAATGACCAGGAAACAGAAATACGACATCATTTTCATGGACCACATGATGCCGGAAATCGACGGCATTGAGACCCTGCAGCGCCTGCGTGCGGAAGAGAATAATCCCAACCGGAATACCTGCAGCATTGCCCTGACCGCAAATGCCATTGCCGGCATCGACCGCATGTACCGGGACGCCGGCTTCCAGGACTACCTGGCCAAGCCCGTCCAGCCCGAGAAGCTGGAGCGCATGGTCATCGCCCACCTCCCGCAGGACATGGTGGAGAAGAGGTAGGGCGGCGCGCCCGGTCCCAAGGAAGCTCCCCAGCCTGCGGCACGGAAGGGAGAAGAATCTTCTTTCCAAGCTGAAATTTCTCCTTTCCCTGGTCTATTCTCCCCATGGGAGCGCCCGGAAGGGAGAAGAATCTTCTTCCAATTCCGAAATTTCTCCTTTTCCCGGCCCAGTCGCCACATGCGCGCGGCCCGGAAGGGAGAAGAATCTTCTTTCACAGCAGAAATTTCTCCTTTTCCCGGCCCTGGCACCAAGCGGAAGTGGCCGGAAGAGAGAAGAATCTTCTTCCAAAGCCGAAATTTCTCCTTTCCCCGGCCCTGGCACCACGTGGAAGTGGCCGGAAGAGAGAAGAATCTTCTTTCCAAGTCGAAATTTCTCCTTCCGGTCCGCCTCCCCCCTTAACAGCTGTTTTTGCACACAATTGGACCGCTTTTCGATATGGACGAATCCGGCCGAAGTGTGTAGAATAAGCCTGATGCGGAAAATTTCGCATGAGGCCGCAGCCGCGTAAAGGCAGGCTTCAGGCATTTTGCAAAAACACTTATTTTCGGAGGGTTACATTATTATGACCATAGAGGAAATGAAGGCACGGTTCGCTGAGCTTTTCGGGGACGCCGAGGGGGTTCAGAGCTATTTTTCGCCGGGCCGGGTGAACCTGATCGGGGAGCACACGGACTACAACGGGGGCCACGTCTTCCCCTGCGCCCTGACCATCGGGACATACGCCGTTGCCAGAAAGCGGACGGATGACAAGCTCCGCTTCTATTCGGCAAATGTCGAGAAGTACGGCATTGTCGAGTGCTCCGTGAAGGACATCAAATATAATGACAAGTATGGCTGGGCCAACTATCCCATAGGGGTTGTCTGGGCCCTGCAGAAGAAGGGCCATCTCTTCGACACAGGTTTCGATATGCTGATCTGGGGCGACATTCCGAACGGGTCCGGTCTTTCATCTTCGGCTTCCCTCGAAGTCCTGACGGGCGTTGTTGTCCGCGACCTCTTCGGATTCAACGGCCTGACGAATCAGGACCTGGCTCTGACCGGCCAGTATTCCGAGAACAATTTCAACGGCATGAACTGCGGCATCATGGACCAGTTCGCTGTCGCAATGGGAAAGAAGGACTGCGCCATCTTCCTTGATACGGCGGACCTCTCCTATGAATACGCTCCGGTCAAGCTGGACGGGGCGAAGATTGTCATCGTGAACTCCAAGGTCAAACACAGCCTTGTGGACTCCGAGTACAACAAGCGCCGCGAGGAGTGCGCCCACGCCCTGAAGCAGCTGCAGACCGTGGTCAATATCAATGCCCTCGGCGACCTCGACGAGGCGACCTTCGAAAAGCACGCCTCCGTCATCACGAACGAGACGGAGCGCAAGCGGGCTCATCACGCGGTATACGAAAACCAGAGGACCATCCGGGCCGTAGCCGAACTCAAAAAGAATAATATCGAAGAATTCGGTAAGCTCATGAACGCTTCTCATGTTTCCCTTCGGGATGACTACGCGACGTCCTGCGAGGAGTGTGATGTCCTGGCGGAGCTGGCCTGGTCTGTGCCCGGCTGCCTGGGAAGCCGCATCACCGGCGGCGGCTTCGGCGGCTGCACGGTTTCCATCGTGAAGGACGAGGCCCTCGATACCTTCAAGGAGACCATCACGAAGGGCTACGAGGAGAAGGTCGGCAAGACGCCCGAAATCTATGTCGTAGAGATTGGTGATGGGGCAAGGAAGCTTTAAGTAACCGCGAGGGCTGCGAAGCAGTCCGGAAGTCCGGGCCGCAGCGTCGGAACTTTCCCGGAAAAGACAGAATGTGTATAATGGGGATGAAGCTTTTTGGCTCCATCCCTTTCTTTTGCGTTAAACGAAAATATAGACAGGAATAATATATGACTGAAGATTTCGACAGCATGACGACGGAGGAGCTGCTGGCTCTGTTCTCGGATGTGACCGGGGTTCCTTTTCAGGTGGCGCCCGGGACTCTTGATGAGGACACGCTGCGGGCCCGTCTTTCCACCATCCTGCAGGTCTACCGCAATGCCGTGGACAAGAATGAGATCTTCATGCGCTTTCTGACCGGGCAGATGGATGCGGATGACTTCCGGGCGAATTTCCCCCACTTTTCCGGCGAGGCCGCCGAGGCCGAGCCCATGGCCTTATTTTTGCTGGAAGTGACCGGGGGCGACATGACAGATACCCTCTCCGTTCTGACCGGCCTGTTCCCGCCGCCCCGGAATACCCTGGTCCGGGTCAATGACCGGGAGATGCTTCTGATTACAGAGCCCGGTGAAATGGTAAGCGGGGACGACCTGGCCTCGACAGCCGCCATGATTTACGACACCCTGCAGACAGAGGGCATGGTCTCGGCCCGGGTGGCCTATGATGCGGCCGTTGCCGGCTTTCGTGCCCTTCCGGCTTCCTATTCCAGAACAGCGGCCGCCATGCGCATTCGGGACCTCTTCGGCATGGAGGCTTCCTGCACCGGCTACCGGACCCTGGGCCTCAATAAGCTTCTGTCCCGCCTTCCCAAGGACGCCTGCGAAGAATATCTGGAGGAGCAGTTTCCGGACTTTTCCTTCAACGACCTATCCAGCGAGACCGTCAATACCATCAACACCCTCTTTGACAATGGCCTGAACCTGGCCGAGACGGCCCGTTCCCTCTACGTCCACCGGAACACGCTCGTCTACCGGATTGAGAAATTTTCCAAGGAGTCCGGCCTGGACCTCCGGAACTTTGACGACGCGGTCCGCTGCCGCATGGGCATGCTGATTACAAAGCTCGTGAATGCGCAGTGATAGCCAAAATCAGGGGAAGCCGTATGCAGAATCAGCAAGAACAGTGAAGATGAGGCGCATAGCACGCAATGCGTGCTATGCGCCTCTTTCCTCTTTGCCCCTATAAGTGCTATAATATCCGCAAAATAACCCAAACGAGGAAATAGGGATTATCCTGCCGGAAGAAAAGTATGAGTCCGGCAGAAAATGAGAGAGGTCCTTGCAGATGAATGCAGGTGAATATAAGGGCGGAGTGACGCCGTATCTACGGACGCCGCTCTACATGATCATAGTCTTTGCGGTCGGAGCGGGCTTCCTGTGCTGGTACGATCCGACCGTGGGCATCATATCCGTATTGATCGTCATCGTGTATGCCATGCTTTCCCTGGGCTTTTACCGGCGGAATGCCCGGCTGCTTTCCGAAGAAATGGCCCGGCTGGCCACGGACTATGCGTCCATGCAGAAGCAGTTTCTCGAGCATTTCGAGCTGCCCTATGCGATTCTCGACAGCGAGGGCCGCTTCCTCTGGCAGAATGTCAAGCTCTGCGACCTGACCGGGAAGGAAAAGACGTATTCCAAGTCCGTGACAAGCATTTTCCCTGAGGTCACGAGAGAATGGCTTGACCGGGAGGAAGGGACGGACTTTGACGCTGTTGTAAAAAAGGACGATAGGACTTACCGGGCCCTCTTCTCCAGGGTTCATCTCGGGGACGACACTGTGGACGAGCCGGAAGGGGCCAGGCCCATGATCCGCCGCCAGGAGGACCCGAGCGCCCTCTACACCATGCTCCTTCTCGACATAACGGAGAGCGAGAAGATCCGCCAGTTGAACGAGGACCAGCGCCTCTGCTGCGCATTATTGTACATCGATAATTACGAAGACACGATTGCGGAAATCGAGGCCGTGAAGCGGTCCCTGCTGACAGCCGTCATCGACCGCAAGGTCACCCGCTACTTCCAGGAGGCCGACGCCATCATCCGGAAGAGCGACCGGGACAAGTACTTCATTATTTTCCAGTACAAGTACCTGTCGAAGCTGGAAGAGAATAAGTTTTCCCTCCTGGAGGACATCAAGTCCACGAAGCTCGGCAATGATACGGACCTGACCATCTCCATGGGCATCGGGGTCAACGGGGCCACCTACCGGAAGAACGCCGAATTCGCCCGGACGGCCATCGACATCGCCATGGGCCGGGGCGGCTCCCAGGTCGTCATCAAGGACAACGGCAATATCTCCTACTACGGGGTCCGGGGCAAGGAAGTCGAGAAGAATACCAGGGTCAAGGCCCGGGCCAAGGCGGAAGCCCTCCGCGAGCTCATGGTGTCACGGGACAAGGTCCTCGTCATGGGCCATCAGATTTCGGACATCGACGCGGTCGGCGCCGGCATCGGGGTCTACTGCGCGGCAAGGGAGCTCGAGAAGGAGTGCCACATAGTACTCAATACCATCAATACCTCCCTGCGGCCGATTCTCGACCTCTTCACGCCGGACCACGGCTACCCGCCCGACCTCTTCGTGACGAGCGACCAGGCCATGTCTTTGCTCACGTCAAATACCCTTGTCATGGTGGTCGACACGAACCGGCCCTCCTACACGGAGTGTCCGGAGCTCCTTGAGAAGTCAAAATCCGTCGTCGTCATTGACCACCATCGTCAGGGCGGGGAGAAGGTGGAGAACCCCATTCTCTCCTATATCGAGCCCTATGCGTCTTCGACCTGTGAGATGATTGCGGAGATTCTCCAGTACTTCAGCGAGAACATCAAGCTGCAGGCGGCCGAGGCGGACGCCATTTACGCCGGGATCCTCATCGACACGGACAATTTCATGACGAAGACCGGCGTGCGGACCTTCGAGGCCGCGGCCTATTTGAAGCGGTCCGGCTCCGACGTGACAAGGGTCCGCAAGCTCCTCAGAGAAGACATGAACGCTTACAAGGCCAGGGCCGAAATCGTCCGCGATTCGACGGTCTACCGGGACAATTTCGCGATTTCCGTGAACAGGACCGAAGGCATCGAGAGCCCGACCATCGTCGGCGCTCAGGCAGCGAACGAGCTCCTGAACATCGTGGGCATCAAGGCCTCCTTCGTCCTGACTGTCTATAAGGGGAAGATTTACGTCAGCTCCCGTTCCATAGACGAGATTGACGTTCAACAAATAATGGAGCGCCTGGGCGGCGGCGGCCACCTGAATATCGCGGGCGCCCAGATCGAGGACTCGACGACAGACGAGGTCATCCGCAAGATCGAGAACATCATCGACGTGATGATCGAAGAGGGAACGATAAAAATCAAAGAAAAGGCATGAATAATGTAAATCGCGGTCTTTACTGCAAGGCCGGGTGCCGCCCGCTCAGCGGGAACTATATTAGTCATAAGGAGAAAAAATGAAAGTAATACTTTTGGAAGATGTCCGTCCCCACGGCAAGAAGGGGGAAATCGTCGAGGTGAGCGACGGCTATGCGAGGAACGTCCTCTTCAGAAAAAAGCTGGGCGTGGAGGCGACCCCGACGAACCTCAACAATCTGAAGCTGAAGAAACAGCACGACGTGGAGCTTGCCGCCGAGCGGCTTGAGGACGCCCAGGAGATGGCGAAGAGGCTCGGCACGCTCAAGGTTGAGACCGCCATCAAGACAGGCGAAAGCGGGAAGACCTTCGGCTCCGTCTCCGCCAAGGAGATTGCGGAAGCCCTGAAAAAGCAGCATTCCCTGGATGTCGACAAGAAGAAGATTGTCATCGATGCCCCCATCAAGGCCCTGGGCAACTACACGGTCCACATCAAGCTCCATCCCGAGGTGACGGCGGACCTGCACGTACACGTCGGAGAGATGAACTGATATGGACGGCTACGAAAACAGCGATATGCCCGAAATGCCGCCGTTTCCGCCTATGGATATGGACCCGGCAGGCGGGACGAACGAGAGCGCCCTCGAGGCTTCCCAGGTCGTCCGCACCATGCCGAACGACCGGACTGCGGAAGAGGCCGTGCTGGGCTCCATGATCATGGACCGGGAGGCCGTCCTGACCGTCAGTGAAATCCTGACGAAAGACGACTTCTACTATGAGCGCAACGGGGTCCTCTACGAGGCCATGCTGGAGCTCTACGGGGAGGGGAAGGAAATCGACCCCGTCACCCTGCAGTCCCGCCTGGTTTCGAAGTCTCTGCCCGAATCCTACGCCTCGGTCGAGTTCATCAACTCCATCGTGGCGG
Organism: uncultured Lachnospiraceae bacterium; assembly: GCA_964584155.1. GTDB lineage: Bacteria > Bacillota > Clostridia > Lachnospirales > Lachnospiraceae > RUG306. The sequence goes on from CAZOYS010000020.1 coordinate 10,621, forward strand.
CGGTTCCGACGACGGTGAACGTCAAGGAATACGCGGACATCGTGAAGTCCCGCTCCATGCTGCGCTCCATCATCAAGATGAATCAGAAGCTGGAAACCCTCTGCTTCAAGCAGGAGGAGACTGTCGATGCCATCCTCGATGAGACCGAGCATGAGCTTTCGGACCTGGTCCGCATGCGGGGGGTCAGCGACGAGACCCCGATTGACAAGATTGTGACGAAGGTCCTCGAGAAGATTCAGAAGGCCTCGGAGCAGACCGGAAACGTCACGGGCATCCCCTCGGGCTTCACGGACCTCGATTACAAGACCGCGGGCCTGCAGCCTTCGGACCTGATATTGATCGCGGCCCGGCCTTCCATGGGAAAGACGGCCCTGGCCCTGAACATCGCCGAGCACGTGGCCATACAGGAGGGCCTGACGACGGCCATTTTTTCCCTCGAGATGTCGAACGACCAGATTGTCAACCGTATCCTTTCCCTGGAGACGGGCGTCGAAGCCCAGAATCTCCGGTCCGGAACCCTGAAGGATACCGACTGGGACGCCATCATGCAGGGAGCCGGTACGATTGCGAATTCCAAATTAATAATAGATGACACGCCGGCGATCACGGTTTCCGCCCTTCGCAGCAAGTGCCGCAAATACAAGAACGAGAACGACCTGCAGCTGGTCATCATCGACTACCTGCAGCTCATGCAGTCGGGCCGGAACATCGACTCCCGGCAGCAGGAGATTTCCGAAATCTCGCGCTCGCTAAAAGCGCTCGCGCGTGAGCTGAATGTCCCTGTCATCGCTTTGTCCCAGCTGAACCGGGGCGTGGAGCAGCGGGAAGACAAGCGCCCCATGCTTTCGGACCTCCGTGATTCCGGGGCCATCGAGCAGGATGCCGACGTCGTCATGTTCATCTACCGGGACGACTACTACAACCACGACAGCAAGGACAAGGGAATTTCCGAGATTATCATCGCGAAACAACGAAACGGCCCTGTCGGGACCGTCCGCCTGGCCTGGCTGCCCAAGTACACCCGCTTCGCCGACGCGGAGCCGCGGAAGTCGGACAAGCAGGATAATAATTTCTAAACGCTGTCCCGCTCTCTTTCGCCACCGACGGTTCGGCCGCGCTGCGGAAGTCGGACAGGGAGAAGAATAATTTTATTGAGTGTCTGTGGCGCCGAATCATTCGGCGCCTTTTGTGTTTTTATTGTGTATATAGTCTTGGAACTGTTTTACAGACTGGGCAGGAATGCTATAATGCCTGTATTAAAAGCAGTACAAGGTTCCTGAAATTTTACGGAAAGGATGTGAGTCGGATATGCGGATTGAGCGGTGCAGTGACAGTGAACTCCACTGTTTTCTGTCAAAAGAGGATCTTCAGGCCCGGAACCTGCAGTTGGACACCATGGCCTATGGCACACCCGAGACGACGGCCCTCATCCGGGACCTGATGCAGTGGGCTACATACAAGTTCAACTTCAATCCGGACCACATCCCCCTCATGATCGAGGCCGTGCCGGTTTCCGAGGACTCCCTCCTTCTGATTGTGAAGACGGTTTCCTATCCCGAGGAGATGGATTCCCGCTTTTCGGACTTCACGGACTCTCCCGACGGGGACGTCTACGCGGATGATGACGAGGAAGTCGAGGGCGATTTCGACGAGGATGACTTCTGGGCCGCGGACGCGGAAATGGACAGGGACGAATACGAATATCACCAGCGCGCCCTGGCTCAGGCCCAGTCACCAGTGCCGAAGAAGCCGGCCAATGCCCACGAGATTCTTGAGCAGTTCACGGACAATGCCCATGCCCTGCAGGCCGCGTCCGATGCCATTTCCAAGCTGGCCGAGGGCGTCCTTTCCGCGGCCGGAGCCGAACTCGACGAGAACGGTAATATTGTGGAAGCCGCCGCTGTTAGCGAAACAGATGCGGACGACGGATCTTGTGATGCAGAAGCTTCAGAAACTGCAAAGCAGGCAGGCAGGCAGCCTTCCGGCGATGGGCAGGACGTTCCGGAACTGAAAGTTTCAAATGGAAATCCGGAGGATGTGGAAGAGATTCCTGCCGACCAGCTGGGAGAGGTGCTGGCCGGAGCCCCGGTCGATGCGTCTTCCGGGAATACGGATGGCTCTTCAGAGAATAAGAATTCCGATGCCGGAAAGCTTCCGGAGGCAGCAGGCGGCGTGTCGGCAGCGGACGATGAAGCCAAATCTGCGAAAAAGCGCAAGGCGCCTGCTCCTGCAAAGGCAGAAAACAAGGGCGTCCCGGCCATCAACGCCGAAAACTTCGCGGAAGTCCTGCAGAAGGTTCTTGATGCAGCAAGGAAGTCCGGCTCCACAGCCAATTATATCCGCATGTTCCGCTTCAACAGTATAGACGAGATCACGGACATCGCGCCTTTTGTTTCGACCTTCTACGGGGGGCCGAACTACCTCTACAAGGACGGCGGGGTCTACCACCTGCTTCTGTCCATGGACGGGGAGTCCCCGCTCAATTACAACAAGCTCATCAATATTATGAACGAGTTTGCGACACCGGAGCCGGTCAACCCCGAGACGACGTCCTTCATGGACGAGCACGAGAACCTGATCCTGGCCGGCCACGCCATCCAGAAGCTGGCGGAAATCAGCAAGGGGTAAAAAAGGCTTGTTTTGGGATTTTGACACCCCTCAGCCGGTCTGTCAGGGGTAAAAAAGGCTTGTTTTGGGATTTTGACACCCCTCAGCCGGTCTGTCAGGGGTAAAAAAGGCTTGTTTTGGGATTTTGACACCCCTCAGCCGGTCTGTCAGGGGTAAAAAAGGATTGTTTTGAGATTTTGACATCCCTTGAGTCAGCCTGCAAGGGCAAAAAAAGAAGAGTTTCACACAAAGAACCCCCGTCGCCCGAGCGACGGGGGTTCTTAATCCTGATATATGACATTTACTCGGCTGCGGGAGCGGCGGCGTCGGCCCGGTGAGTAGCGATATAATCGTTGATCTCATCGCAAAGGGCGTCGGGATTGACCCCGTGGACCATTGCGGCTTCTTCAATCGATTCCATCTGGGAAGCAGGGCAGCCGAAGCAGTGCATGCCGATTCCCATGAGGATATAGCCGATTCCCTGGTCAATCTGCAGGAGCTCGCCGATCAGGGTTTCCTTCGTGACTTTGCTTTCATTTGTATCTGCCATGGCAATTACCTCCGATGAAGCTTTCAAATATTATCCTATCCTTTTATAACAGGGGCGGACGGGAATTTCAAGTACCCACTGTGCCTATATTGTAGTCACAGACCGGAGGACCTGGCGTTGCAGGGGCAACAGGACTTTTGTATGCAATATAAAACTTGTTAAATATTTGTCACTGTTATATATTGTGAAATACGGGGAACCGATCCTTCTCCGGAACTATATGTATACATATTTAGGAGGTAACTATCATGGCTTACGTTATCAGCGATTCTTGTGTCAGCTGCGGTACATGCGCACCTGAGTGCCCTGTAGAGGCTATTTCTGCAGGCGATACCCAGTACAACATCGATGCAGACAAGTGCATCGAGTGCGGCACCTGCGCAGGTGTATGCCCTACCGGCGCTATTTCCCAGGGCTGATCAAAGCGTCAAAAATGAACGGGCCTGTGAAGGATTTTCCTTCACAGGTCCGTTTTTTGATAGGCAACTCGATTGCCCCGGCGTTTTTCACAAGATTCGCCCTCCTGATTTGGTTACTTTTCCAAGTCAAAGATTTTGCAAAAGTATTGCATTTATATTATCCATATGATATAAATAATGCCAGTGAGAGACATCCTTCCGAATGCACACGGAAGGAGATATTCATTGGTCTTACCGTTCTTTTCTGATACGTACGCCTATGAAGCGACACTCCGGGAGGGAGAAAACACTTCGGTGTACCTGGTCAGACACATCGTTCTTGGAGAGCTGCGCGTCATGAAGCTTGTGCGGCGCTATGCCCGGTCCGGTCGGCCTGCGGGAAGCAGAAGTCCGGCGGACGGCAGAGTGCCCGCGGTGGATTCGGCGGAAAGCCCTTCAGGTCAGATCTCAAACGAGGCGCAGATTCTTTCAGGCCTGCGCTATCCCGGAATTCCAGCATTGTATGATGCAGCAGAAGACGAAAATTACGTCTGTCTTATCGAGGAGTATTTCCCGGGAAGCGGTCTCGAAAGCTATCTCACAGAGCATCTGCTCTCAGAGAAGGAAATCAGCCATATCCTGACCGCTGTCTGCGGGATTCTTACCTACCTGCATACCCGGCCCGGCGGCCCGATCCTCTATCTGGACCTCAAGCCCGAACACATCATTCTGTCCGGGGACAGGGTCAGCCTCATCGACTACGGCATTTGCCGTAGCCTTCAAAACGCCCATTCGGGCAAAGCAATTCCCGTTTTTGGAACCAGAGACTGGTGTTCGCCGGAAGCGGCGGCCGGAGGAGAAGTTTCGGTCCGGAGCGATATCTACAGCCTTGGCCGGCTTGCAGAAGCTCTGTACGAAAGGTGCTCCGACGGCAGGAAAAGAAGCGTGTCCGCAGTGATTATGAAGTCGCTGGCCACGGAGCCTTCTGAACGCCAGGAGACGGTAGCCGACTGGAAAGACGCCTATCTTGCAGCTATTTCGCAGGAGAAGAGTCAAAGGGGATGTCTCTCTCAAACAGTAGCCGTTGCGGGAACGGAACGGGGTGCGGGCGCCACTCATGTGGCCCTGGCCCTGACCGTCTACCTGAACCGGACGGGACGGAAAGCCGTCTACATCAACCGTTCGGGGAGGCCCGTGACAAGGAATCTCGTCGAAAACGACAGTACGTTTTGTGCGAAGGCGGACGGGCTCATTTACCACGCAGGTTTTATCGGACTTCCCGACAGGGGGCCGGCTGCGGAGGAGCCGCCGCTGCCGGAAGCCGTGCGGGTCGTGGACTGCGGAACGGACCTGAAGAAGGCCTATGATGCGGACCTGGTGATCTATGTCGTGAGTGCCTGTCCCTGGAAGGCAGGGCTTATTGACAGCCGGGAACCTCTGGGCCCGGGAACCGCCGTGGTCTTAAATCCCGCCAGAAGAGCCAGAGGCATTCGGATGTCAAAGGCTCTGGGGCAGAAGGTATACGGTTTTCCGCAGGACCCGGATGCTTTTTTATTGACGCACGAAAAGGAACGTTTTTTCCGGCGGGCTGAGAAGGGTCTTAGAGTTTGAAGGAAAGGGCAGGGAATTTCAGGAGTGCTCTGAGGGAAACGCTGGCGTTTGCATCGGTCGGACGCGGGACAGGAGCCACATTCATGGCGGTCTGCTGTGCCAATTACTTCGCATCGGTGCTGGGACAGAAGGTGGCCCTCGCAGAGGTCTCGGGCCGGAACGAGCTCTCATTTGCAGCAAACGACGATATAGTGGTCAATGGCAGTGTATGCGGCTTTCAGTATCTGGATGTGGATTATTTTCCGGGGATTACCGCCGGAGCGCTATCCGCCCTTTATGATATGGCCTATGACCTCATCGTCCTGGACTGCGGGGAAGCAAGACCGGGCCTTGAAGACCTTCGGGTGGAAACCATGTATTTCACGGCCTCAACGGTTCCCTGGCGCAGGGAGCAGCTTGCCGTTCTTTTCGAGGGAATGTTTTCAATCGCGACGGACACACGGAGTGAGAAAATACTTTTGCTGAATCCCGAAGAAAGAGAGCGCAGGCGGCTTTCAGCCGAGCTTCGCATGCCGGTCATCGGCGTGCCCTTCATTGGAGACCCCTGCCGCCTCACGCAGGCGGACATTGACGGCCTGGGTGCCATTTTCGCCCCGGGCGCAGGGGAAAGGAGGAGATTGTTTACGAGAAGAAGATAATGAAAACGGGCCTGCGGCAGTCTCGTCTGCCAGGATATGACCGGCCGCCCGCCCTGTTCAGATACCTGTCCGCGTAGGACGTACACCTGTGTGACGCCCGACGGGGACCGGATACGGCAGAAACATGACTAATACAGTGCCGTCGCTTCGGTACGACCTGCTGCATGCCGGCCCTGTCCGCGGAGAGGAGACAGAATTTACAGACATTCCATCAGGGGGTGCAAACAAAAAAGAAATGTTCGTTACAGTTCACGGGTTCCGCGAGGGCTGCGAAGCAGTCCCGGGAAAGTAGAGCTGTGGCACCTCGCACGAAGTGCGAACTTTCAATGTGCCGCAGCGAGCCGCGTTCTGTTCCGGTTGTTACTGTTTGCGGGGCATAAAGCCCCGTGAACAGTAACAATGTTCTTGAGCGGGAGGCCTGACGGTCGCCCGCTCCTTGGGGTGCCGGAAAGCCTCCTGTCCGGGGCCTCGCAGGGGCCTGCCGGCTCGGACTTTCCTCATTTCCATACCTATGTTATAATGACTCCAAATTTGCGAAAAATCCGAAACACCTGTGAATGCGGGCCGGCTGTGGCCGGAGTGCCCGATGTCATGGGGTTTATATTATTCACGTGAAACGTTTTTGACTGGAAGAAAAATGGATACGACATCCGTCAATCGGAATACGGGAAATACAAGAAGAAGAAAAAAGAGGCGACGGACACCCGTCCTTTTGATCGGGCTCATTTGCGTCCTGATCATCGCCGCAGGCCTCATAGCCGTCATGATTCGCTATGCCCCGACGAAGGAGACCATGCCCCTTTCCTCCTATTTTCATACTACGGCGGAGGGCCAGGCCGCGGTCATTGTAAACGGGGAGTACGACGACAATCAGGACGGGACCGAGGTCCAGGGGCTGATCACCGGGGACGGGGCTTACCTGGAGGTAGGTTATCTCGACTCGACCTTTGACAAAGGGTATTTTTACGACGCCACGGAGGGGGTCCTCCGCTATGTGACGGACACCCAGGTCATTTCGGCGAACAAGGACAGCAGCGCCTATACCATAGGGCGGGACAGCACGGACCTGGGCAAGCCGGTCGTTGTCAATGCAAACGGGCTCGACTTCGTCTCGCTGGATTTTGTTAAACAATATACCGACCTGTCCTTTACGGCATTTGCGGATCCCAACCGCATAGTGATCGAGACGGCCGGCTATACGAAAAATGTCTCTGCGGCGAAGAAAGACACTGAAATCCGCCGTTTCGGCGGTCCCAAGTCGAAGATTCTCTACGATATTCCCAAGGGCGAGGGCTTCTCGGTCCTTGAAAACTATGGCAAGTGGTCCAAGGTCCTGACGGATACCGGTGTTATCGGCTGCATCAAAAATTCCTGCATCGGAAATGTTACGAGCACTACGGCCGAAAAGCAGCTGCCGGACCGGGTGTACAGCCATATTCTGATGGACAAGCCCGTCTGCCTCCTCTGGCACCAGGTGACAAATGTGAATGCCAACGCCGGAGTCTCCGATGTCATTGCCCGCTCGCCCGGAGTCAACGTCCTTTCCCCCACCTGGTTTACGGTGGCGGACGCGGCCGGAGGCCTTCGGTCCATTGCCAGCCTTGACTACGTGCGGACGGCCAGGGCAGCAGGCATGCAGGTCTGGGCCCTCGTGGGAAATGTCGACAATGCGGACATCGATATGACGGCCCTCCTTTCTACGACGAGCTCCCGGGACAATCTTGTGAACAATATCATCGGCAGCGCCATCGCCTACGACGTCGACGGGATCAATATCGACTTCGAGCAGCTCAAGTCCTCGGCGGCCGGCGGCTACCGGGAGTTTATCCGGGAGCTGTCGCTTAAGTGCGAGGCCAATGACCTGGTCCTCTCCGTGGACAATTACGTGCCGACGGACTACTCGGCCTTCTACGACAGGGCCAACCAGGCGGACTATGCGGACTACGTGATTGTCATGGCCTACGACGAGCACTACGGCGGGGCCGAAGAGGAAGGCCCGAACGCCTCCATCTCTTTTGTCACGGACGGCATCACAAATACGCTGAAGGAAGTGCCGGCAAATCAGACAATTCTCGGCATGCCCTTCTATACAAGAATCTGGGCCGTGAATTCGGCAGGCGTCTCCTCTGAAACCCTCTCCATGGCCGGAACCCCCCAGTTCCTTTCAGACCACTCCCTGACGCCGACTTGGTCGGAGTCCGACGGGGCCAACTACGCGGAATACGCAGACGGGGACACGACCTACAAGGTCTGGTTTGAAGACGCAAAGTCCCTGTCCCTGAAGCTTGCCGCCATGAAGGACAATTCCCTTGCCGGCGGCGCCTTCTGGAAGTCCGGACAGGAATCAAGCGACATCTGGGCGACCATTAATTCCTATTTGAATTGAAAATAATGGAAACAATTTACGAGAAAATAGATCCGCAGGACGTGAACAGCGCCGCGGCTCAGAAGGCCCTTGAAAAGGCCGGCGAGATCATCCGAAAGGGCGGCCTCGTGGCCTTCCCCACGGAGACTGTATACGGCCTGGGCGGGGACGCGGAAAACCGCGAGGCCTCGAAGAAGATATATG
>CAZOYS010000021.1:0-18921 GCA_964584155.1 uncultured Lachnospiraceae bacterium
CCAACTCCGACATTCCCGATATTGACGCGATTTCCGAAATCGCCCACAAGCACGGCCTTCCCGTTGTCGTAGACAATACATTCGGAACCCCCTACTACTTCCGGCCGTTAGAGCACGGGGCCAATGTCGTCGTTCACTCCGCAACGAAGTTCATCGGCGGCCACGGCACGACCCTCGGCGGTGTCATCGTCGACGGCGGCAACTTCGACTGGAAGGACTATCCCCAGTTCTCCGCCCCGAACGAGTCCTACCACGGGATTTCTTTCGTGGATGCGGCAGGCCCCGCGGCTTTTGCCACTTACATTCGGGCCATCCTTCTCCGGGACGAGGGCGCGACCCTTTCTCCCCTTTCTGCCTTCCTGCTCCTGCAGGGCACCGAGACCCTGTCACTCCGCCTCGAGCGCCATGCGGAAAATACGAAGAAGGTCGTCGAGTTCCTTTCGAAACACCCGAAGGTAGAGCATGTAAACCATCCTTCGCTTCCGGATCATCCGGACCATGCCCTCTATCAGAAGTACTTCCCGAACGGCGGCGCTTCCATCTTCACATTTGAAATCAAGGGCGGACAGAAGGAGGCCTTCGCTTTCATCGACCACCTCGAACTCTTCTCATTGCTGGCAAATGTGGCCGATGTGAAGTCCCTGGTCATCCATCCCTATACGACGACCCACGCCGAGCTTTCCCCCGAGGAACTGGCGTCCCAGGGCATCAAGCCCAACACCATCCGCCTCTCTATCGGTATCGAGAATATAGACGACATCATCGAGGACCTGGAGAAGGGCTTCGCAGCAGTTTGATTTTGCACGATTTTCAAAGTTGGATATATGCTTTGGAAATCGTGCCTGTCAGGTAGAATAGTTCTCCCGGCCTTTGGAAGGGGACCGGGATATGCTATTATTACTAATGTAAACCATTTATTTTGCTTTCAGTTTTTTACCGGATAGGAGATTTTATTATGGCACGGATTTATGAGAGCGCAGACCAGCTGATCGGAGGGACCCCCCTCCTGGAGCTCGGGGCGATTGAGAAGGAATTTGGCCTTAACGCAAAGATTCTGGCCAAGCTCGAGTACTTCAACCCTACGGGAAGTGTCAAGGACCGGATTGCCAAGGGTATGATCGATGAGGCGGAAAAGTCCGGGAAGCTCGCGCCCGGCGCCACGATCATTGAGCCCACATCCGGCAATACCGGAATCGGCCTGGCTTCCGTTGCGGCAGCGCGAGGCTACCGCATCATTATCGTAATGCCCGAAACCATGTCCGTGGAGCGCAGAAAGCTCATGAAGCAGTACGGGGCGGAACTCGTTCTGACGGAAGGAAGCAAGGGCATGAAGGGAGCCATTGCAAAAGCCGATGAGCTTCAGAAGGAGATTCCGAACTCCTTCATTCCCGGCCAGTTCGTAAATCCCGCCAACCCCGCCTACCACAAGGCTACGACCGGACCTGAAATCTGGCAGGACACGGACGGAAAAGTCGACTACTTCATTGCAGGCGTCGGGACCGGCGGTACGGTCACCGGCACAGGCGAGTACCTGAAAGAGCAGAATCCTTCGGTCAAGGTCATCGCCGTGGAGCCTGCCGGGTCTCCCGTCCTTTCGGAAGGCCATGCCGGGGCCCACAAGATTCAGGGGATCGGCGCCGGGTTTGTACCCGACGTCCTGAATACGAAGGTCTATGACGAGGTCCTTCCCATCACGGATGAGGATGCTTTCGAATACGCCCGTCTCGTCGGGAAGAAGGCCGGAGTCCTTGTCGGCATCTCAGCCGGCGCTGCCGTGAAAGCAGCTGTCGATATCGCAAAGAGACCGGAAGCAGCGGGGAAGACCATTGTGGCCCTCCTGCCCGATTCCGGAGACCGGTACCTTTCCACGGCTCTTTTTGAAGAGTGATGTAGCTCAAGCGCCTGCCGCCTGATCAGCGGCCGGTCCTAAAAAACACGTTGATAGTTTTACCTCCTACATGCAGGCGGCGCCGGATGGCGCCGCCGTTTTCGTGTACTGATTATTCCGAGCCGCACGTTCCTCTTTTCCTGAAACGCCCTTTGTGGCATAATCAAAGCGTGTTTTGCGGGAGGAAACTTTCTCTATGGAAAAGATTATCATTGCCCTGATCGTCATCACGGCCCTGGTCGTGGTGGCGGGCATTCTCGTCTATTCGAACTACAAGCTCCGGAAGGAGCACAAGCATTCCGAGCTGCTTACGGACCAGCTCATCACGACGCTTGTGTCCGCCATCGATGCCAAGGACCCCTATACCCAGGGCCATTCCATCCGGGTGGCCATGTATTCACGGGAGCTGGCGAGAAGGGCCGGAAAGTCCACGGATTTTCAGAAGAATATCTACTATCTCGGCATGGTCCATGACGTGGGGAAAATCGGGGTTCCCGGGGCCATTCTCCGGAAGACCGAGAAACTTACCCCGGAAGAGTATGCAAAGGTCCGGGAGCATCCGACCATGGGCGGGGAAATCCTCGACGGGGTTACGGAGATTCCCAGAATCCGCATCGGGGCCCTCTACCACCACGAGCACTACGACGGAGGCGGCTACCCCTTCGGCATGATCGGGGAGAGCATTCCGGAAGAGGCCAGGATCATCGCCGTGGCCGATGCCTATGACGCCATGGCATCTAACCGCTCCTACCGGACGGCCATGCCCCAGGATGATATACGGAAGATCATCACGGATTCAGCCGGCACCCAGCTGGATCCGAAATATGCCCAGCTCATGATCGACATGATCGACGACGACAAAAATTATGTCATGCGGGGCCAGGCCGTTGCCTCGAAGGACAGCATCGGCATGATCCGGGACTTCCTGGCCGGGAAGTGGAAGTAAGTTCGGCAGAGCGCAGGACAATCCGGCGGGAAGCCTGTTTCCCCGGACCGGGCCGGATATGCTATACTGACAGAAGATTCGGCGGTTTACATTAGTCATGAAATGACTGTAGAGAGGACAGATAGATGAAGAAGAGAATTGTACTGGCCCTGGGGCATGAAGCCCTGGGCACGACCCTGCCCGAGCAGCAGGAGGCGGCGAAGAAGTCGGCGGCCAAGGTCTGCGACTTCATAGAGCAGGACTATCAGGTCGTCATCACCCATTCGAACGGCCCCCAGGTTTCCATGATCCATGCGGCCATGAATGAGTTCGGCGCAGCAAACGCCGCCTATACGGCGACTCCCATGAGCGTGGCCTCCGCCATGAGTCAGGGCTATATCGGCTACGACCTGCAGAACGCCATCCGGAGCGAACTCCTTTCAAGGGGCATTTCAAAGACGGTTTCCACCATCCTGACCCAGGTTACGGTGGACCCTTATGACGAGGCTTTCTACCGGCCCTCGAAGATCATCGGCCGGATTATGAACCGGGAAGATGCAGACAAAGAAGAGAAAAAGGGCAACCATGTGACGCCTGTCGACGCCTCAGGGAAAGAGGTTTCTTCCGAGAGCGAAGCGGCCGGCTTCCGAAGGGTTGTAGCTACGCCGAAGCCCATCGATATCGTGGAGATTGACGCGGTTGAAGCCCTTCTCGATGCAGGCCAGGTCGTCATCGCCTGCGGGGGCGGCGGCATTCCTGTCCTTTCCCAGGAAAACCGTCTCAAGGGCGCCTCGGCTGTCATTGAGAAGGATACGGCGGCCGGCCGGCTGGCCGAGCTTCTGTCCGCCGATATGCTCATCTTCCTGACAGGGGTGGAGAAGGTCTGCCTGTCCTTCGGAAAAGAGGATGAGCGTCCCCTTGACTACATGTCCGTGGAGGACGCAAAGAAGTACCTCGCAGCCGGGGAATTCGGCAAGGGAACCATGGAGCCGAAGATTCAGGCGGCCATCGATTTCATCGGGGATTCCGCTGTACGAAAGTGCCTTGTGACGGAGCTCATTCCCGAGCAGAAGGCCATAAACAGCGAGCAGGGTACCCTGATTTCCCTCCGCTGAAGCATGGGCAGTTCAGGTGAAAACAGAATATTATTTTCCGTCATATTCCCGACCTACGGGGTGGAGGCCTATCTGCCCGATGCTATCGGAGACATTCTGGGACAGACCTGGCGGAACTTCGAACTTCTGATCGTGGACGACGCCTCGCCCGACCACAGCGGGGCCATCGCGGATGAGGCGGCTGCCCGGGACTCGAGGGTCCGGGTCATACACCTTTCCGAAAACGGAGGCGTGTCTGAAGCCCGCAACCGGGGCCTTACACAGGCGGCGGGAGACTACTGCCTCTTTCTCGATCCGGACGACCGCTTCGATGCGGATCTCCTGAATCTGGTGAGAGAAGCGGTGGAAGAGGCGCATGAGCCGGATGTGGTTCTCTACGGATTGACCGAAGACTATTATGACCTGACCGGACAGAAGATCTACAGTATTTCAAAAAGTCCGGTGGGACATGTCTACGGGACGGCAGAGGAACTGCACAGGGCCGTCATGCCCCTGGAAGAGGCTACTTTGTACGGCTATCCCTGGAACAAGGCTTTCCGGACCGCCTTTCTGAAGGAGAACGGCTTTTCTTTCCAGAAGATTCCCCATATCGAGGACATTCTTTTCAATGCGGACGTCTTCGACCGGGCGAAAAGTCTCGTGACCCTGGACCGGCAGCCGGTCCACTACCGGAATGTCCTTGAAGAAGAGAGAAAGAGCCGCCTTACGGCCGGTCATATCGAAAACTACTTTGACCTGCAGAAGCGGCGGGTTCAGCGTCTCCTCGGCCAGCAGCGTTCCTTCGGGACCCTGGATGCGGAGGCCTACAGGATTCTTTCCGCGGAGTATTTCAGGTCCTTTTCCTCGGCCCTGTCCAGGGACGCCGGAGAAGGCGTGAAGGGAAGAGCCCTGCGGCGGTCTGCCAGGGCTGAAATGGAGACGGAGCTTTTTCAGGAGCTTGCCCCCCGTTTCATCCCTTCCGGCAGAGCCATGAAGTTTCTCATGCAGCCTCTGGCGGACGGAAAGGCGGCAGCCGGCGTCCGCAGGGCCCGTCTCGTCTCCTTCGTACGAAGACATTTTCCGGGCCTCTTTGCAAAGCTCAAGCAGGAGCGGTAAGGGCAGATACCGGCAGGCATATTTTTCATCTGTCCGCGGCAGACATACATATATTTTATGACGACAAAAATACTTATTGCAATTCATAAGCCCTATGCCGTTCCTTCGGATTCCCTGTACGTACCGTTACAGATGGGGGCGGAGGGAAAAGCGCCTCTTTACCGTCTTGGAGACCGGGTTGTGGCGACGGCGGAAGCCGGAGCCGGGATAATCGAAGCAGATGACGGGAGTTCCCTGGCGGAATGGAAGAAGGCATCTGCAGGTGACGTTTCCCAACTGCAAATTTCGAACCGGAACGGCGGCTTCTGCGAACTGACAGGTCTCTACTATGCCTGGAAAAACTGGACGGACACAGGCGCCGTCGGCCTCGTCCACTACCGCCGCTATTTCGGTCATCCATCTCTTCTGAGTCCGGCGGGCTTTGCCTTTAAGTCCGGAGAGCCTCTGGCCGGAGAAGGGCCTTTCGAGCGGGTCCTGACGGGGGCGGAAGTCGACCGTCTTCTCACGAAGTGCGACATTGTCGTTCCACAGAAACGTCGCTACGTCATTGAGTCCCTTTTCACCCACTATGCCTCGACCCACGATGCCCGCCACCTGATTCTGGCGCGGGATATCGTTGCAGAAACGCATCCGGAGTATATTCCGGCCGTGGATGCGGCCTACTCCCGCCGCTGGGGTTACATGTTCAATATGGGGGTCTTCAGAAAGAATGCTCTTGACGACTACTGCAGCTTCCTCTTCCCGGTCCTGTTTGAACTGGAAAAACGCCTCGATGCGGAGGGCCTGACGGAAGGTCTTTCAGCCTTTGACGCCCGCCTCTACGGCCGGGTCAGCGAGATCCTCTTCAATGCCTGGCTCCTTCACCACAGGGAGTACCGTCTCTTGGAACTGCCCCTCGTAAACACGGAGCCCGTGAACTGGATCAAAAAGGGTTCGGCCTTCCTGCAGGCCCGTTTTCTGGGAAAGAAGTACGAGAAGTCGTTCTGAAGGAGGGCAGCATGAAGGTTTCGATCATCACTCCCTTCTATCATGGAAGGGATTATATGAAGGGCTACCAGCAGATGCTGGAGGCGGTGGAGAAGTATACGGCGGCCCATCCGGCTGCGGACGGCAGCAAGAACACCGTCGAAGTCATTATCGTAAATGACAGCCCCGAAGTCCCGGTCCCCCTTTCCGGCATCAATCTTGGCAAGCCCTACTGGAAAGTCATTACTAATGTAAAAAACCAGGGCATCCACAAGTCCCGCATCGCCGGCCTCAGTGCCGCAACGGGAGACTACGTGATTTTCCTTGATCAGGATGACTTTCTCAGGGAGGACGCCGTCAGTGTCTTTCTGGCGGCAGCGGCCGCCGATGCGGCCAGGGACGGGACGGCCACGTCAGGCAAAGTCTTCATCAGCAATGCCGTCTTCGTAAGTCACGGACAGGGAAACGAGCTTTACCGGACCGAAGCAGGAAAAAGTCTTGTCTGGGATTTTGATGCCTACTGCAATATCGGGACCCAGATCGTCTCGCCCGGCCAGGTCATGCTGAACCGTCTGACCATTCCGGACTTCTGGAAGAGCCGCCCCTTAAAGAACAACGGGGCCGATGACTACTTTCTCTGGCTCCTTCTTCTCTCGGCCGGAACGGAACATTGTTATGTGGATGCGCCCCTCTATATCCACCGGGAGACGGACAGCAACCTTTCCGCAGATACAAGGGTCACGGACCGGTCTGCCTTCGAGTTTCTGGACCTGCTTGCAGAGACGGACTTTCCCGCGGAAAAGATTTCCCGCCTCCGCACCATGCTTGCCATGAAGGATGTCTTCCGCCGCGGCAATATCTTCGTCAAGCTGGGCCAGGCCTTCCGGCACCCCTATCTCATGCTGAAAAATATCTCTTACAAAATCAAAACCAAAACCCCGTATGGGTTTAACAGGTAAGAAAACGCCCCCTTCCGGAGATTCGGAAGAGGGCATTTTTCAAATTTCCCACCTGTGGGTGTCCGGGTTTAAGTGCAGGCGTGTGTCCTGACTGTAGCGGTCCTCTACTGTGAAGAGGGCCGCTGTTTTTTGGGAGAGGTAGTCGTGGTTGACGAGGAGCTCTTCATAAAGGGTTTCTGTATAAGAGCGGGCGTCTGAAGAAGATGGATTGATTCCGACATACCTTTCCGCACTTGCCCTGTCCTTACAATATTGCAGCAGGCCGGCCTGCAGGGACCTGATCCCATCTGACGGTCCCTCTTCTTCACGATAGACAGGCTCCCCGGCATCCGTGAAACGGAGAAGCTGCCCGTAGGGGGCCTGGAGGACGCTTTCGAGGAAGAGCTGGGTCTTCTCTATGGCATCTGAAAAAGCATCTTCTCCCTTCCGGTACATGGCAGAGACTTCACAGCCTGTTTCCGCAAGGCCCGGGTGGGGAGAAAAGACGGCGAGATAGGCCGCACTTACAGGGCGCTCCAGAAGCTTTGCCATGTAGTACTGAATGGTGCCGGCATAGCCGATGTCCACAAGGACGGCCCGGTTTCGGACTTCATCAGGCAGAGCGATTTCAAGGTAAGAGAGATAGGCCTTCCTTTCTGTTGCTGCATTTTTCAGGAGCTGCGGCAGCAGAGGTTTTATATCTTTCAGAACATTCTCATAGTCATCAGGTTCTCCGGCTGCCTCGTCCGCAATATGGATTGAACGGTCGGAGAGTTTTTTCAGTATTTCAGGGCCGGCCCCCAGCCGGGCTTCAAGGAGGTTCCGGAGGCCCCCGTCATACTTGCGGCGGAGGATGCCTTCTACGTCTTCTTCCGTCCGGATGGCAGCGACAGAGACTGATCTTCGGGAGGTCAGGAGGTAAATGTGCTTTTTTGCCTCCCGGCCTGCCACGATTTCATAGACTTTTTCAAACAGCCAGCCCTCCCGGGCCAGGAAAGCAAGATAGGCATCTTTTGGAGTGCTTTTCTGCAGCCAGCACATGTATTCGTAGAGAAGGGGGCCGAAAGCGGTGTAGCCCATGGTATAGGGGTCTGTAAAGCGTGCCTGTCCGTCCTTTGAAAGGGCGAAGGGGGAGTTGAAAAGGCCGCCGTTTCGCGAGAGGCCGCGGAGCAGGGGCGTTCCCACTATCGAAAGCTCCGGGATCCCGGCAATTTTTTCCTCTGCGGCCGGACTCATGATCCAGAGGGTCTTTTCATGCCGGTCGGAGAGCTGCTGCCAGTCGGCACATTGATTATCTCCTACGTGGGCGAAGGTTCTGCCCTTATAGTCAGTGAGAATCTTTTCCCAAAGGCTGCCGTCATCCTTCCGCAGTCCTTCTTCACAGGAGAGGTAGAGCCGTTCATAACCGGTCAGATGGTTCATGTCCAGCACAATTTCATAGAAGGGCCGGGACAGATACATGTCACTGACAAGCAGAACCGTTTTGCCGGCGGCAATCAGTTTCCGGTAAAGGGCACACATGTCCCGGCGGGGAATCAGGGCGTCGCTTTCGAGGGAAAGTTCGGCCAGCATGAGGCTGTTTCGTTCTTCGTCACTCAGTTTTTCCATCTCCTGCAGGCAGGCGTAGATGTCGGACAGTTTGCAGGAAGATCCTTTTTTTTCTATGGCTTCAACTTCCGCCCGGATGCGGAGCTCCCGGAAGGCAGCAGGAGAATATTTTTTTTGCTGTGCGGCCGCCGGAATCATTGCAAACAGGGCATCGGGAGAAGCATATTTTCTTGTCAGCAGCGTATCGAAGACATCAAATGAGACAACGTCATAGGACATGAGCTCTGTTTCCAGAAATGCAAAGTCCCTGCGGAATACGGGAGCGAACGTGTCCCGGTCTGTTCCGATATGAAATTTTCCGTCGTCCGTATCGACGATGATGTCTTCAAACCCGTTTGCTGCTGATATCTGTCCGATGGCCCGTTCCAGGACGTGGGCCAGGGTTCCGTCCGTCTGGCCGGCTTCTTCATCGAAGTCGCTGTAGGAGAGCTTCCGCTCCCAGACCTTCTTGATAGCGGCATTCCGGACGAAGAAGAAGCTGCCGGCGGGGTAGAGAAAGATGTCGTCCCTGAAAGGAACTCCGATGGATTCGAGAAATTCTCTTCCCTTTTTGCCGTTGGAAAGCCAGCCGTAGGCTTCCGGAGCCATGCCGGCAAATCGCTTGGGGTAGACGAGACCTAATGATGGCCGGGTTTGAAAGAGGGTGAGGATTTCCCTGGCCCGGTCAGGAGTCCCGATCAGGGCGTTTACGGAATACTGCCGCCAGTCCATCTGTTCCGTCCCTGTGTAGAGGGACTTCTTCGAATGCATGTGAAGAACGATGTCGTAGGAAGAGAGCTCTTTTGCAAAGAGGACATACATGGGGGCAATGTCCCGGCCCCGGTTCTCCGCCCGGCGGATGGTGACTGAGCCGGTGATCGTTTTTGTCGTAGAAGCCTGCCTGTTCGGCCGGCCGCCATTGCCGGTTCCTGCTGCGGCATTCTTTCTGACAGCCGCTCCGAAGATTTTCTCCAGTTCCTGTATCCGCTCGTCGGTCAGGTCCTTGCGGACAGAAATGAAGAGGTCGAAGGGGACGGGAATATTCTTAAGGGCGGTGGCAAATTCCTCCGCCAGGTCGTCGTAGTAGAGGTGGAGGTGGACGGCCAGAGTGCCCGTGAAGGGGACCTTTGTTTTGTCGAGCTCACTGAAAACTATGGTCTCTTCAGCTGTCGGAGCCGGGGCCACGGCCTTTTTTTCGGAGAGGCGGAGCTTTACCTTATTTATGAAGGCCTTCGGTCCCTGGTGGGTCAGGATTTCGAAGGCCCGCTTGATATGTCTTTTTGTAATATCGGATTTTTGTGACACAGTATTTCTCCCGTGCATTACATTATTCTTGTCTCTGAATTTTATCATTCTCCTTATCTGCCCGCTACACACTTTGCGTGCAAAAAATCAACCACAAGATATTGACGGAAAATTCAAAAAATATACGAATTGCGTTAAAAACCTTTACAAATCTTCCCCGGGACAATAAACTAATGCGGATAGCGCTTCAAACGTATATAAGCCATGGGTGTGATGTTAATTGGCTTGAAGGAGGCATTATATGTCTGAAAAAGACGAACTCGTCCGTCTACGGCACAAGACGGGCATGAACCGCCGTGAATTCTGCGAGTACTTCGGTATTCCCTACCGGACCGTGCAGGATTGGGAGCTGGGCAGCCGGAAGATGCCGGCCTACCTCTTGCCCCTCATGGAGTTCAAGATCGACACGCTGAAGGTCCGGAAGGAACGCCCGGGCAAGGAGAAGAGCGCGTCCTGAAAGGACCTGTGAACCTCCGGTCTGCAAAGGCAGGCCGGAAGTCCACAAGCGGCTGTACTGCAGTGCGTTACAGTCTGCTTTTTGCATGCGCTTTGAAATGGCAATGATGGATTTGGAAGGAGTTTCCTTTGAAGGAACTGAAGAAGACGTATGATCCCGCAGATATTGAGGACCGCCTTTACAGCAAGTGGGAGAAGAACGGCTATTTTCACGCCGAGGTGGATGAGAAGAAAAAGGCATTTTCTATAGTAATGCCCCCGCCCAATATCACGGGCCAGCTTCACATGGGCCACGCCCTCGACAATACCATGCAGGATATCCTGGCCCGCTACAAGCGGATGGAAGGTTATCAGGTCCTCTGGCAGCCGGGCACCGATCATGCGTCGATTGCCACCGAGGTCAAGGTTACGAATACCCTGAAGGAACAGGGCATTGACAAGCACGACCTGGGCCGGGAGGGCTTCCTCGAGAAGTGCTGGGACTGGCGGAAGGAATACGGCGGCCGCATCATCAAGCAGCTGAAAAAGATGGGCTCATCCGCTGACTGGCAGCGGGAGCGCTTCACCATGGATGAGGGCTGCAGTGACGCGGTTCTCACCACCTTCATCGGCCTCTACAAGAAGGGCTATATCTACAAGGGCAAGCGGATGGTCAACTGGTGCCCCCACTGCAAGACCTCCATTTCGGATGCGGAAGTCGAGTACCAGGAGCAGGCTTCCCATTTCTGGCATATCAAGTATCCCCTGATCGAGGACAATGGCAAGGTTTCAAAGACCCGCTTCCTCGAATTTGCGACGACCCGGCCTGAGACCATGCTGGGCGATACGGCTGTAGCGGTAAACCCGGAGGATCCCCGCTATAAGGACCTGATCGGCAAAGAAGTCATGCTTCCGATCGTGAACCGCCCCATCCCCATCGTCGCTGATGAGCACGCGGACATGGAAGAGGGGACCGGTGTCGTAAAGATTACCCCGGCCCACGACCCCAACGACTTCGAGGTCGGGAAGCGCCATGACCTGCCCGTTATCAATATCTTAAACGACGACGCCACCATCAATGAAAACGGCGGCAAATATCAGGGCATGGACCGCTACGAGGCAAGAAAGGCCATCGTCAAGGAACTCGACGAGATGGGCCTCCTCGTTTCCATCGAGGATCTGACCCACAATGTCGGCACCCACGACCGGTGCGGGACCACCATCGAACCCATGGTGAAAGACCAGTGGTTCGTGAAGATGGACGAGCTGATAAAACCCGCCGTCAAGGCCGTAAAGACCGGCGAAATCAAGCTCCTTCCCAAGCGGATGGAGAAGAATTACTTCAACTGGACCGACAATATAAGGGATTGGTGCATTTCCCGCCAGCTCTGGTGGGGCCACCGGATCCCCGCTTATTACTGCGACGATTGCGGAGAAATGGTCGTTGCCCGCGAAATGCCGAAGGTCTGCCCCAAGTGCGGCGGCAGGCGCTTCACCCAGGACCCGGATACCCTCGATACCTGGTTTTCTTCGGCCCTCTGGCCCTTCTCTACATTAGGGTGGCCCAAGAAGACGAAGGAACTCAAGTACTTCTATCCGACGGATGTCCTGGTCACGGGCTATGACATTATCTTCTTCTGGGTCATCCGGATGATCTTCTCCGGCTATGAGCAGATGGGAGAAGCCCCCTTCCACACGGTTCTCTTCCACGGCCTGGTCCGCGACGACCAGGGACGGAAGATGAGTAAGTCCCTGGGCAACGGCATTGACCCCCTTGAAGTCATAGATAAATACGGAGCCGACGCCCTGCGGCTGACTCTCATCACCGGAAACGCGCCCGGCAACGACATGCGTTTCTACTGGGAGCGGGTCGAGAATTCCCGGAATTTTGCGAACAAGGTCTGGAACGCCTCCCGCTTCATCATGATGAACCTTCCCGAAGGGGAACTTCCTTACCCGGATGATAAGGACTTCGGCGTTGAAGACAAGTGGATCATCAGCCGGGTCAATACCCTGGCAAAAGAGGTCACGGAAAACCTCGACAAGTTCGAGCTGGGCATCGCCGTACAGAAGGTCTATGACTTCCTCTGGGACGAGTTCTGCGACTGGTATATCGAGCTTGTAAAGCCCCGGATCTGGGGCCACATGGGTGAGACGTCGAAAAACGCGGCCCTCTTTACCCTGAAGTGCGTCCTTTCCAGGGCCCTGAAGATGCTTCATCCCTTCATGCCTTTCATCACGGAGGAAATTTACTGCACCCTGCATCCGGAGGAGGAGTCCATCATGATCTCCTCCTGGCCGGTCTACAAGAAGTCTCTCTCCTTCCCGAGGGAAGAGAAGGCCATCGGTCATATCATGGACCTTGTCCGCGGCGTTCGGAATCTGAAGACCGAAATGGACGTTCCGCCGGCGAAGAAGGCGAAGGTTTTCATCGTTTCGTCAAATGCTTCTCTCAGAAAGACATATAAGGACAATACAGCCGTCTATTCGACTCTGGCCGGTTTCACGGACGTCGAGGTATTCGCGGATGAGAAGAAGGTTCCTGCTGTAAAAGACTGCGTTTCGGCTGTCATCCCCGGGGCTACGGCCTACCTGCCCCTGTCCGAGCTTGTGGACATGGCGAAGGAGAAAGAGCGGCTCGAAAAGGAGAAGGCCCGCCTCGAGGGTGAGCTTAAGCGCTCGAAAGGCATGCTCTCCAATCAGAAGTTCCTTTCAAAGGCTCCGGCCGATAAGGTCGCTGCCGAAAAAGAAAAGCAGAAGAAGTACGAAGACATGATGGCAGACGTCCTTGCCCGCCTCGCGAAGCTGGGCTGACTGCTGTAACGCTTACGGAAAATATTTCATGACTAATGTAAATCCCCTTACTTCTTCCGGAACCTCTCCGGAGGAGCTCATGGCGAAGGCGGTGGAAGCCAGGAAGGCTTCCTATTCCCCCTATTCCGGCTTCGCGGTCGGCGCGGCCATTCTCTGCGCGGACGGCAGTGTCTACACCGGAGCGAATATAGAAAATTCCTCCTATCCCGTGGGCTGCTGCGCCGAACGGGTGGCCCTTTTCAAGGCCGTATCGGAGGGACACACAGATGATCTTCTGGCTCTGGCCCTCTGCGGGGGAAGGGGAGAGAATTTCGTTTTCTGCCCTCCCTGCGGCATGTGCCGGCAGGCCCTGTCCGAGTTCTGTCCCGAGGGTTTTACAATATTCATAATGAATGACGGGGGCGAAGGGTACACGAAGACCACGCTCGGAGAGCTCCTGCCCGGGGCCTTCGGCCGGGAGGCACTTACATGATTGATTTTGAAGAAGAACTGAAGAAATTCAAGCCCGCCATGGAGGTGGAGGATGCGGCCGATATAATCCGCCGGTCCGACCTCACGGACATGATCGATATCATGAAGAAACTGACGGAAGAGAATACAGAGCGCAAGGACAGACAGTGATATGAGGTGCTATTCCTGCGACTACGAATTCGAAAATGAAAGCGGAGTCTGCCCGAACTGCGGGACCGACAACCGCCTCTACCGGGCCATTCTGGCTTCTTCCGCCCGCTGCTACAACGAAGGGCTGGAGCTCGCCAGGGTGCGGAACCTGACCGGAGCGGCGAACAAGCTCACGGCGGCCCTGCGCTTTGACAAAATGAACACGGACGCCCGGAACCTTCTGGGCCTCGTCTATTTCGAGACCGGGGAGACTGTCCTGGCCATCCGGGAGTGGGTCATCAGCAAGAACCTGCAGGCAGAGGACAATGAGGTCGACCGCTACCTGAATGAGATCGAGTACGGCCCGGGCCTCCTGCAGCAGCTGGACGATACGAACCGCAAGTACAATCAGGCCCTTGCTTACTGCCAGGAGGGGAGCCGGGATCTGACCCGGATACAGCTGAAGCGGGTGCTGAAGAACAACCCCAAGATGGTCAAGGCCCGGCAGCTTTTAGCCCTCATCTACATGCAGGACGACGAGTACGAGAATGCCCGGAAGGAGCTCCGCGTCGCCATGCGGATCGACGGGGGTAATCCGCTCACGGTTTCCTACCTGAATGAGGTCAATGACTACCTCAGGGAAAAGAACGAGAAGAAGAAGGGCAGGTCTGCCGCCAAAAAAGAGGCTGTTTCTTTCCAGGACGGCAACGATACGGTCGTCATGCCCAAGCAGACCTTCATTGAAGCCCTGGATTCCAGCAAAGGCGGTATCCTGAACATCCTGATCGGCATCGTCATCGGCCTTCTCGTCTGCATATTCCTCGTCGTTCCGGAGGTACGGCAGCGGGAAAATTCCTCGACAGCCAACGCCCTGGTAAGCGCCAATGAGAATGCGGCCAATTCCGCCACGGATGTCACGGCCCTGCAGACCCAGGTCAGCGACCTTCAGGCGAAGCTGGACCAGTACGAGGGCCAGTCCGACGTTAAGACATCCTATGAGAAACTTATTGCGGCCATGAGCGCAGCGGGTTCCGGCGACGCGGAGACGGCCAAGGCCGCCCTTTCCGCCGTAAACCGGGATGTGCTGGATGCTTCCGGACAGGCGGCCTACGACAATGTGTCCGGCACCATCAATGCGGCGGCTGCGAAAGCGGCTTTTGACGCGGCAGAGACAGCGAGAAATTCGGGCGACTACGATACGGCCATCACCCAGTATCTGGCCTGCCTGGCCATTGACGAGCGCTACTCGGACGGAGATGCCCTCTACCGCATCGCCCAGTGCTACGAAAAGAAGAACGACACGGCAAACGCCATCGTCTACTACCAGAAGCTGGCCGAATACTTCCCGGATACGAAGAACGGCCGGAAGGCTGCCCGGAAGGTCACGTCTCTTGGAAGTACGGTGACGGATACTACGACTGCCCCGGCAACGGACAATCAGGGGGCAGCAGGAGATACCACAGGAGCGGCAGATCCGACAGAAGCCGCACAGGGAGAACCACAGCAATGAACAAGAAAGCCATGGACACGCTGACATACGGCTTATATGTCCTGACGGCAAGAGAGAATGAACGGGACAACGGCTGTATCGTAAATACGGCCTTTCAGGTGACGAGCAAGCCCAACCGCATCGCCTTCGCGGTGAACCAGTCGAACCTGACCCACGATATGCTGCTCCGGACGGGCCGCTGCAACCTGTCTGTCCTTTCCACAGAGGCTCCATTCAGCCTCTTCGAGCGCTTCGGCTTTCAGACCGGGAAGGACTTCGATAAGTTTAAGGATTTTTCGGACTGCGAGCGGGCGGAGAACGGCATATACTATATCACGAAAGGAACCAAGGCCTATCTTTCCTGCGAGGCCGAGTCCATGCTCTCCCTCGAGACCCACACGCTTTTTGTTGTCCGGGTCAAGGACATGGATGTTCTGTCCGATGCCGAGAGCCTGACGTACGACTATTATCACGCCCATATCAAGCCGGCGGACTACGGAAAAGATGTTTCCGGTGACGACGGAAAAATCTTCCGCTGCAATACCTGCGGCTACGAGTTCGTGGGCGACAGTCTTCCCGCCGACTTCGTCTGCCCCATCTGCGGGGCGAAGGCGGATAATTTCCGCAGCGTGGAGTCGCTGATTTCATGAACGGGCGTCTTTCCGTGAAATCTTCCGTCCTCTGGAATACGGTGGGCAGCATATTCTACTACTTCTGCCAGTGGCTCATGACGGCGTTTGTCGTCCGCATTTCCGGTGTGGAGGCGGCCGGGATTCTGGCCCTCTGCATTTCGTCCGGAAATATCTGGATTGCCATTGCCAATTTCGGCATGCATAATTTCCAGGCGTCGGACACAAAAAATAAATATTCGTTTGACACATATCTGGTCAGCCGGTATATTTCCGGGGCTCTAGCCCTTCTGTCCTGCTTTGTCTATGTGCTGGTCCTTTCGTATTCACTTGAGAAGGGGCTTTGCATAATTCTCTTCTTTCTCTACCGTTTTTCGGAATCCATAGAGGATATATATTACGCGGCTTTCCAGAAGGACTGGCGGGTCGACATAGCGGGAAAGTCCATGCTTCTCCGGGGCCTTCTGTCCATCGGCATTTTCACGGCCGTCCTCATGGCTTCCGACAATCTGGCCCTGACTATATTCTGCATTGCCATCGCCTGCATGGCGGCTGTTTTTCTCTATGACGGCAGGAAGGGGAAGAAGTACCGGACGGGAAAAGCGGCTAAGGGTCAGGTGAAAGCCCTCCTCATCGAGTGCCTGCCTTTGGCCGTATATTATCTTTTGAATACCTTCGTCCCCATGGCCCCGCGTCTTTTCATGGATCCGATTCTCGGCAGCTACAAGCTCGGTGTTTACGGCTCCATAGCGACACCGACGGCTGTGATCCAGATGATCGCTATCTATGCCTTCAACCCCTTCATCACCCTCTTTGCGGAGGAGATGGACCGGGGGGATGTCAAAGGCTTTCGCAGGTCCCTGGGCAAGTGCCTGCTCTGGCTTCTGGGAATTTCCGCTGCATCCGTGGCAGCCGGACTCGTCCTCGGCCATTGGGGCCTTGTGATTCTCTACGGGGAGGAAATTGCAGCGTATGATGCCCTGCTGACGCCCCTCATCATTGTGGCGGCCCTCATGGCCTTTGCCTGGCTTCTGGGAGGGGTTCTCATCGCAATCCGGAATTTCCGTTGGCTCATTATCAGCAATGTGGTTTCAGCCGGCTGTATCATTCCGGCTACGATTTTTTTTGAGAAGCGCTTTGATATGCAGGGCGGTTCCATAGCGAGCATACTTGCCATGGGGCTGGCCATTGTCATTCTGCTGATTGCTCTGGTACGGGAACTGAAGGGGCGGGAGAGAAATGCGAAAACAGATTGAGATAGGCTTTGCACCGGCAGATACCTTTAAGGAGTTTATCGGTTCATGAAAAAACTCGTGATCATCCCCTGCTACAACGAGCAGGAGGCTATCGTGGAGACGGTCCGCGAGATAGAGGAAAAGGCTCCGGATTTTGATTACGTCGTCATCAATGACTGCTCGACGGACAATACGAAGGAAATTCTTCTTAAAAATCATATCCGCTTCATCGACCTGCCTATTAATCTGGGTATCGGCGGGGCCGTGCAGACCGGCTACCTCTATGCCAAAAACCACGGTTACGACGCGGCGGTCCAGGTGGACGGGGACGGGCAGCATGATCCTGCCTTCCTCTCGGCCATGTTTGAGGAGATGACGGCGGAAGGCGCCGACATGATCATAGGTTCCCGCTTCATCAAAAAAGAAGGCTTCCAGTCCACCTTTGCCCGTCAGATGGGTATCCGCTATTTCACGGGCCTGATTCACCGGGTGACCGGGACGACCATCACGGACCCGACCTCGGGACTTCGCATGGTGGGGCGGAAATTAATCTGCTTTTTCGCAGAGAACTACCCCAAGGACTATCCTGAGCCGGAGTCAACGGTGGCTGCCCTGAAAAACGGCTGTAGGATCGTTGAGACGCCCGTCATTATGCGGTCGCGCCACGGCGGTAAATCATCCATTAATCTGAACCGGTCGGTCTACTATATGATCAAGGTCTCCATGGCCATCATTGTGGAGGGGCAGAGAAAACATGCTGGACTTTAGAATCCGCCTCGTGGCGGTCATTGTGGTCGTCCTTGGCTTCGTCAGCCTGACGGGCCTTATCAAAAAGAGAAAGGTAGAACTCAAATACGCCCTGGTCTGGTACGCGGCCGGGGTTGTCATCCTTATATTCACCATCTTTCCGAAGCTGATGGACTGCCTTTCCCACCTCCTCGGCATTGCGACGCCCGTGAACATGCTCTTCATGCTGGCCATTCTCGTCCTTTCGACCATCGTCATGGAGCTCACGGCTGTCCTCTCGGCCATGTCCCAGCGGGTCCGAAAGCTGGTGCAGGAAGTGGCCCTTTTAAAAGACGAGCTGAAGCAGCAGGCTGACGACTCGTCTCATGAATAATGTAAAAACAAGAACTGTTTCCTGTTCCGGAAGCTGTCCGCTCCCCTTGAGGAGGCCTCTTGCCGGAACAGGCAGATGTCCGTTTGATTGAGGTTTTCTTCATGCAAAAACGACCCCTGGTAAGTGTCTGTATCCCTGTCTACAACAATGAAAAGACCCTGGAAGAGACCATGCGGTCCGTCCTGTCCCAGACATACTCCGACCTTGAGCTTATCGTCGTAGATGATAATTCAAGAGACGGCTCCCTTTCTCTCATGAAAGAGGCGGCCGGGCGGGCCGTTTCCGACGGACTCGCATCACAGGTTTTTGACCTTTCGGACAGACAGGTTTCCTATAAGAATCCGGACTGCAATCCGGCAACAGAGGCTCCTGAAGTCGATTTTTCAGATCTTCCGGAAGCTGCTTGCGGCCACACGATCTGGATTCACCATAATGATGAAAACCTCGGCATGGCCGGAAACTGGAACAAGTGCCTATCCCTCTGCCGGGGAGACTATATGAAACTCATCTGCGCCGACGATCTGCTGGCTCCTTCCCTCATCGAGACGGAAGAGGGCTATATGGAGGAATACCCGGATGTCCTTCTCGTCCAGTCGGATACGCAGTTTCTCGACATGGATGGAAAGCCCCAGGGCTTTTACAAGCGCTTTAAGAAGTCCGGCGTTGTGGACGGAAAGGAGGCTGTCCGCTACTCCTTTTTCACAAGAGACTATTTGGGGGCTCCTCTTGCCAACCTGATCCGCTCTTCGGCTTATAAAGAGTACGGCGGCATCGATCCGG
>CAZOYS010000022.1:0-18069 GCA_964584155.1 uncultured Lachnospiraceae bacterium
CCATCACCGGCCTCAAGACCTTCCCCCACCCCTTCGGCTGCAGCCAGCTGGGCGGAGACCTTGCCGCCACGACGGCCATCCTCGCCGACCTCGTAAACCACCCCAATGCCGGCGCCGTTCTCGTCCTGGCCCTCGGGTGCGAAAACCTGACCATGGCCATGTTCCAGGATGCCCTCGGAAGCTGGAACGATGACCGGGTGAAATTCCTTACCTGTCAGGACGTGACCGACGAATACGAAGAAGGCAGCCGGCTCCTTAAAGAACTTGCTTCCTATGCCGCTTCCTTCAAACGGGAGGAAATACCTGCCTCCGAACTCGTCATCGGCATGAAGTGCGGCGGCTCGGACGGGCTTTCCGGCATCACGGCAAATCCTGCTGTCGGTGCCTTCTCGGACCGCCTCATTGCCATGGGCGGCTCCACAATCCTCACGGAGGTTCCGGAGATGTTCGGGGCCGAGAAGGTCCTCTTCGACCGCTGCGAAAATGAAGAGGTCTTCGACAAGGCCGTATCCATGGTGAACTCCTTCAAGGACTATTTCACAAGCCACGGTCAGGTCGTCTATGAAAACCCCTCCCCCGGCAACAAGGCCGGCGGCATCACGACGCTCGAAGACAAGTCTTTGGGCTGTGTCCAGAAGGGCGGCTCGGCCCAGATCGTCGACGTGAAGGAATACGGGGAGACTGTGAAAAAGAAAGGGCTTACACTGCTCTCAGGTCCCGGGAACGACCTCGTTTCCGCCACGAACCTGACGGCGGCAGGAGCCCACATCATACTGTTTACGACAGGCCGGGGCACCCCCTTCTCCGCCCCCGTTCCCACGGTCAAGATTTCCACAAACTCCGCCCTCTTTGAAAAGAAGGGCGGCTGGATCGACTTCAACGCTGGAAGCATTGCCGAAGGGAAAGAGACGATTCCCGAATGCGGAGACCGCCTGCTCCAGTACGTAATCAGCGTAGCGTCCGGAGAAGAAACAAAGGCGGAAAAGAACGGCTTTGCGGAGATTTCCATTTTGAAGGACGGTGTGGTACTCTAATGTAAGCGCTTACTGTATACGGGGTACTATGCCCCGCAAGCAGTGACTACCTGAACGAAAAGCAGCCCTCACGCAGGCTGGCAGGGAAGCGGCTGAATTACATTAGTCATGAATCAGAGGACAGGAAATGGGCATTTTGCAGCCGATTGAAGAAAAATTCTATAACCCGGCCGCGGTGAACAGGGACGCCCTCCTCTTCAGGCGGGCCGATATTCAGGCCCTTCTGATTCCCCTGATGCTGGAGCAGCTTTTAAACTCCCTCATGGGCATGTTTGACACCGTGATGGTGACCAGCGTCGGCAGCGCAGCCGTTTCCGCCGTCTCCCTCGTCGATTCCGTCAACAACCTCATCATCCAGATTTTTTCGGCCCTGGCGGCCGGGGGCGTCATCATCTGCTCCCAGTACCTGGGGAGAAACGAGCGGGAAAACGCCATTGAGTCGGCCCGGCAGCTGGTTCTGGTGGTGGCGGTCCTTTCGGTTTCCATCAGCATTTTCTGCGCCATCTTCAACCGGCCGCTGCTTAAGTTCATTTTCGGCTCGGTCGAAGACGATGTCATGGCGGGAAGCATAGTATACTTCGGGATTACCCTGATTTCATTTCCCGTCTTCTCGCTCTTTTCCTGCGGTTCGGCCTTTTTCCGGGCAGGCGGAAATTCCCGCTTTCCCATGATCATTTCCGTCATCGGAAACGTCATGAATATCGCCGGAAACGCCGTCCTGATTTTTGTATTTGACTTAGGGATAGCCGGAGCCGCCATCTCGACGCTGGCTTCCCGCTGCTTCTGCTTCGTCGCCGTATTCATCGCCCTCCGGAACGAAAGAAATGCGATTTTCATCCGCCGCTACCGGACGAAACCCCACTGGGGCACAATCCGGCGGATCCTGACCATCAGCGTCCCTTCCGGCCTTGAAAACGGCATGTTCCAGTTCGGAAAACTGGCCATTCAGTCCACGGTGTCGACCCTGCCCACCTATGCCATTGCCGCCCAGGCTCTGGCTGTAATCTTTGAAAATGTAAACGGGGTCGCCGGCATCGGCGTCGGCCTCGGCCTCATGACCATTGTCGGCCAGGCGCTCGGAGCAGGGAGAAAAGAAGAAGCGAAATACTATATCGTAAAGCTGACTGAGCTTTCCTATATAGTCATCCTCGCCTCCTGCCTTATTGTGCTTGCCATTTCAAAGCCCGTGATGCTTCTTTCCGGACTCGAAAGCCGGTCAAGTGACCTCTGCTTTTCGATGCTGATATTCATCTCCATCGCAAAGCCTCTCGTCTGGCCCCTTTCATTTACAATACCCTACGGACTCCGGGCGGCGGGAGACGTCCGCTATTCCATGTTTCTCTCGTCAGCCACCATGTGGATTTTCCGGGTGGCAACAGTCGTCATCCTGATCCGGGTCTTTCATATGGGACCCCTTGCCGTGTGGATCGGAATGGCTGTAGACTGGTGCGTCCGGGCCGTTTTTTTCACCCGCCGCTTCCAGGGAGAAAAGTGGCTGAAGCATGAAGTTATCTGAGGACGATGATTGGCGGACTTTTGTTTTTATATCCTGAAAATTGAAAACCTGTAAACAGTTACATGAAGGAGAAAGAAATGACAATCGAAGAAGTAAAAAATCGCTTTCATGAAATCGGCATCATTCCGGTCGTAGCGATTGACGATGCAAAGGATGCCGAACCCCTGGGGAAGGCCCTCATGCAGGGCGGTCTTCCGGCCGCAGAGGTGACTTTCCGGACAGCAGCCGCTGAGGAAACCATCCGGACCATGGCTCAAAAATTTCCCGACATGCTGGTCGGGGCCGGCACCGTCCTTACGACGGAACAGGCTGACCGGGCTATTGCTGCCGGGGCGAAGTTCATCGTCTCTCCCGGCCTCAATCCTGAAATTGTGAAGTACGTTCAGTCCAAAGGCGTTCCCATGACCCCCGGCATTGCGACGGCCAGTGAAATCGAGCAGGCCCTTTCCCTCGGCCTTGACTTCGTGAAATTCTTCCCCGCGGAAGCCATGGGGGGCTTAAAGACCATCAAGGCTCTGGCCGGACCCTACAACCACATGGTCTTCATGCCGACAGGCGGCGTCAACACGGCAAACGTCGAAGAGTATCTTTCCTATGACAAGATTGTCTGCTGCGGCGGCACCTGGATGGTGAAGAAGGACCTGATCAACGGCGGTAAGTTCGACGAAATCGAAAAGATTACCGCAGAGGCTGCAGCCGTTGTAAAGAAAGTTCATTCAAAATAATTGTAAGCACTTACATTTCAAGCAAGGAAAAGGACTGTAAAATATGAAAAAACTCGTAACCCTCGGGGAACTCCTTCTCCGCTTCACACCTCCCGGACACCTGAAGCTGATTCAGACGGAGACATTTGAAGCCATCTTCGGCGGGGCTGAGGCGAATGTCGCTGTATCTGCAAGAAACTACGGCATTGACGCCTATTACGTCACGAAGCTCCCTGCCCATGACATCGGCACGGCGGCCGTCAACTCCCTCCGCAAATGGGGCATAGGTACGGACTATATTGCCCGGGGCGGAGAACGAATCGGTACCTACTTCTTCGAGAGGGGAGCCGGCATGCGGCCGGCCCAGATTGTCTATGACCGCAGGCACTCCTCCATGGCAGAGGCCGCTCCCACGGACTTCGACTGGGACAGAATTTTTGAAGACAAGGACTGGTTCCACTGGTCCGGCATCACGCCTGCCCTCTCTCCCACTGCCCGGGAAATCTGCCTGGCTGCCGTCAAAGCCGCCAAGGAGCACGGGCTCCGGGTCTCCGTCGACTTAAACTACCGGGGCCGTATGTGGACCCGTGAAGAAGCCGGAGAAGCCATGAAGGAACTCTGCAAGTACTCCGATGTCTGCATCACATCGGACGACGACGCCGAAATCTTCGGCCTCTATCCCGATGATGCCCCGATTCCCGAAGGAAAGCCCGACCTCTGGAACTTCCAGTCCGTGGCACAGCGCCTTAAAGATACGTTCGGTTTCGACGAGGTCGCCGTCATGCGGCGGCGGACCCTGACCGCCGGAAAAGGCCTCTGGGACGCCATGCTTCTCGACTCTGACGGCTTCCACTGGGGCAAGGTCATGAATATAGAAATCGTCGACACCATCGGCTGCGGAGATGCCTTCTGCGGCGGTTTCATCGCGGCAGAGCTTTTGGGGTACGACGCCCAGAAGCGTCTGGACTTCGCCTCCGCTGCAGGCTGCCTCAAGCATACGGTCGAGGGCGACTTCAATATGGTTTCCATTGACGATGTTCATGCCCTCATGAACAGTAACGGCTCTGCCGAGGTCAAACGCTGAAAGCCCTTACAATTTTTGAATACTCACACACGGAAAAAAGGACTGCGGAAATCCCGCAGTCCTTTTTCCATGGATGCCGTTTGTGTGAAACTTACGAATCCCGCCCCAGAAAAATATAGGGCGTATTCTGATAGACATAGTAGTTCAGCCAGTTCGTATAGAAGGTATTCGCATGGCCTCTCCACTGGAGCAGGGGCTTTTCGTTTTCATCGTCCCCGGGATAGTAGTTGAGCGGCTTATGAATGGGAATTCCTGCCGCCAGATCCCTCTTATATTCCTTATCCAGGGTCATGCGGTCGTATTCGGGATGGCCCATGCAGAAAATCTGCGAGCCGTCATTATTCATGATAAGAAAAACGCCGGCCTCCGGGGATTCCGCCAGAACCATGAGATTTCCGTTTGCCCGGATCTGCTCCCGGTCGCTCTCCGTCCAGCGGGAATGGGGGGCCATGAAGTAGTCGTCAAAGCCTCTTACCAGGGGAACCCTCCGGTGCTGCACCCGGTGGGGATAGACGCCGAAAAGCTTCTCCGGAAGGTCATCTTTTTTGATCCCGTAATGGTAGTAAAGACCGGCCTGGGCTCCCCAGCAGAGGTGGAGGGTCGACGTCACATGGGTCTTCGTCCACTCGAGGATTTTTTCCATCTCCGGCCAGTAGTCCACCTCTTCGAAGGGCATCTGCTCGACAGGGGCTCCCGTGATGATGAAGCCGTCGAAATAACGGTCCTTCACATCGTCAAACGTGTCATAGAACTTGTTCAGGTGGCTCATGGACGTGTGCTTCGCCTCATGGCTCGTCGTCATCATGAAGGAGACATTGACCTGCAGGGGCGTATTCGAAAGCATGCGCAGAATCTGCAGCTCCGTATCCTCCTTCAGGGGCATGAGGTTCAGGATACAGATTTCGATGGGCCGGATATCCTGATGGGTGGCCCGGCGGTCGTCCATGACGAATATATTTTCATCTTCAAGAATCTGCTTTACAGGCAGATCGTTCTGAATCTTGATCGGCATTCCAGTGCCCTTTCTCTATGACTAATGTAAGCCCTTACACAGTACGAAGCATATCACTTTCCGGATCCGCTGTCAGGACCCTCTCCGAATGAGCTCCGCCTCATCTATGATTTCAATGCCGAGCTCCTGCGCCTTTGCAAGCTTCGACCCGGCAGCCTCTCCGGCCACGAGGAATGTCGTCTTCTTCGAGACGGAGCCCGTGACTTTTCCGCCCCGGGATTCGACATAGGCTGTAGCCTCCGTCCGCCCCATCGTAGGCAGGGTGCCCGTAATCACCACCGTCATGCCGGCAAACTGGCTTCCGGCCGCGGGGGCTTCGGAAAGGGCCTCCATATTGACGTCATAGCCTTTCAGCTTTTCAATCAGGGCCTTGTTTTCTTCCTCGGCGAAATAGTCGTGAATGCAGCGCGCCGTGACGGCGCCGATATCCTGAACCCGGGTGATTTCGTCCTCATAGAGGGGAGATGCCGCTGCTGCCATCAGGGCGTCAAATGAGCCGAAATGGGCCATGAGTTCCTTCGCCGCGGATTTCCCCACATTGCTGATGCCAAGCCCCGTAAGGAGCTTTTCCGGGGGATTTGAGCGGGAATCATCGATGGCGGCAAGAAGCTTCGTCACATTCTTCTCCCGGCCCATGATGCCGGACTCAATCAGGGCGTCTTTCTTCCCGGCAAGTCCGTAGATATCCCCGACGTCTTTGATATAACCGTCTGCGATCAGCTTTTCAATATAGACGTCTCCGAGCCCCTTGATGTCCATGGCGTCCCGGCTGACGAAATTTATGATATTCCTTACAAGCTGGGCCGGACAGGAGGCGGAAGGACAGCGGATGTCCGCCGTATCGGCCTCCCGGACGAGGACAGCCCCGCAGACGGGACACCGGTCCGGAATTTTAAATGTGCTTACACCATCCGGCCGCTTCTCATGAACGACGGAGCGGATTTTCGGAATGATTTCCCCGGACTTAAAGACCTTCACGGTATCGCCGATTCCGATATCCAGCTTGTCAATGAAGTCCTGATTGTGCAGGGTAGCCCGGCTCACGGTCGTCCCGCAGAGGCGGACCGGGGTGAAGACGGCAGTCGGATTGACCCGGCCCGTCCGTCCGACGGAAAGCTCTATGTCCGTGATGACAGCTTCCTTCTCCTCGGGCGGATACTTGTAGGCCACGGCCCAGCGGGGGACCTTGGCCGTATTGCCGAGGGCGTCTCTCTGGGCAAAGGAATTGATTTTCACAACAGCCCCGTCTATATCATAGGCGAGATTCTCCCGCTCGTCCCCGATGGCGCATATGGCCTCCCAGACCTCGTCCGCCGTGCGGCAGACCCTGTAGTTTTCTATGGTCCGGATGCCCTTTTCGTGCATGAAATCATAGGCTGCCGTATGGGTAGGAAATGTAAGCCCTTTCACCTGCTGGAGGTTGAAAATAAACATATTGAGCCCGCGCTCGGCCACAATGCGGGAGTCGAGCTGCCTCAGCGTCCCGGCCGCGCAGTTTCTCGGATTCTGGAAGACCTGCTTTCCCGCTGCTTCCGCCGCGGCATTCGTCTTTTCGAAGTTCTCCTTCGTCATATAGACTTCGCCCCGGATTTCAAGGTAGTCCGGGACATCGCCGGAAAGGTGCTGCACGATATCCGGAATGACGCGGGCGTTCGCCGTCACGTCCTCCCCGAATTCTATGCCGTCGCCCCGGGTCTCGGCCAGGACGAGATTTCCCTTCTCATAGCGGAGGGTCATGGAAAGGCCGTCAATCTTGTATTCGACGACGAACTCCGGGTCCCTGAACTGGCTTCTGACCTCGGAGACAAAGTTCACGACGTCCTCTTTCGAGAAGACGTCCTCCAGAGAGAGCATGGGAACATTGTGGCGGACAAGGACGCCGGCCTCCCGCTTCGCGTCGCCGCCCACGTGGACGGTCGGAGAAGAAGCATCGTAAAACTCCGGATTCTCCGCCTCGAGTTTCTTCAATTCCTCCAGCATCATGTCGTACTCGTAGTCGGAAATCTCCGGGGCGTCATTGTCGTAGTAGAGCTTATTGTGGTACTCGAGCTCGCTTCTAAGGGCCTCTATGCGGTTTTTTATCTCAGTCTTATCTACCATAATTTCTTCCCGAGCTCCGCCTCTAGCCCGGCCTTTTCCTCTTCCGTAATCTGCCGGTAGGCCCCGACAGGAAGGCCGTCCAGGGTCAGATTCATGATCCGGATCCGGCAGAGAGAGTCCACGCGATATGAAAACTCCCCGCACATGCGGCGGATCTGCCGGTTCAGCCCCTGGGTCAGAATAATGTGAAACTCCTTCTCTCCCGTCTTCCAGGCCCTGCACGGCCGCGTCGTCTCTCCGAGCTCCGAAAGAAAGACCCCGGAAGCCATGGCCGTCAGGAACTCAGCCGTGACTGGCTTATTGACGGTTACGACGTATTCCTTCTCGTGAAACTCCCGGGCCTTCATGATGTCGTTGAAGAAGTCCCCATGGTTTGTCAGAAGGAGAAGTCCCGTAGAATCCTTGTCCAGGCGGCCGATGGGGTAAATGCGGACGGGGTAGTCGATGTAAGCGATTACATTATTCTTCTCCCGCTTCTCCGCCGTACAGACAAGACCTGCCGGCTTATGAAAAAGGAGGAGAACATTCTCCTCCTGACGGACCAGCTCCTGCTGCCCGAAATATACCCGGTCGCCCGGCAGCACTCTCGTACCGGGAACGGCTGTCTCTCCGTTCACTGCAATCTGCCCGGAAGCAATCAGCTCATCCGCCTTCCTGCGGGAGCAGAGTCCTGCATCGGCGATAAACTTGTTCAGGCGGACGCCGGTTTTTTCGCTGTCTACAGGCATATCACAACTCTCTACGGAAAAATGTCTTCTCCACGACCGCTTCGCTTAATGCAGGTACTCCGTATGGGCATACCCCACCTTGTCCGGTGTCAGCTGAACCTGACTCCATCCGTTCGTAAAATCATAATTCACGTGCATCTTGATTCCGGCCTTGGCCAGGGCCAGCTTCGTCGAGGACTCGGACATAGTGGCCCGGATATTGATGGATGTCTGAAGCGTCACATCACGTCCGGCAGAAGATGTGACTCCGGCCAGGTAAGCGGTCTTCACATAGCCCTTCGTCCCGCTGTAATCGACG
This sequence comes from uncultured Lachnospiraceae bacterium, assembly GCA_964584155.1. Taxonomy (GTDB): domain Bacteria; phylum Bacillota; class Clostridia; order Lachnospirales; family Lachnospiraceae; genus RUG306. The sequence continues at coordinate 8,477 of CAZOYS010000022.1, forward strand.
TAGGACCACTCACCCTCATCCTTGAACTTAGTGAGCATGGTGCAGTTTTCCAGCATGGCAAGGGACTGGGAAGACTGGTCGGCAGCCTGGCGGAGATTGACCTTGTCCGCCGTGATGACCTTGAATCCGGTGGCTTCCAGCTGGGCTTCAGCTGCTGCCGCCGCCTCTTCGGCCTTCTTCGCTTCCTCTGCAGCCGCAGCATCCGCAGCTGCCTTCTCCTCGGCCGCCTTCTTTTCCTCTTCCGCCTTGGCTGCAGCGGCCGCGGCTTCCGCTTCCGCCTGGGCCTTGGCATCTTCGGCGTCCTTCAGGGACTGCTGGTAATTTGTGGCCCATTCCGTGATCTTGTCCTGCAGGGTGGACTCCATAAATGTCTTCAGATTCCCGTCCTCAATGACGGCCTCGTTGTACTTCTTCTGAACCTCGGCCTGCAGGGCGAGGACATCCTCCTGCTGCTCGAATTCCGCGATCATGGTTGCGACCTGGGAATCGACGGGATTTTCATTATTGTTGATATTGTATGTGGAATAGAGATTGTTGATATAGAGCTTCCCGCTGTCAGGGTCTGTCTCCACATAGAAAAAGTCAAGGCCGGGGGCCGGGGTGTCGATGCCGCCGAACTTCATGTCCACCGCCACACTGACGAGATAGGAGCCGTCCGTCAGACCGTTCTTCGAATAGACCTGATCGACGGCATAGGAATCTATGTACTCGCTCATCATGGCGATATAGGAAAGCTCGGAGTCGGAAAAAGGCGTCGCAACAGCCTTCAGGGCATCGACGTCATTCGTCGCCACTGCTTCATAATACGTATTCAGAAGGGCGTTCAGTTCCTTGTTTTCCTTCTCGTCCGAGTAGGACTGGTAGACATTCTGAACCGGGTCCTTCTCGACAGCCATGGCATCAATGCCCGTTCCCAGCATGACAAGCATGAGGCAGCCGACAAGGCCGGCAGCGAAAAAGCGGCGGAATTTCCGGATATATTCAATCACAGCAGACATGAAAATCTCTCCATATAAGCAGATGGACTGCCTCCCGAAATCGAATGCAGTCCCTCAAAAAACATGTAGTGTTCAATTAAAATGTGGAAGAAGGGATTCGAACCCTCGGCCTCCAGAGTCGGAGTCTGGCGCTCTATCCAGCTGGGCTACTTCCACAGGCTTCTTCCTTCCCATGACTAATGTAAAACGCCATGGCAGGAACAAAAATTTCCGCTGCCGGCTCATCTGTTGCTTTTCCGACAGCCTGTTTATTCTAGCAATTATCGTCACTCAAGTCAACCAAAATCTCATCCGCAATGGCTTCCGGTGTCCGGCTGTCCACGGGAACCCGAATATCCGCCGCCCTTTCATAGAGGGGAGCCCGCTCATCAATCATTGCCGAAATTGAGGCGATGTCGTGCTTTCCTTCCAGAAGAGGTCTCGAATGATCGCCGGCCACCCGGGAAAGAATGGTCTCTGCCGCGGCGGTCAGGAAGACAATAGTCCCGTCCGCTCTCATGCGCTTTACATTATTCTCATCCTTGACGAGGCCGCCCCCGCAGGAGACGATGGCCGGAGCGCCCTTTGTGATTTCAAGAAGCAGGGAGCTCTCCATCTGCCGGAAGGCCGCTTCCCCCTTTGAAGAAAAGATTTCGTTGATGGACATGCCGGCCCGGCGGACGAGCTCGTCATCCATTTCCACCACCGGCAGACCGGTCTCTTTTGAAAGGGCCTTCGCCACAGTGCTTTTTCCCGCCCCCATGAAGCCGATGAGGTAGATGTGCTGTTTCTTTTTCATATAGCGATGCAGCCGCCTTCTGTTTCGCGGTTCGTTTTTACGTTTTTTTGTCAGGACTTCTGCAGATTCCTGTGAATGAGTCCGATCATGGACCGGCAGTCTTCGTAGGGAAGCTGACCCGGAGCGCTCGAAGGTCCCATGGAAGCAAATGTGATGCAGCTTCCGAATATCTCTCCGCTGATGCGGGAAATCATGCCCTCCTTCCCCATGGACATGGAGACAAGAAGGGAATCCGGATAGGCCGCGGCAAAGCCGACCGTGGCATAGAGAAGGGTCAGCACATCCCCTATGGTCTGGGGCATGACCGCCAGCTTCACGATATCGGCACCGACGGAATTCATGTCTTCAAGCTGTCCGGCCAGGACCTCTTCCTCCTCCGTCGCCTCAAAATCATGGTGGGAAAGGATGACCTTTGCCGAAGAGTTGCTGTGCACGATGTCGACGACATTCTTGGGATCCTGAACAGAGAGAAACTCAATATCGGCCATATCGCAGACGCCCGTGGAAACGGCCGCATCAATGGCGTTGATATAGGCTTCCTGATCTCCTTCGAACTGCCCGCCTTCAAACTTCGTGCGGACCGTGAAGAGGAGAACCGTATTCTTCACGATGCTCCGGGCCGCCTTCAGGACTTCTTCTATGGCTTTCGGATTCCCGACCCCTTCGAAATAGTCGGCCCTCCACTCGATCATGGAAATGCCGCTGTCAACGAGGCTTGTCATCTCCTCGAGAATCCGTTCCTTCTTTTCCGCCACAACGGGCACGCAGATGACCGGCGCCTTTTCCCGGTCAAATGTCACTCCTTTGATTGTAAATCCCAACTCGTTTTCCTCCCCTGAAAGTTCTGCTGTAATATGTTTCTGAAGAAAAGTTCACATGTTCCGGTCCGTCCGGGCATCTGACCGTCAGACCTTGTCCGCAATTTCATAAATCAGCCGCTCGGATTCCGTCCAGCCCAGGCAGGCATCCGTGATGGACTGGCCGTAGGTCTGGTGGTCGCTGATCTTCTGGTTTCCGGCAATCAGGTAGCTTTCTATCATGACGCCCTTCACAAGGGAACGGATTTCGTCGCTGTGCTTCCTGTTGTGCAGGACCTCTTCCACGATACGGACCTGCTGAATATAGTCCTTGCCGGAATTCGAATGGTTTGCGTCGACAACAGCTGCCGGATTCACGACATCCATCTTCTGATACATGTCATAAAGACGGATCAGGTCCTCGTAGTGGTAGTTCTGGGTGTTGTTCCCGTGCTTAGAAACCGCCCCTCGGAGAATCGTGTGGGCCAGGGGATTTCCGCTGGTCTCGACCTCATGGCCGGAAAAGACGAAGTGGTGGGGATGCTGAGCCGCATAGACAGAGTTCAGCATGACGGCAAAGTCGCCGGACGTGGGATTCTTCATGCCGGACGCCACATCGAAGCCGGAGACCGTCAGCCTGTGGTGCTGGTCCTCCACGGACCGGGCCCCTATGGCCACATAGGAAAGAAGGTCCTCCACATAGGGCCAGTTCTCAGGGTAGAGCATCTCGTCCGCAGCTGTGAGACCGGTCTCCCGGATGGAACGGATATGCATATGGCGCATGGCCATAAGACCTTCCACCATGTCCGGAGCCTTCGTGGGGTCGGGCTGGGACGCAATGCCCTTATAACCTTCGCCTGTCGTCCGGGGTTTGTTCGTATAGATCCGGGGAACGATCAGGACCCGCTCCTTCACCTTTTCAGCCACGGAGGCAAGGCGGCTTATATACTCGATGACGGCGTCTTCATTGTCCGCGCTGCAGGGGCCGATGATGACGAGGAAGCGGTCGTCCGCCCCCGTGATGATGTCGGCCACCTCCCGGTCCCTCTTCGCCTTCAGTTCCTTCTCTTCTTTCGTCAGGGGCAGTTCCTTCGCCACCTCTTCCGGCGTCGGCATGGGACGGATATACTTGAAACTCATACTAACCTTTCCTTGAAAAAACCTTATTTCTCACATACTCAAGCGGCATATCCTGCCCTGTCCAGCAGTGAAAAGACGCCGCCCCCTGGAAGAGGAGCATGTCGGCCCCGTTCGATGTCCGAAGGGCCTTTTCCCGTGCTGTCCGAAGCAGAGTCGTCTCCGCAGGCTCATAAATAATATCATAAACGAAGAGTCCCGGCAGTAAAAATTCTTCCGGCACCAGAGAAGTCCGGTCGTCTCCCATACCCACATTCGTGGCATTGATGAGGACGCTGCTGTCCGATAGGCTGTTTTTCAGCGCATCCCTGTCGGCAAGGTCAATGACTTCGGCCCGGCAGCGGGTATGGGCATTAATGCGGCCGGCAAAGACCTCCGCGCGTTCAAAGGTTTTCGATTTCCGCTGAAAAATCGTGATGGCGGATGCCCCGTCCACGGCAATCTGGGCTGCAATGGAGGTCGCCGCCCCGCCTGCCCCGAGAATAGTGACGTGCCGCCCGACATACTCCGCCCCCTGGTTCTTAAGGGAGGCCGTAAGGCCGACCCCGTCCGTCGTCGTCCCGAAGAGACTGCCATCGTCCCGGTACAGGAGGGTATTGACAGATCCTGCAATCTGCGATACCAGGGAAAGCTCATCACAGAGGGGAAGGACAGATGTCTTTAAGGGCATGGTCAGATTGGCCCCGCGGAAATTCAACTGCTTCAGGCCTGAGATGACCATCGGCAGATTTTCCGGCACGCAGTCAAAGGCCAGATAGGCATAGGGCAGGTCCAGTTTTTCGAAGGCCGCATTGTGCATGGCCGGGGACAGGGAATGGGCCACGGGATGGCCGAGCAGACAGATAAGACGCGTTTTTCCGTCAATCATGAAGGTTCCTCCGGTGTGCTTCTTTCGGGACGGGACCTGCAGGACAGGAGGTCCGTCCGGAACAGCTGCTTTATATTATTCATATCGAAGAGCATCAATGGGGCTCAGGCGGGCAGCCCTGTCCGCAGGGAAATAGCCGAAAAAGAGGCCGATGGCCGTAGATACTCCGAGTGAGACGACGATTCCGCCGACAGAAGGCGAGGCCGGATAGCCGAGGGCATTCGTAATCACTGTGCCCAGGAATATGCCCAGAATGACCCCGATTATGCCCCCGATGAGGCAGATGATCATGGCTTCGACGATGAACTGCTGCCGGATAGCGGAATTCGGAGCGCCCAGGGCCTTGCGGGTCCCTATTTCCCGCGTCCGCTCCGTCACGGAAACCAGCATGATATTCATGACCCCGATGCCGCCGACGAGGAGGGCTATGCCCGCAATGACGGATATGGCCATCGTGATCAGGTTCATCGTCCGGTAAAACATGTCCAGGAGGCTTTCCAGCGTAAAAACCGCCACCCGGTACTTCTCATTGCCGGAGAAATAAGGAGCGAAGAAGGTCCGGATCTGTGCCTTCAGGTCATCCGGGCTGACCCCGGACCTCGTCGAGATTTCGATATAAGAATAGCGGCCCTCGCTGTTGTCAATGGCCCGGGAGGTATTGAGGGGGAGGTAGAGCATGGTGGACATTAAGCCAGTCATCATCATCCCGCTCTGCACCTGCCGCTTGAAGACGCCGGCCACGGTCAGCGTGGTATTCCCGAAGTCCCCGCTGACCTCCACTTCCTTCCCGACCGCCTCCTCCGCGCTGCCGAAGAGGTCCTCCGCCGTGGAAACATCTATGAGACAGGTCTTTCTGGCGTCGGCAAAATCCGCCTGGGAAAAGAAGGCTCCCGCCTGAATGTCAATGGAATTCGTGAGGAAGAAACCGGCGGTCACACCTGTGACGGAGGCCTTTGAAGACAGGCCTTCATTCGTCACGGTGCCGTTCCCCACTGTATGACTCAGATTGACGGCATAGATGTCGGGAAGCTCATTGCAGAGGTCCCGGACCATATCCGTCGTAATATAGTCGTCATCGGACTTATCGGAGGAAGAAGAGGTATCCCCGAACTTGAGCCCGTCAACGGTCAGATGCTCTATATCCGCAGCCGAAAGGTCCTCGTCGCTGTCCCTGTCCACGACCATGACAAAGATGTCATTGGCCCCGAAGCCCTGCATCATGTCCGAGACATTGGCCGTGACGGAATTGCCGACCGTCAGGATGGCGATGACGGCCGCAATGCCAATGATGATGCCCAGCATGGTCAGGAAGGAGCGCATCTTGTTGGATTTCAGGCTTGTGAGCGCAAGCACCAGATTGTCGAGAAGATTCATAGGCTCCGCCTCTCACATGCCGCTTCCCGGCCCGGATACCGCTTCAGAATAATGTAAAACATAAACCATGCAGGGACTTAAAGTCCCGCGCCGGAACCCATGATGTTCAGGATGTCGTCGACGCTGTCACCCGTATCGCTCTTGGGCACAACGACTTCATCCCCCTCTTTCAGGGTATCGGACGTAAGTTCAATATAATAGGTGCCTTCCAGGCCCTTCGTGACGGAGACCCGCTTCGTGGATACCGTCTCCTTCCCGTGCCTGTCCTTTGTCCGCACCGGCACCTCGACAAAGCTGTTCCCGTCATCGTCCTCCTGCACCGCATCATAGGGGACCGTCAGCACATCCTTCGCCTCCTCGGTCACTATGGAGACCCGGGCATTCATTCCCAGACGGAGACGGTCGTTCATGCTGTCGAGGGAAATCTTCACCGGGTATTCCGCCCCGGAAGAAGCACCTGTCAGGGAAGACATATCTATGGTATTTGAACCGGAAAGCAAACCGGTAAGGCCTGAGAGCCCGCTCGTACTGCTGCTCTCAGGCTTGGGCGCCACATAGGTGACCGTACCGGAAAGTTCCTCGTCCCTGGTCGCCTCCGTCTTGATCACGGCCCGCATACCGGTCGTGACATCAGGAATATCATACTCCCCGACTTCTGCTTCCACCATGAGGGAGGAGTCTAGTTCAATAAGGGCCAGGGTCCCGCCTGTATAGGTCTCTCCGGCCTTCGCGGATACCTCTGTCACAAGGCCGTCCGCCGGAGCTGTAATCGCTGCCGCGGCAATCCGGGCATCTATGGCCGCCACGGAATCCGTCAGGGTCTGAATCATGGTGTCCATAGTGGCGTAATAGGTATCCAGCAGGATATTGGAGGTATCGGCCGGAGCCTGCAGGGAAGCGAGCCGGTCCGTCAGCGTATTCACCGTGGCCTGGGCCGCCGTCACAGCCGCCTTGCGGCCGGCGAGAACCGCGGAAAGAACCGTGGCTGCCGCATCGTTTTCGTTTCCGCCTCCGGCAATATAGCTGTCATACTGACTCTCAGCCTGGGCCTCATCGGTCTTTGCCTGATCCAGGGCCTCCTGAGCCTGTTTCAGGGAGCTTTCAGCGGAAGCAATGGAAGCCTTCCTCTCCTCCTCGCTCTTGGCCGCATCAGCCGCCGCCCGGGCCTGCCGGTCCGCCTTGTTCTTCTGGGCTTCGGCAATCTGGGCCTTAAGGTCCGCCTTCTGGCTCTCCATCCCCGAAGTATCGAATGTACAGATCGTATCGCCTGCGCTGACCCGGTCTCCGGGCTCCACGGAAACGGACAGAATCTTCTGGGCCAGCATGCCGGGAGCTGTCACCTCGTGACTGTCCGTAGATACCAGGGTGCCGTTCGCCGCCACGCTTTTGACCACCGTCCGCCGGGTGACCTTTGCAGTCTCGATGTCGCTTTCCGTTTCTTCCTTTCGGTTCCCGAGCATGAAAAAGAGGGCTGCCGCAAAAGCAGCAGCCAGAATGAGAATGATTATAAGTGGCTTTTTCCCCTTTTTCTTTTTTTCCTTCTCTTCTTCCTTCATATTGTCTCAGGCATTGCGGCCCGTGAATACAGGCAGGGTGGCCTTGTAAATCCGATTTCCCAGTTCCTGATTCTTGAAGACCTTCACAAGGGTATTGTTGTAGGTCTGCTTGTCCCGGACCTTTTCGAATGTCCGGTAAATCTTCGTATAATCCGTGGGTTTTAATTTCAGTTCCTTCACGGCCGTCCGGATGTCCTTCTTCTCCGTATTGGAAAGGGGTTCCCGCTTTTCGTTCTGGGCTGAGGCGACAGCCGGTAGTACTGCAGGCGCTGCCTTCTCCGGAGCCTTTTTAACAGGGGCAGCTTTCTTCGTCTGTCCAGACGATTTCTTTGCCTGGGGCTTCTTTTTGCTGCTGTTCTTTTCAGCCGGAATATTTTCCTGCTTCTCCGTTTCTTTCACGGCCGTCTTCACTGCCGCCTTCTTCGCCCGCTTCTTCCGGGGCTTGACGGGGATGTTCCCGCCGATGGAATCCTGCCGGCGGAAGGTCAGGGTCCGGCCCACGAAGTCCTGCTTGTTCCAGAGGTCGAGAACCGAATCAAAGCCCGTGTCCCGGCTGATGACGACGAAGTCCGTCTGGTCCGTCGTTCCGACAAGGTAGCCGGACAGGGCGGCCAGCTGGAAATCCAGATAGTTCTTCCCGGTCCGTTCTATGCGGATATACTGCATCCGGGCACCGGACTTCTGCACGTCGATGTGAAGATTCATCGGAATCGTGGAGGCCGCATTGCTGTAGAAGAGGATGACCTCGTCTGTAGGAGTCAGATTCGCCACTCCCTCGAGACCCGTGAAATTCACATTCTCATAATCAATCAAATATACGCTCATGATAAAAAATTATCCTTTCGGAATTTTTCTCGATTGTATCACTTGCCGCTTAATAAGGTCAAATAGGCCATAATTCCTGCTACAGTCTTTCCATCCTGTATGGTAAAGTCAAAGATCATTCTCTTAAGCTCTTGCGGTTCGAAGGCTTTCAGGGAAATGGACTCGGCAGGGTCGAGTTCCTGGTCTCCGACTTTTCTGATATTCCGGGCCAGGTAGACGTCCACAAGCTCATTGCAGAAGGCCACGGTCGTCTTCAGAGAAAGCAGCTTCGTCACGTCATCCGACTCGCACCCTGTTTCCTCCCGAAGCTCACGGATTGCAGTCAGACGGGTGTCCTCATCCGGCGTATCGCGGCAGCCCGCCGGCAGTTCCCAGGTATAGCGGTCCAGGGCCGGCCGGTACTGGCGGACCAGAAGAATGCGGCCGTCCGGCAGGACAGCCACCACGGAAGCCGCCCCCTTCCTGTGGGCCACGAAGTCCCAGTGCTCTATACTCCCGTCCGGAAGCCGCACCTCATCATCATATATGTCAAGTATTGAGCCCTTCCGAACCAGGGTCCTATTGATTCTTTCCACGTGTTCCATAGTGAGCCTCCGATTCCTAAAAAAATCTCCCGCCTGTTTCATGCTTTTTCTCCGGACCTGCGAACTGCCCCTCCGGCGGGAAAAAGAATGCTCCGCAGATGTCACCATCTGCGGAGCACGATTGTTTGCTCAGCTTATTTTGCGTAATCCGTAACTCTGGATTCTCTGATCACATTGACCTTGATCTGACCCGGATACTGGAGCTCGTCTTCGATTCTCTTCGAGATATCTCTGGCGAGGATCACCATATCGGCATCAGAAACCTGCTCAGGAACTACCATGACACGAACCTCGCGGCCTGCCTGAATGGCATAGGATTTCTCAACACCTTTGAATTCATTTGTAATCTCTTCAAGCTGTGAAAGTCTCTGGGTATAGGCATCCAGCGTCTCTCTGCGGGCACCGGGCCGGGCTGCACTGATAGTATCCGCAGCCTGCACCAGTACGGCAATCAGGGACTCAGGGTCCGTATCACCGTGGTGGGCGGCTACCGCATTGACAATGACGGGAGCCTCCTTGTACTTCTTGCAGATCTCCACACCGAGCTGGACATGAGAGCCTTCCCGCTCGTGATCCACAGCTTTTCCGATATCATGAAGCAGCCCCGCGCGCTTTGCCACACGGACATTCTCTCCAACCTCTCCTGCGAGAAGGCCGGACAGCCAGGCCACTTCCA
>CAZOYS010000023.1:0-17791 GCA_964584155.1 uncultured Lachnospiraceae bacterium
ATGCCGTTGCCAAGGACGGCGGTGACATCGTCGCCATCTCCGGCGCCACGATTACGTCCCGCTGCATGACAAAGGGTATCAACGGCGGCTTCGCTTACTTTGAGTCCTTAGAAGGAGGCGCACAATGAACAAACCTCTTGAGCGTCTTCAGAACGGTATCATCAAGGAAAATCCCACATTCGTCCTGATGCTGGGTATGTGCCCGACCCTGGCCGTTACGACATCTGCCATAAACGGTCTCGGCATGGGTCTTTCCACTACAGTCGTTCTGGCGCTTTCAAATCTTCTCATTTCCCTGCTCCGGAACATCATTCCCGACAGGGTCCGGATGCCGGCCTATATCGTAGTCGTTGCATCCCTCGTTACCGTGGTTCAGTTCCTGATTCAGGGCTTTGTACCGACCCTCTATGACGCGCTCGGTATCTATATTCCTCTGATCGTCGTAAACTGTATCATCCTGGGCCGGGCGGAGTCCTATGCTTCAAAGAATCCTCCGATTCCGTCTCTGTTCGATGGCCTCGGCATGGGTCTCGGCTTCACCTGCTCCCTGACGGTCATCGGTATTGTCCGTGAGCTCCTAGGTGCCGGCACGATTTTTGATCATCAGGTTCTGCCGCTTGCTGACCGGGCAGCCGGAAAGGCAGGCTACACTCCGATTTCCATCTTCATCATGGCCCCCGGCGCCTTCTTCATTCTGGCTATTCTGGTAGCTGTCATGAAGGAAGTGAGAAAGAGTCTCTTCGAGAAGACCGGCAAGAAGCTGGCTCCCGCAGAGAGCGTACTCGGTGAGGACTGCGCGGTATGTCCTTTTGCAGCGTCCTGCTCCGGCAAGTCCGTACTTGAAGCAAAGAAAGCAGAAGCCGCCAAAGCGTCTGCTTCTGGAAAGGAGAGTGATTCCTGATGTTCGTGAAATTATTGCTCCTTTTCATATCAGCGTCACTTGTGAACAATGTAGTGCTTTCCCGTTTCCTGGGCCTCTGCCCCTTCCTCGGCGTGTCGAAGAAGGTGGAGACGGCAGCCGGCATGGGCGGCGCCATTATATTCGTAATCACGCTGTCGTCCCTTGTGACCGGCCTCATCTACAAGTTCATCCTCGTTCCTTCGGGCTTTACCTACCTACAGACCATCGTCTTCATTCTGGTCATCGCAGCCATGGTTCAGTTCCTCGAGATGTTCTTAAAGAAGAATGTCCATTCTCTCTATGAGGCGCTGGGTGTCTATCTGCCCCTGATCACGACGAACTGCGCCGTACTCGGTGTGGCCCTCGACAATGTTCAGAAGGACTACGGCATTCTTGAAGGCGTCATCTACGGCTTCGGCACGGCGGTCGGCTTTGCCATTTCCATTATTCTTCTCGCTTCCATCCGGGAGAAGATGGAATACAATGACATCCCTGACGCTTTCCAGGGTACCGGCATTGTCGTCGTTACGGCCGGCCTGATGGCTATCGCGTTCTGCGGCTTCGCAGGCGTCATCTGAGGGGAGGGGAGAAAAAATTATGGCATTCGGTATTATTATGTCTATCGTGCTCGTCGGAGCGACGGGCTGCATCTTAGGATTCTTCCTTTCCTTCATGTCCGAGAAATTCAAGGTTGAGACAAACCCGAAGGAAGAGGAAGTGCTTGCCGCCCTGCCCGGCAACAACTGCGGCGGCTGCGGCTATCCAGGCTGCTCAGGCTGTGCCAAGGCCATTGCCAACGGCGAGGCTCCGGTCAGCCAGTGCCCTGTCGGCGGAGCTCCCGTAGCGGCTGAGATTGCGAAGATCATGGGCGTTGAAGCGGAAGAGAAGGAGCCCGAGGTGGCTTTCGTCCGCTGCAACGGAACATGCGAGAACGCGAAGAACAAGTACGAGTACTCAGGCGTCAATTCCTGCTCGGCTATGACTTTGGTTCCCGGTGGCGGCCCCAAGTCCTGTGCTTACGGCTGCCTGGGCTTTGGGGATTGCGTACAGGCCTGCCAGTTCGACGCCATCCATATCGTAGACGGCATCTCTCTTGTGGACCCCGATGCCTGCAAGGGCTGCGGAGCCTGCGCCAAAGCCTGCCCGAGAAACATCATCGAGATGATTCCCAAGTCGGCGACTGAGATGGTTCTCTGCCGCAACAAGACGAAGGGCAAGGCTGTCATGGACGTTTGCTCCGTCGGCTGCATCGCCTGCGGCCTCTGCGAGAAGAACTGCCCGTCCGACGCCATCCACGTCGTGGACAATATCGCCCACATCGACCAGTCGAAGTGCACGGGCTGTGGCACCTGCGTCACAAAGTGCCCGCGGAAGATCATCCACATCATCGGAGATGCGCCCGCTGCGGACGAGGACAAGGCGGCAAACGCTTCTGCGTGAAAAGTTCAAACAAAAGATACTTTTTCATACCCCGGGGTGCCAAAGCTCCGGGGTATTCTTCTGTCCGGACACGGCATAGTGTTTTATGAATAATGTAAATCAGGAAGATTGGTAAGAATTTGAAGATATTGGAAACGCCCCGCCTCATCGTGCGGGAAATAGAAATGACGGATATCGATGACCTCTTTGCCCTTTACAGCGGGCCCCATATGACGGACTTTATCGCACCCCTGTACCCTTATGAGGAAGAAGTCGCCTATGAACAGGACTACATCAATAATATCTACGGCTTCTACGGCTTCGGCATGTGGGTGGTGATTGAGAAGAAGACCGGGGAACTCATCGGAAGAGCCGGTATCGAGTACCGGTCCGGCTGCCGGGAAAATGAGGCGGAACTTGGCTATGCCATCCGGGAGGACAGGTGGCGGAGAGGGTACGCAGAAGAGGCCTGCAAAGCCATCATGGACTGGGCCTTTGAAGAATATGAGTTTTCCGGCTTCTGCGCCCGGGTGAATCCGAAGAATGAAGCATCCACAGGCCTCCTTAAGAAGCTGGGCTTTACGGACAGCGGAGAAGTGTCTCCCGACGGGGAGGCGGTCTACCGGCGGGTCGGCGTAGAAGAGGGCTGGGACTACGAAGAGCCTTAAATTTCTTTCAGCACATTCTTGAGCTCTTCCGAATATGTAATCCTTCCGTCCGCGTGGATGAAGGCGGCATGAACGGTCAGGTCCTTTGTCTCCATATAGTCCATGGCCCAATCCTCTCCCAGGAGAAAGAAAAGGGTGGACAAGCAGTCCCCGTCAACGGAATCGTCGGTGACGACTGTAACCGATGTGAGGTCGTTTTCGACCGGATAGCCAGTCGTCAGGTCCAGAATGTGGTGGTAGAGCTTCCCGTCCTTCCTGAAATAGCGCTGGTAGTTTCCGCTTGTGACGACGGACTTGTCCGAAATATCCAGGGTGAAGGCGGCCTGCCCGTCTTCCGAAAACGGCTTCTGGATGCCGATTGTATACTTGTCCCCGTTGGGGCGGGACCCCAGGGTCAGGACATTGCCGCCGAGATTGATGATGGCGGAGCTTACATTATTTTCAACGAGATATTCCTTCATGCGGTCGGCAATATAGCCCTTGGCCACGGCGCCGAGATCCAGGCGGGTGGCGGGATTTTTCAGCCTGACGTAGTTTTCGGATGTCTCTACATTCGCATCGCCGACAGTGGCAAGGGCAGCAGAGATTTCTTCATCCGTTGGGATCGACATATCGGCTTCATCGCCCTTTTCGGCGTATTCGTCCGCCTTTGTGCTGATATCCCAGAGGTCCGTCAGGGCCCCGCAGGTGATGGAAAATATCTCCTCCGAAAGAGCCCCGTAAGTAAGGCCTGTTTCTATGAGCTTCACGGTCTCCGGGTCTACGGAAGTCCATGCCCCTCCGGCACCATTGATCTTTGAAATGTCCGAGTCAGCTTTTGTGTCGGAAAAGAGGTTTTCATACTTTTGGGCCAGGTCCATGCAGCCGGAGAGGAGTTCCTCGTTTTCCTTTGTATCTCCCCCGTAAAGGGTCACCGTGATTACGGTATCGAAGAAGAAGCCCGTTTTCTGGACCGGTGTGTTCTTCGAGAGACCGCAGGAAGTAAGCAGGGGAAGGACAAGCCCCGGCAAAAGAAATAGAGAGAGGAGCTTTTTCATTATTATTTTTTCTATATGCTTCATATATCTTTCGAATAAGTGATTTTTGCCTGTAAATATGGTAGAGTAGTAGAGATTATGCGGAAGGCCGCCTTTGGCATATTTCTGAACAAGCAAGGCGCCTTACATTATTCTAACAGAAAGTATTGAAGATGGAAAAGTATATTGAGCGGCCGGTGAAAGAGAACCGGATTGTCGTGAAAATCGGTTCGAATTCCCTCATGCACCCGGAGACGGGGCGGCCGGACTATATAAAGATCGAGCGTCTGGCCAAGGAACTCACGGACATAAGGAACCGGGGCAATGACGTCTGTCTCGTTTCTTCCGGGGCCATTGCCGTGGGCCGGCAGATGCTGAAGGCGGAGAGCAAGCCATCGAGCCTTCCCGAAAAGCAGGCCTATGCCTCCATCGGTCAGAGCAAGCTCATGATGATCTATCAGCAGGCCTTCGGAGAGTACAATCAGGAAATCGGCCAGATTCTGATGACGAAGTATACAATCCTGAATCCCGAGGCCCGGAAGAACGCCCAGAACGCCTTTGACAAGCTTTTCGAAATGGGTGTCATCCCGATCGTCAACGCAAACGACGCCATTTCGACCTACGATATCCAGTTCGGTGACAACGACACATTGTCTGCTATTGTGGCTTCTGTCGTTTCCGCCCATCGCCTTATTCTCATGTCCGATATCGACGGCCTCTATGATGCGGACCCCCGGAAAAATCCAAACGCGAAGCTCATTTCCCGGGTCGATGACATTACAGAAGACATCATGGGTATGGCAGGCTCCGGGGCCGGCAGCGATTTCGGCACCGGGGGCATGCTGACGAAGCTCATCGCCGCGAAGATTGCCACCCAGTCAGGGGTATCCATGCTGATTGTGAACGCCAAAGACGTCAGCGTCCTCCACCGGATTTTCGACGGGGAGAAGGAAGGCACTTTCTTTGCCCCGAAGTATGACGGGAACTTCGACATATTGAGCTACATCGCCTCGACCCTCGTTTCGTGATGAAAATAAAGTAAATCCCGGAATATCTGCGGACCGGCTGTTTAGCTGAGGAATACTGCTGCTTGGAGAAAGCCTATGAGAACAGTTGAAGAAATTTGTAAGAGCGCAAAAGAGGCCAAGTACAGCCTGGGTATCCTAGGAACCGATGAGAAAAATGCCATCATCACTTCCTGTGCCGATGAGCTGGAGAAAAGCGCTGATACAATTGTAGCATCAAATACCATCGACATGAAGAACGCTGACGAGAAAGGCATTTCTCCCGCCATGAAGGACCGGCTTCTCCTCACGAAAGAGCGGATAGTGGGCATTGCTGCCGGCATGCGGCAGGTGGTGGCTCTTCCCGACCCCATAGGAGAGACTATAGCCATGTGGACCCGGCCGAACGGGCTTACTATAGGACAGAAGAGGGTTCCCATGGGGGTCATCGGCGTCATCTACGAGGCAAGACCCAATGTGACGGCCGACGTCTTTTCTCTCTGCCTCAAAACCGGCAATGTGACGATCCTTAAGGGCGGCTCCGACGCCATCCATTCCAACAAGGCAATGACGGATATTTTCCGCAGGGTCCTCACCGAAAAGGGCTATGACGAAAACTATGTGACATTGATTGAGGACACGGACCGGACGGCCACGACGGAGTTCATGAAGCAGGATGCCTATGTGGACCTCCTGATTCCCCGGGGCAGCGCCGGCCTCATTCAATCCGTCAAAACAAATGCAACAATTCCTGTAATTGAGACAGGAACCGGAAACTGCCATATCTTCGTTGACGAGTCAGCTGATTTCGATATGGCTCTTTCCATCATAGAAAATGCCAAGACCCAGCGGATCGGGGTCTGCAACGCCATGGAGTCCCTCGTTGTTCATGAAAAGATTGCGGCCGACTATCTGCCTCTTCTTGAAGAGCGCCTGAAGAAGTACGACCTGCACTACTTTGCAGATGAAAAGGCCATAGGGGATTTCAAAGGTAGGGATGTCATGCCGGCCACGGACTGCGACTTCGGAACGGAGTACCTGGACTACAAGATGTCCGTGAAGACCGTATCCGGAATTGATGAAGCCATAGCCCATATCAACCGCTACAACACAGGCCATTCCGAAGCCATCATCACGGAGTCCTATGCCAATGCCCAGAAGTTCTTGAACGAAGTCGACGCGGCCTGTGTCTATGTGAATGCTTCGACCCGATTTACGGACGGGGGCGAGTTCGGCTTCGGGGCGGAGATCGGCATCTCAACCCAGAAGCTGCATGCGAGAGGACCCATGGGACTTAAGGCCCTGACCTCTACAAAATATATCATCTACGGAAACGGCCAGGTCCGGCCGTAGAATACTGCGGGGAAGCCCGGCTATTCAGGGGGCCTGCAGGAAAATCCAAAAAGAAAGCACTACATTATTCATGTCAAACGAAAATAATCTCTTTTTCCCGGATGCGGCGGCGCCGGAGGTAAACATGGGGGACAGGGCACCGGAGACAGAGCCGGAGCGCCAGTACTACTTCATGGAAAAGACCCGGGAACTGCTGGAATTGCAGGGATATACAGGGAGCGATGCCCTGACATTTCATGTCACGACCTTCGGCTGCCAGATGAACGCCCGGGACTCCGAGAAGCTCCGGGGAATCCTTCAGTATGTGGGCATGACGGAGTCGGAGTCTGAGGAGTGCGACCTCGTCCTTTTCAACACTTGTACCGTCCGGGAGAATGCCAATCTCAAGGTCTATGGCCGTCTCGGCGAGCTGCATGGGTTTAAGAAAAAGAATCCGAAGATGAAAATCGGCATCTGCGGCTGCATGATGCAGGAAAAGTCCGAGGTGGAAAAGGTCAAAAAGTCCTACCCCTTCGTAGACCTCGTCTTCGGCACCCACAATCTTTACCGCTTCGCAGAGCTTCTCTACCGGTCCTTTGCCGGCGAAAAGCGCGTCGTTGATGTGGAAGAGGCCGACCCGGCCATTGTCGAGAACCTGCCCATTGAAAGAAAGTACCCCTTCAAGTCCGGCGTCAATGTGACATACGGCTGCAACAATTTCTGCTCCTACTGCATCGTCCCTTACGTGCGCGGACGGGAAAAGTCCCGGGAACCCAAGGATATACTGCGGGAGATAGAAAATCTCTCAAAAGACGGCGTGAAGGAAATCATGCTCCTGGGGCAGAACGTCAATTCCTACGGGAAGACCCTGGAGACACCTGTATCTTTTGCCCAATTATTATCTGAAGTTGAAAAAATAGATGGAATTGAGCGGATCCGCTTCATGACAAGCCACCCCAAGGATCTTTCCGATGAGCTCATTTCAGTAATGGCATCTTCAAAAAAAATCTGCCGTCATATTCACCTGCCCCTGCAGGCCGGTTCGACAAAGGTCCTGACCGAAATGAACCGCCACTATACGAAGGACGATTACCTGAAGCTCTGTGACAAAATCCGGACCGCGATGCCTGACATAGCCATTACGACGGACATCATGGTGGGCTTCCCCGGAGAGACGGAAGAGGACTTCCTTGAGACGATGAATGTGGTTGAAAAGGTGCAGTACGACTCGGCTTTCACCTTCATCTATTCCCCCCGGGAGGGGACGCCGGCGGCCAGACGGGAGGACTTCGTTCCCGAGAAAATCGTTCATGACCGCTTCAACCGCCTGCTGGATCTCATCCATACTACAAGCGCCACGCAGGCGAAAAAACACGTGGGCCAGGTACAGGAAGTGCTCGTGGAAGAGGTAAATTCCCACGATCCGGCTCTCGTGACCGGCCATATGGGAAATAATTCCCTCGTCCACTTCAAAGGCTCACCGTCCCTCATCGGACAGACAGTGCCTGTGAAGCTGACGGAGAGCCACGACTTCTATTACTTCGGAGAAATGGTTTCTTCATGAATAATGTAAAGCGTGAAGGAAAACTTTCTGCCAAATCGAAGGACGGGCAAAGGCCGGTTTCCCGGAGGGAAGTCCTTGTACTGCTTGTCCTTTTCCTTGTCCTTGCTGTAACCGCCGGCATTTTCTACACCACGAGACAGGGTGGGGCGGAAGCCGTCATTACCGTGGACGGAAAAGAATACGGAAAGTACCCGCTGGCCGTCAATAAGACCATTACCATTGACGGTGAAAACGGGTCACGGAATGTAGTTGAGATTTCCAGCGGAGAGGTCTTCATGAAATCCGCCTCCTGCCCGAATCAAATCTGTGTCCGCACGGGAAAGATCAGCAAAGAAGGCCAGTCCATCGTCTGTCTGCCAAACAAGGTCACGGTAACGATAAGCGGCGGTGAGAGCGGCGATATAGATTCCATGTCGCAGTAGGAAGATTTCTTTGCCTGCGCAGGAATTGAACTTTTTGGAGCAATTATTGGAAAAGGTTGAAAAGAAGAAAATATCGCCTGCAATTCGCCTGGCCTATATGGGCATTATCCTTTCCCTGGCATTAATCTTTTCCTATGTGGAAGCTCTGATTCCCCTGCCTTTTGCGGTGCCGGGCATGAAGTTGGGTCTGCCCAATATTGTGATTGTTGTAGTTCTTTATCTGTTCGGACCGGTGCCGGCCCTCTGCATCAACATTCTGCGGGTCGTCATTGTCGGAATTTTGTTTACAAATGTCTACAGCCTGTTGTTCAGTCTCTTCGGGGCGGCCTTTTCCTTCGCGACCATGGTCCTGGTGCAGAAGGTCTTTCACGGGTCACCTGTGGTCACGTCTGTATTCGGCGGTCTGTTTCATAATACCGGGCAGCTTGCAGCAGCGGCCATTGCGGTCAGCACGTTTCAGATAGCTTATTATCTGCCTGTTCTGCTTTTAGCCGGCTTCATAACAGGTCTGATTATCGGAATTCTTGCCCGCCTCATCATACCGAGGCTCAAAATATTATTGTTCAAGGGGGAATAAATGTATTCATATATCCGCGGGGAAGTCGCTGAGATTTCCACCGACTCCGTCGTCATAGATAATAATGGCATCGGCTACCAGATTTTTCTCCCTGTGTCCGACCTTTCAAAGGTGGGGCCTGTAGGGGAGACCCGCCTCATCTATACCTACTTTCAGGTATCGGAAAACGGAATCGGCCTCTACGGCTTTCTGACCAAGGGAGAGAGGGAGCTCTTCCTCCTCCTCATCACGGTAAACGGGGTGGGGCCCAAGGCGGCCATGTCCATCCTTTCGGTTCTTTCCGAAAACGACCTCCGTTTTGCCATCCTTTCCGAGGACGCCAAGGCCATAAGCAAGGCGCCGGGCGTGGGGCCCAAGACCGCGAAGATGGTGATCCTGACCCTCAAAGACAAGATCGACCCCGGCTTCATGGAAAATGCCGGAGCCATTGTTTCCGACACACCCGGCCAGGTCATGGCCGACTCCGGGCGGAACGACGCCTATCTGGCCCTGACCTCCCTGGGGTATGACGCGGCCACGGCCCTGAAGGCCCTCGACTCCGTGGAAGGGGCGGCCGATATGGATTCGAACCGCCTTTTAAAGGAAGCCCTGAAGAAACTGGCTCTCTGAGAATAATGTAAAGCAAAAAGTCTCCCGGCTGCGACAGAATAGAGCCCGGACCGGAATATGTGAAATGCCATGAAGCGAAGCATCGTTACGACAAGTGAAACGCCTGAAGACCTGCCGGTCGAAAACACCCTGCGGCCGCAGAATTTCGACTCCTACATAGGCCAGGACAAGGTCAAGAAGAATCTCGAAATCTACATTCAGGCGGCGAAGGAGAGAAATGAGCCCCTGGACCACGTCCTTTTCTACGGGCCTCCGGGCCTCGGGAAGACAACCCTTTCCGGCATCATCGCCAATGAAATGGGCGTAAACATCAAGATTACATCCGGCCCGGCCATAGCCAAGCCCGGAGAGATGGCGGCCATTCTTTCCTCCCTGCAGGAAAACGACGTGCTTTTCATAGACGAAATCCACCGCCTGAACCGGCAGGTAGAAGAGGTCCTGTATCCGGCCATGGAGGACTTCGCCATCGATATCATAATCGGGAAAGGGCAGACGGGGCGGTCCGTTCGGCTCGATCTGCCGAAATTCACCCTGGTCGGAGCTACAACACGCGCAGGCCTCTTAAGCGCCCCTCTCCGGGACCGTTTCGGGGTCATCTTCCGTCTCGAGTTCTATGAGCCGGAGGACTTAAAGAAGATTATTGAAAATTCGGCGAAGAAGCTTTCGGTTGAGATTGACGACAAGGGAGCCTATGAATTGGCCCGCCGGTCACGGGGGACGCCCCGTCTGGCCAACCGGCTTTTAAAGAGGGTCAGGGACTTCGCCCAGGTCCAGTACGACGGGGTCATCACGGAAGCCATTGCCAAAGAGGCTCTTGACCGCCTGGAGGTGGATTCCTATGGCCTTGATGACAGCGACCGGCGAATCTTAATGACCATCATGGAAAAGTTCGGGGGCGGGCCTGTGGGCCTGGATACCCTGGCGGCGGCCCTCGGAGAGGATGCAGGAACCATTGAGGATGTCTATGAGCCCTATCTCGTACAGAACGGCTTCCTGAACCGGACCCCGAAAGGGCGGGTGGCTACAGAGCTTTGCTACCGGCATTTCGGGCTATTGCCTTCATAAAGTCTTGTTTTATTTCTGTAATAATTTTATAATAAATTGATTTTTATTTCCCAGCTTCAAAGCAGAGGATGGACCTATATGTCAGCGAAAAAAAGCCTGGATGTTCTGATCGGCGGAAAAGTATATAAGCTAAGCGGCTACGAAGAGGAAGAGTACCTGCAGAAGGTGGCCGCCTATATCAACGGCAAGCTGGACGAGTTCGAAGCCATGGAGGATTTCAAACTTCTGAATACGGATATGCGTTCAACACTTATTGAGCTCAATATCGCCGATGACTATTTCAAGGCCAAAGCCCTGGCTGAGAAGTACGAGGGCGATCTGTCCGAGAAGGACAAGGAAATCTATGACTTAAAGCATGAGCTGATCGGGGCCCAGATGAAGGCGGAAGGCCTGGAGGACCAGGTCCGGCAGCTGACGGACGAGAAGAAGGAGCTCCTTACGAACAAGGCCAAGCTGGAGGCTTCACTCGAGGACGCCCTGCTCGGTCCTTCCGATGACGGAGACAAGTGATGGTGCCGGAACTCCTGGCTCCGGCCGGCAATATCGAAATCTTAAAAGCGGCGGCTTCCTCAGGGGCTGATGCCGTCTACTTCGGAGGGGACCTCTACGGGGCCCGGGCCTTTGCCGGGAACCTTTCCCATGACGAGGTACTGGACGCCATCCGTTTTTTGCATACACACGGGAAGAAGGCCTACCTTACGGTCAACACCCTGCTGAAGAACAGGGAGATCGAGGAAGGGCTTTTTTCGTATTTGAAGGACTTCTACGAGGAAGGTCTGGACGCTGTCCTCGTGCAGGATATGGGCGTGCTTTCCTTTCTCCGGTCCTGCTTTCCGGACCTTACCCTGCATGCCTCGACCCAGATGTGCATTTCTTCCCCTTACGGGTATGAATTTCTGAAGAAGCTGGGGGTGGCCCGGGCCGTGCCGGCCAGGGAGCTTTCCCTCGATGAAATCCGGACACTTTCAGCCATTCCCGGTATAGAGACCGAGGTCTTCGTCCACGGGGCCATGTGCGTCTGCTACTCCGGGCGCTGCTATCTTTCCGGCCTGATCGGGGGGAGGTCTGCTAACCGCGGCCGCTGCGGCCAGCCCTGCCGCCTTCCCTATGAGGGCATGCTGGACGGGGAGCGGGCGAAGCTGCCGGGCGGGGGAAAGTATCCCATATCCATGAAGGACCTTTGCGGGCTTCCGGTTCTTAAGGAGCTCTGCGGGACAGGGGTCCATTCCCTGAAAATCGAAGGGCGGATGAAGTCGAAGGAGTATGTGACCGGGGTAGTATCCGTCTACCGGAAGTATCTCGACATCATTGCCGAAAATCCGGACGGGGCATTTTCCACCGAAGAGCAGGATATGGCCTTTCTCCGCGCCCTCGGCAACCGGGGCAATTTCGCCCATGTCTACTACTCGAAGAATAACTCTCCGGAGATGATTTCCTTCGGGGATTCCTCGTTTCACTCGGACCCGGCGGCGCTCGCAAGGAAAAGCGCCGCCGGCCTCAAAGACGGCTCCTCCGTCGCCGCTTCCGGCCGGGTTGATACTCCGGTCAACATGTATTTTTCCGCTGCGGCCGGACAATCCATGCGGCTCCTCGCGCAGGCGCTCGTCGCCGGCACTCCCGTCTCTGTGGAAGTCACCGGCGATATTGCAGAAAGGGCTTCAAAAAAAGCGACAACTGAGGCAGAAGTCCGGGAGAAGCTTCTGAAGCTCGGCGGGACAGGCTTTACGCCCGGGAAGATCGACATTGAGCTTGGCGAAAACATCTTCCTTCCCATGTCGAAGGTCAACGCCCTGCGGCGGGAGGCGGTTGAAAAACTGCAGGCAAAGCTGAAACCGGACGGAAAGAAGCCGGTCTGTCCGCCGGAGGACTTCTTCGGACAGATGGAGAAAAAACTTCATGGCCGGAGGAATGACGGACAGGAAGTCTATATCTCCATTATGAACCTCAATCAGCTGTCCGGGCTCAACGCTTTGAAAATGCCGGTAAACCTTATCGTTCCGGCCTTTCTCCTCATCAAAGACGGGGCGGTGGAAGCCCTGCAGGCGGAAAAGAAGAAGGGGCGGAAAATCTGTGTTTCCCTGCCCTATGTCTTCAGAAAACGCCTGCTGCCTTACGAAAAAGAACTTAAAGAGCGGGCGGATATTGTCGGGATAGATAAGTACTTTGTCTCCCAGGCCGACTCCCTGCAGTACCTTCTGGATGCGGGAATCGGGGCAGAAAATATTATTCCTGACAATGACCTATATGTCTTCAACCGGGCAGCCCTGGCCTTCTATGAGGGGCTCGGCATCCGGCGGTATTCGGCACCTTTTGAATTAAATGCCGGCGAGCTTTCCCACCTGGATCCTTCCCTCGGCATCCTGACCGTCTACGGGCGGACACCGGTCATGAAGATGGCTAACTGCCTCCTCAAAAATACAGGAAAGTGTGAAGAAGGTCTGCTGAGGGAAGCCAGCCGCCACAATCTGTCCTATACGGACCGCAAGGGGGCCTCTGTCCCCGTTGTCCGGGACTGTATGAATTGTATCAATATTTTATATAACTCCGTTCCCACGGTCCTCTTCAGCGACCTTGATGAGATTCGGCAGGCTGGCTACAGCGCCTATCGCCTTGATTTTACGACGGAGACGGCGGAAGAGATCCGGGATATTCTGTCTGCTTTCGAAAAGGCTTTGAACGGGGAGAAGACTGATCTTCCCGGCGCCCACACCAGGGGCCATTACCGGCGGGGCGTGGAATAGAAAATAAGGAGAAAAGTTTGGTCCACTTCTTTACATCCATATCCAGGTTTACGATGATCTTTCTCCTGGCCATATTCACTTACGACAGCTTCGCGGCCCTGAGAAGAAAGACGACAGAAAGGGCCCGGCACAGCCGCTATGTGAGGCAGACCATTTTCATGTACCTGATTCTCATCAACGGGAACCTGGTCATCTACTTAAATACAAAGGAACTCCGGGTCCTCTTCATGCTGGCCTTCGAGTGCGTCCTTTTCGCCATCGTCCTCCTGGTTTTCCGGGCGGCCTATGACGGCTCCAACAAGCCTCTCGTAAACTCCATGGCCATGCTGATGGCCATCGGCTTCATCATCATCACGAGACTCAATATCGACAAGGCCGAAAAGCAGCTCTTTTTCGCCGCAGTCGGGATGATTGTGACTGCCCTGGTTCCCCTCATCATCAAGCATGGGGCCTTTCTTTCAAAGCTCACCTGGTTTTACGCGGTTTTCGGGGTGGGCCTCCTGGGCATCGTCCTGGTCGGGGGCTCCACAGTTTACGGGGCCAAGCTCAATATCTCGATTGGCGGCTTTACGATTCAGCCCTCTGAATTTGTAAAGATTCTTTTCGTCTTCTTTGTTTCCTGCATGTTCGCAGAAGCCACGGACACGCGGCAGGTCCTGATTACAACGGCTGTGGCCGCCCTCCATGTCCTGATTCTGATTGCTTCGAAGGACTTGGGCTCGGCCGGGATCTTCATGATCACCTACCTCATCATGCTCTATGTGGCGACGAAGAATCCCAGGTGGCTGGCGGTAGGGGCCTTACTCTGCGTCCTCGGCCTGATTCTTGCCTACTTCCTCTTTTCTCATGTCCGAACAAGATTTCTAGCCTGGAAAGATCCGATTTCCGTCGTTGACGGGGCCGGCTACCAGGTCTCCCAGTCCCTCTTTGCCATCGGCACCGGCGGCTGGTTCGGAACCGGCCTCTGCCAGGGTATGCCGGACAAGATTCCCCTGGCCCTATCCGACTTCGTCTTTGCCTCCATCGCCGAGGAAATGGGCGGGGTCTTTGCCTTGCTTGTGATTTTCCTCTGCATCGGCGTATTTTTATTATTCTTAAATTCCGCCATGCAGATTTCCGACTTCTTCTATAAGCTCCTGGCCCTGGGCCTGGGGACCTGCTACGGAGCCCAGACCTTCATCATGATCGGGGGCGTGACCAAGTTCATCCCGTCGACCGGGGTGACCCTGCCCCTTGTAAGCTACGGGGGTTCTTCCCTCCTATCGACCATGATCATCTTTGCCATTATCCAGGGACTATATGTCCGCGAATACCAGGGAGAGGAGGACGAGTATGGCGAGCAGGAATAAGAAAGACATCGACCTCATCGACCTGAACCGGACTCCGGATCGCAAGAGAAAAAAAAGAAAAAAAATAAATAATAACCGGGAATTCTCGGTCGTCATGTATATCTTTATGGCCCTTTTTCTCAGCCTCTCGGCTTATTTCATCTACTTCGTGGGCTTTAAGAGCGAGACCTTCATCAACTCCCCCTATAATCCCCGCCTTGCCAATATGGCCGAGCATACGGTCCGGGGCTCCATTATTTCCGCGGACGGAAAGGTCCTGGCGGAGACAAAGACCGGGAAAGACGGCTCGGAGACAAGAGTCTACCCTTACGGAGCCGAATATGCCCATGCCGTGGGCTATGCGACGAACGGGATGAGCGGGACGGAGCTCGATGCGAATTTCCAGATGCTCCGGAGCCACGAATTCTTTTTAAAACAGCTCTCTGAACAGCTGACGGACAAGAAAACGAACGGGGACAACTGCAATATCACGATTGACTCCCGCCTGCAGGACACGGCCTATGCCGGCATGGATTCCTACAAGGGGGCGGTCATCGCCATAGAGCCCTCAACCGGGAAAATCCTCTGTATGGTAAGTAAGCCCGACTTCGATCCCAACAAGGTGGCAGCCGAGTGGGATTCCCTGACAACAGCCGAAACGTCCGTTCTGTTAAACCGGGCGACCCAGGGTCTCTATCCCCCGGGTTCCACGGGAAAGATCTTCACGGCCCTGGAATATCTTGAAGAGGGCAATGACCCGGCAAAGATCTATGACTGTCAGGGAACTTTCACTCAGGACGGTTTTACGATTCACTGCTACAATTCCCAGGTGCACGGGATCCAGGACCTTGCTGCCGCCTTTGCCAATTCCTGCAATACGACATTTGCCCAGATGGGGCTGACCCTGGACCCGGCCCGCTTCACGGCCCTTACCACCCGCATGCTCTTCAACAGGACCCTGCCCACCCGCCTTCAGAATGTGTCGAAGTCCTCTTTCTCCCTTTCCGATGCAGATTCAGATGCTTCAGTCATGCAGACCTCAATCGGCCAGGGAAAGACCCTCGTGACCCCGATTCACCTCTGTATGGTATCCGCCGCCATTGCAAACGGCGGAACTGTGATGGAGCCCTATATTATTGATTCGATTGAATCCGTGGACTCGACCCGGATTAAGCGCTATAAGGGGGAAGAGTACGGCTCTATCATGACATCCGATGAGGCAGATGAGATGAAAGCCCTCATGCAGGGAGTCGTCGAAGGCGGGACCGGTTCGAAGCTTAAGACCGATGCCTACACGGCCTACGGGAAGACCGGAACGGCCGAGTTTACGGATGACAAGTCCCGGACCCACTCCTGGTTTACGGGAGTGGCGGAAAAGGACGGCAAAGCCATTGCGATTGCCGTCATCATGGAGGACTCGGGCACGTCTTCAAAGCACGCCGTACCGCTCGCGAAGAAGTGCTTCGACACCTATTTCTCCGACTGACGGAAAGGAAAATCCGTTCATTGTCAGAGGACCTGAAATCGGCTATACTTTTTATGTTGCTATTTTCGAATATGCGCATTTGACCCGTAAAAGCCGCAAGGCAGCGCATCAGGAACCTGTGAGGCAGAATAGAGTGCATTTCTTGGAGCCCTTATTTCTTTCGGACAATATTCATTCCGAAGAGAAGATCAAGCGGAAGCTTTCCCGCCGGGCCGGTGTGGCCGGGCTCTACCTCGTATGCCTTTCGGACAGGGACGACGAGCTGTTCGTCCTCTACCCGGATGAGGAGTTCATGCATGAGCTTTTCAGGAATTCCGACGTGACGGTCGTCGGTCTGGCCAGAGGCTATCTTACGGCAAAGGTCCTCGTGAAGCACATCATTGATGAAATCCTTGCAACAGAAGGAACAATCGAAAAAGAAGCAGTAAAAGCCTTCTTTTCAGAGAGAGTCGGGGAGGGCAGCCTATGAGCATATTCTTATCTGTCCTTGCCGTCATCGGAAAAATCCTTCTGATCCTCCTTCTTGTCGTCCTGGTCCTGATTCTCTACCTCCTGTTTACCCCTTTCATGTACCGGGCGGACGGGGCTTTCGGGGATGACAATGTCTTTGTGGCAAAGCTCCATGACTTTTCCCACTTCTTCGGCATCACGACGGCCTACTCCGGCGGAATGGCCATAGAGATTACCCTCCTATGGGGCCTTGTGAAAATCCCCCTGGGTGGGAAGAAGAAGCATGAGAATAATGTAAAACAGGAAAACGGAACGGAGCCTTCATCAGCTGATAAGTCCGGCCGACAGGCGAAGAAAGCCTCCCGGAAGACTTCAGAAGCGGAAGAGACCGAGGCAGAAGCGGAAAAGAACGTACAGGAAGCCGTAAAGAACGCGGAAGGAACTGCCGGGAAAGCCCAAAAAGCCGGAAATAAGAAGGAAAAAAGCTCCTCCGGAAAGAAAAAGAGCCTTCCGTCCGCAATTCTCGGGAATTTGGACGGGTTGAATTACATCATAAAGCAGGTCTTCTCCCTGCTCGGAAAGATGAAGCCCACGGTCCTTACGGCCGATCTTGATTATTCGACCGGGGAGCCGGATACGACAGGCTATGTGACAGGAGTCCTGGCCCTCTTTCCCTTCGTCTACGGGAAGAAAAAATGTTTCCGCCCGGACTTTCAGGCGGACGAGCCTTATATCAGCGGAACAATCGGCCTTAAGGGAAATATCTTTCTCTTTCAGGCGGTTTATATTATAATCAGAATAATTGCAAATAAGGATTCCCGGGCCTTCATCGGAGACGTGCTCGGGGCCGTGAAGCAGCAGAAGAAGGACAAGGCAGCGAAGGAACCGAAGGCTGCCTGAATTCTCTATATTGTTGAAATTGTTCAGATTCTTACAGAAAGAAAACCTGGAGGGCTCTTATGGGAAAAGAAGCGACGATTTTTGATTCAACCGTGAAGTCACTGATGGACGGGATGGGTTCCTTCCTCTCGACGAAGACCGTGGTCGGGGAGCCCATTCATATCGACGATACGATCATCATCCCCCTGGTAGATGTCTCCTTCGGGGCTGGAGCCGGCGCTTTTTCCAATGACAAATCCGGAGCCGGCGGAGCTATGGGCGGAAAGATGAAGCCTTCGGCCGTCCTCATCATCCATGACGGCTCTACCC
>CAZOYS010000024.1:0-17366 GCA_964584155.1 uncultured Lachnospiraceae bacterium
AAAAACTCATGCGCGAAATGGAGTTCAAAATGGAGCGGCCCGGTCTCGTTGAGGTAGGCCAGCGGCTGAAGGTGACGGAGAACCGGGTTTCCACATATTATTATTATACCGTGGAGCACGCCATCGCAATGAGTGCAAACTTCACGGTGACCGAACGCCTGAAGACCGACGCCAGGGGCATTGCCGAGGGCATCGTCAAGGCTGTTGAGGAGAAGCCCCGGGGCTATTACGTCCTGATGGAGTTTGAAGACTGAATATAGAAAGAGTTCGAATCCGTTTTTTCTTTGAGTAGGGATTTTTAAGATCAGTTTTTTTCATTTTGAATCAGCTGCTTTTCGGAAGGCTGTTTCCGATAGAAAGCAATTGCTTAATGCATTACGTATCCGTTGACAATCTGAAACCCGGCATGGTCCTGGGGCAGGAAATATACGACGCGGAGGGAAAGACGCTCATCATGGCGGAAGTCCCTCTGACGGAGGAGAATATCAGTTTTCTGTCCTTCCTGGGGATCCTGGGCGTCTATATTAATGACGAGGCCGGGAAAGGCGTCAAGTCCGGCGGCATTGTCAATACCCGGGTCCGCAAGGACGCGGTTTCCGTTCTTTCGAAATTCTTCAACCGGGCCAAGGGAGATGCGGTCAAGGAGAAGTACGGGGTCGAGGTGTCCCGGGAAGAGGAAGACATTCAGAATTCCGTCACTCAGGTAGTGAACGAGGTCCTTACGGACGAGCAGGTCATGAACACGATCATCGAGGTCCGGACCTACGACGGGTATACATTTTTCCACTCGGCAGATGTGGCGATTCTGGCCGGTGTCATAGGAGAGAAGTGCCACCTGAAGGATTCCGAGATCCGGGACCTCGTCACGGCCGGCTTTCTTCACGACATCGGAAAAGTATTCATAGATCCGGACATCATCAATGCCCCCCGCCGCCTGACCGACGAGGAGAGGGTGGCCATGATGGCCCATCCCGAAAAGGGTTTCGAGTACCTCCGGGTAAATTTCTCCTTCAATGAAAATGTCCTCCGGGCCGTTCACGAGCACCACGAGTGGTACAACGGGGGCGGGTATCCCTCGAAGAAGGGCGGCAATGCCCTGGCTTTCATTTCAAGAGTCCTTAAGTGCGCCGATGTCTACGACGCCATGACGGGCCGCCGGGTCTATCACGAGCCCTATCTTCCCGGGGAAGTCATGGAATATTTCATGGGCCGGTCCGGTATGGAATTCGATCCGTCCATTGTGAAAACCATGACCCGGACCCTCTGCGTTTACCCGGCCGGCTGCGACATAGAGCTTTCGGACGGACGGAAGGCCATCGTCGTCGAAAACCACGCCGGGGCGGTCCTTCGGCCCACGGTCTTTGTCCCCGAAACCGGAGAGACCGTCGACCTCCTTCATGACCGGGACACGATGAATCTGACCATTACAAAACTTGCCATCTGATAATTTTGCCTTTCCAGTCAGGCCGGGTGCCAATAGCGCCCGGCCTGTTTTCATTTGTAGGGGTCAAATGCAAACCTCCTGCCTATAGTTCCAAATGTTCACCCTCGCGGAGCATGAAATCCTTTTTGCCAGGGGTCAAATGCAAAAATCGAGTCTATAGTTCCAATATGGTTTCAGCCCCCGCCGCCGCTTTTTTCGGGTGGGCGTTTATGCTATAATTTTGAAGCAACTAAGGCGCTTTATATTATTCATATACAGATACTATGACGAATCAGGGAAAGAACGCCATTGACACCCTCCTGGCCGAATCCTTCAAGGAAATCGCCTCGGTGAAGCCAATCGAGAAGATTACCATCAAGGAGATCACGGACAAGGCGGGCGTTATCCGGCCCACATTCTATAACCACTTCCAGGACAAGTATGAGCTGCTCGAATGGATTGTCCGCCGGGAGCTCATGGACGGGGTCCGGGAGGGCATCGCTTCAGGAAAGTTCCGGGACAGCATCGTCGAGGCCCTTACGAAGATGACGGAGGAGAAGAGCTTCTACACGAATGCCGACAAGCTTGTCGGGCAGAACTCCTTTAAGGAAATCCTCTTCGCCGCAGTCAAGGACATGATTGCCTCCTATCTGGATGCTGATCTTTTCAAGAAGCATATGCCGTATCCGTGGCTGACACCGGACGTCGCGGCTTCCTTCATCAGCGCTTCCGTCTGCTATGCCGTCACGACCTGGATAGAGACGGGAATGAAGATTCCGGTCGGGGAGCTTGTCGATACCTTTATCTACATGTCCTATCACTCGACGCTGGAGCTCATCAATCCGGAAGGATAAACCAAGTCAATCGCTTTTTGCTTACAATTCGGCAAAAATGTATACACGGCTGACATCCGGACGTATATGAATATTTTATAACCGGAAGTTTCGTTTATAATCTGTATGCTTCGGATTTTTTGTATGCGGATTGGATTATTGAAAATATGAATTATTTACAGGGAATATTGATTGTGGCAGGCATCAGTCTGGACCTCCTGGCGACTATGGAGGTGGAAGGGGCGAAGCTGGCCCAGGTGCGGCGGAAGACACTGCTTTTGAACTCGCTGGCCATTACGGGTCTGCAGCTTCTCTTCTTCTTCGGCGGCTATTATATCTGCCACTACATAGATCAGATTGAAGTTTTTGCAAATGAAAAAACGGCCTGGCTCGGCGAAGTCATTGCCTTTCTCGTCTTTGCTCTCCTGGGTGTCCGCCTTTTCGTGAAGGCGCTGAAGCATGAATTCGTGGACGAGAAGCGGGGGGAAATTACAAGAAAGACCTATGTCCGCATCATCGCGGTCACTACGGTCTACACCCTCTTCGCCGGCTGCGCGACCGGCTTCCTCGAGTTTCCGCCCCTGTTCCTGCTCATTACAATCATCATCTGCAGCTTCATCGTGGTCATCACGGGCATCTACACGGGTTACATGTTCGGCTTCCGGGCCAAGACCGTCTTCTATGCAATAGGGGCGGCCGTCCTCTGGGGCGTCGGCGCCAATATCCTCTACCATCTGATTACGAGGACATACTGAAAAAAGGCCATGGGAACGCATTTGTTTCCATGGTCTTTTTTTACCCGGCGGGGGGATAGAAGTTTGTTTTGGCCTGTCTGTACCCAAGTTGAAAGGCAAGACGGGGGACAGAAGTTTGTTTTTGGCCCGCTCTTACCTACGGCTTTCAGGGCTACGGGGGGACAAAATTTGATAAGGAAGGGATGAAGCACAGTGGTTAAGAAGAGAACAAAAGAAATTTTACAAATTCTCGACGGGCGCTACGGAACGGACGCCGGGGCGACGCTGGATTACGGGAACGCCTGGCAGCTCCTCTTTGCGACGATTCTCTCGGCCCAGTGTACGGACGCCCGCGTGAATCTTGTCACGAAGGACCTCTACAAAAAGTATACAAATCTCGAGGCCTTCGCCAATGCGGACCTCCACGAGATGGAGCAGGATATCAAGTCCACGGGTTTCTACCATAATAAGGCGAAAAATATCATCGCCTGTGCCAGGGCCCTTCTTGACCGCTACGGCGGGGAGGTTCCTTCAGACATTGATGACCTTACAAGCCTTCCCGGCGTGGGAAGGAAGACCGCGAACGTCGTCCGGGGCAATGTCTACGGCATCCCCAGCATTGTTGTCGACACCCACGTCAAGCGGATTTCAAAGAAGCTGGGCCTGACGGAGAACACGGATCCCGTGAAAATCGAGGAGGACCTGATGAAGGAGCTTCCGCAAGACCACTGGATCCTCTGGAACCTTCACATCATTACCTTCGGCCGGGAAATCTGCTTCGCCAGGAATCCGAAGTGTACGGAATGCCCGCTCACCAGATACTGCAATTCCGTTGAAAAGTGAAACTTTCGAAAAATAAGACATCCTGATCGTGCGGCTCTCTGAAGGCAGGGAGTCGGTAAGGGCTGCTTCGGCAGTCCTTTTTTCATACCTTAAAAAATGTCGGACCGGGGCAAAAAACATACATGGTCCGCGGCGTGCGGCGCGAGTATAATGCAAGGCAGAAAGTGAAATAAAAGACTTTTTTCTAATGTCGGTACAGATGTTTTTCGAATGCGGATACAGATCCTGTTGAATCAGAGACGACGCCGGAATCAGGAGACAGCCATGCGGATTTACGACATGAAAATTGACGGGGTGAAAGAGCCCGTCGGATTTGTGACGGAGCGGCCGGCTCTTTCATTCAAGGTGGATGAGACAGAGAGCTTGGACTTTGCAGCAGGAGAAATCACAGTGGCCTCCGATGAAAATTTCTCGGATGTCGTATTTGAAGAGAAGGCGGATTGCCTCAGTCTTGCCGAAGAAATTCTCGATTTTGAGGCGGCTCCCCGCACGCACTATTTCGTCCGGGTTTCCGTCACAGGCGATGCGGGAGATACGGCTGTCGGGGAGACCTTCTTCGAGACCGGGAAGATGTCAGAGCCCTGGAAGGCTTCCTGGATCGGCCCGGAGAAGGGGGAGGACATCCATCCCTTCATTTCAAAGACATTTGCTGTAGAAGGTTCCGTGAGAAGGGTTCGTCTCTATGCGACAGGGGTCGGCCTCTTTGAAGCCTATATGAACGGGGAGAAACTGGGGGATGAATACCTGCTTCCCGGCTGCACATCCTATGAAGACTACATTCAGGTCATCACATTCCCGGTCGAAAACCTGAAGGCCGGCGAAAATACCCTGTCCTTCCTTCTCGGCAGGGGCTGGTACATGGGGACCTTCGGCCTCGAGGGGCAGAAGGAGAACTTCGGTGACCGCATGGCAGTCATCGGAGAACTCCATATCGACCACGAAGACGGCCGGAGTGAAGTCATTCCCACGGATGCTTCTTTCACCTGTGCCCCGTCCGATATCACGGAATCCGGTATCTACTTCGGAGAAGTCCTGGACAGGACGGCCGGAAACGGGCTGCCTGAAGACGCGGGACAGCCGGCGCTGTGGGAGTCCCCGCCGGGGGAAAGGCAGCAGGAGAGAAGCCTGTCCGTGTCGTAGAAAATCCGGAGGAGGATCCCGGCACGGCAGCCCTTTCCATGAGTCATCTTAAGGACCGCCTTTCTCCTTATATCCGGACCCATGAGGTCCTGACCGTGCAGGAAGTCATTCATACACCGGCCGGGGAGACGGTCCTGGACTTCGGGCAGAACCATGCGGGCCTTCTGGAGGTCGATATTCCGGCCGGCATGCCCGCGGGGACTTCGATTACATTTGACTTCGGGGAAATCCTGCAGGAAGGGAATTTCTACCGGGAAAATTACCGGGAAGCCGAGTCCAAATTTGTATACATTTCCGACGGGCGGGGAGAGACTGTCTGCCAGCATTTCACCTATTACGGCTTCCGCTATGTCCGGGTGACGGGCTGGCCCGGAGAGATCAGGCCGGAATTCTTCCGGGCCCCTGCCCTCTATTCGGATCTCGGGCAGACGGGCTTTCTCAAAACAAACAATGCAAAGGTCAACCGCCTGATTGAAAACACCCTGTGGGGACAGAAGTCAAATTTCATAGACCTGCCCACGGACTGTCCCCAGCGGAATGAGCGTCTGGGCTGGACCGGGGACGCCAATGTCTTCGCCCCGACGGCTTCCTACCATATGGACACCCGGGCCTTCTTCCGGAAATTTCTCCATGATCTTTCCTGTGAGCAGAAGAAGCTTCAAGGCGGCATTCCCAACTATATTCCCAATATCGGCCACAAGGACGACTGCACGGCGGTCTGGGGAGATGTGGCGACCATGATGCCGGCCACCCTCTTTTGCATGTTTTCGTCGGAGAAGGACCTGGCGCAGTACTTTCCCATGATGAAGGCCTGGGTCGACTACATTGACCGGGCGGACGAAAAAGCCCACGGGGGAAAGAAGACTTATCTCTGGGACTTCGGTTTCCAGTTCGGCGACTGGCTGGGCCTGGACGGGGCGACGGAGAACTCCTTCAAGGGCGGGACGGAAGACGCCTTCGTCGCATCGGTCTACTACTGTCATTCGGCAGCCCTCGCGGCAGAGGCCGCGCGGATTCTCGCAGGCCGAAAGGAAAGCGGCAGGGAAAATTGTATACTAAATGCAAAGCAGAAGGCCTGCCGGCCCGGTCCGGAAATGGGCGGAAGTTCTGTAAGTGAAACGCTCGATTACGAGGCGGAGGCTTTACATTATTCTGAACTTGCAGAGGCCATAAAATCCGCGGTTCTTGACGAGTATGTGACGCCAAACGGGCGCCTGGCTGCCGACACCCAGGCTTCCTATATCATCGCCCTGAAATTCGGCATCTGGCGGGACAAGGAACGCCTGCTGGAGGGCTTTCGAAACCGCCTTCACAAGGACCGGATGAAGATTCGCTGCGGCTTCGTCGGGGCGCCTATATTCCTCACGACCCTCGGCGAAAACGGTATGTACCGGGAGGCCTACGACCTGCTTTTGAACGAGGACTACCCGGGCTGGCTCTATGCTGTGAATATGGGGGCCACGACGGTCTGGGAGAGGTGGAATTCCGTCATGCCGGATGGCTCCATGAGCCCGACAGGCATGAACTCCCTCAACCACTCTTCCTACGGCTCCGCCATGGAATTTGTCTACGCCTATGCGGCAGCGCTGAGGCCCAGGACAGCCGGCTTTGCTGAAGCCTATATCACGCCCCATCCGGACATCCGCCTGCCGGAGATTTCCTGCACATACGACTCCGTCCGCGGCCGCTACGTTGTAAACACGAGAATAATGAAAAACGGGAAGATTTCCGTCCACATCGAGGTTCCCTTCGGGGCGAAGGCTTTTGTGACGCTGCCGGAAAATGAGAAAGGCGAATTCATGCTGACGGCCGGGACCTATGACTACGAGTACGAGCCCGTGCACGATTACCGGAAGCTTCTTTCGGAAGGAACGACCCTTCATGATTTGAAAAATTATCCGGAAGCCATGGAGGTTCTGCAGAAGCATCTGCCGTCCCTTTTCGGAATCGCGATGGCGGACGACCCGGAATTTTCCTTCGTCCCCCTGCCGGTCCTCAAGAATTTCGGCTTCCTGGGCATAGAACCTGCGGCCTTCGAAGAAGCTGTGAAAGAACTTGCTGCCCTGACCTGGTACCCTCAAGGAGATCATAAATGAAAGCAGAAAACTTCAACAAAGACTGGAAATTCTGGGAGGACAAGGATTCCTTCGCCCTGGTCTGGTCCGTACCGGACAATGCGAAGGACGTGACCCTTCCCCACGACGCCATGATGGAGCAGGTTCCCCATGAGGACAGCGCTAGCGGGACCAATACGGGCTTCTACGACGGCGGCAACTACGTTTACGAGAAGAAGTTTTTCGTCTCCGAAGAGCAGAGGCATGAACACCTGGTCCTTCAATTCGGCGGCGTCTACATGAATGCCAAGGTCTTTGTGAACGAGCAGCCGGCCGGGCGCGAGGCAAACGGCTATACAGAGTTCTTCGTCCCCCTCGATGACTTTCTCCGCTACGGGGCCGAAAACAGCATCCGGGTCGAGGTGAGAAACTGCACCACGAAGAACAGCCGCTGGTACCCGGGTTCGGGCATTTACCGGAATGTATACATTCTTTCCTCCGGGAAGACATACATCCCGCCCCGGGGCGTCCGGACCTTTACGGAAGAACTCGACGGGGACAGAGCCACGGTCCGCGTGGAAACAGACATTACTAATGCAGAGCCCCTTCGCCGTCCTCTCCTTCTCGTTACGACGGTCTGCGACAGGGAGGGAAGAACGGTCGGCCGCGAGGCCACCCGCCTCTGCCTTTTCGGGGGAGAAGAGAGGGTCGTGTCTCAGCGCATCCGCCTTTCGGGCATCGAAGCGTGGACGGAAGAAAATCCTGCTCTCTATACGTGTGAGAGCTGCATATATGATGCGGCCGGGCTTGAAGGAAAAGCATATGAGGCGATTTCAGCGGCTGGAACTGCTCTGCCTGAAAATCCCCTTTCTCTTCTGGATGCAGCAGAGTCTTCTTTCGGCATCCGGACCCTTTCCGTGGACAGCGAAAACGGCCTCAGGGTAAACGGAGAAACCGTGAAGCTCCGCGGGGCCTGCATCCACCACGACAACGGTCCCATAGGGGCAGCGGAATACTATGACGCCGCATACCGGAGGGTGAAGAAACTGAAGGAAGCCGGATTCAATGCCATTCGCATGGCTCACAATGCAGCTTCTGAAGAACTCTTAAGAGCCTGCGACGAACTCGGCGTGTATGTGATGGACGAGTTTACGGACATGTGGACCCGCCTCAAGGGGGACTTCGACTACGGGGCTTCTTTTGAAGAGGGCTGGAGAAAGGACCTCACTTCCCTCGTGAAGAAGGATATCAATCATCCTTCCGTCGTCCTCTATTCTATAGGAAACGAGATTCCCGAAATCGGAACCCCGGCCGGGGCAAAGCTTGGAGCGGAGCTTGCCGCTCTGATAAAGAGACTTGATCCGACCCGTCCTGTGACCGCCGGCATCAACGGTGTCTTTGCCGCCGGGGACCGCATGGACGAAATCATGGGAGATGTCATGGCGGCCGCTGCGAAGGCGAAGGCAGAGAAGGCCGCAGAGAAGAAGGAAAAGGCGAAGGCAGAGGCAGACGGAAAGCAGGTATACGCTGCCGGGGCTTCCGGAGAGGAATCCGGCGGCGGCGCCGAAGGCGGCAACGTCAACGATTTCATGGGGGCCATGGATGCCCACATGGGTGAGATCGTCCGCCACCCGGCTATTTCGGAACGGCTGGAGATGGCCGATTCCTTCCTGGATGTCGTCGGTTATAACTACATGGATTCCCGCTATGAGGGCGACCGGGTGACCTACCCCAACCGGGTCATCGTCGGCAGTGAGACCTACCCGCCGGCCATTGCAAGGAACTGGAAGACGATTCTTAAAAGTCCCAATGTCATCGGGGACTTTACGTGGACAGGCTGGGACTATATCGGGGAGGCCGGTCTCGGCATCGTGGGCCATACGCCGACCGAAGGCGGCTTCGGAGCGGCCTGGCCGGCCATGCTCTCCTACGACGGGGACATCGATATCACGGGCTTCCGCCGGCCCATGTCATACCTCCGGGAAATAGTCTTCGGGCAGACGGAGGAAACATATATCGGCGTTCAGGATCCGGCCTTTCACGGGGCGCAGGTTTTTAAGACCCCCTGGCCCCTTTCGGATGCTGTATCCTCCTGGACCTGGCCGGGGCAGGAAGGAAAGCCCGTGACCGTGGAAGTCTACACAGCCGGCGATGAGGTCATCCTTTCAAGCAATGGGAAAGAGGTCGGCCGGCAGGCTTCAGGCGATGAGCACCGGGTCCTTTTCGAAACGGTATACACGCCCGGGGAACTCAAAGCCGTGTCCCTGAAGGACGGACAGGCCCTTTCTGAGGCTGTCCTTCATACGGCTTCCGGCCCGGCGAAGCTTGTCCTTTCAAATGAGGAGAGCGGACAGGATCTGGTTTTCGTATCCGCAGAAGCCACGGATGATGAGAATACTGTTTTCACCCCCTATTCCGGCTCCCTCACAGTGTCCGTCACAGGCGGACAGCTCCTGGGCTTCACGACAGGAAATCCCAAATACGAGGAACCCTTCTTTACGGAGAATTCAAAGACCTGGAACGGACGGGCCCTGGCCGTCATCCGGCGGACAGAGGGGCAGCAGGTGAAGGTCACTGTGCAGAGCAGCGACGGGCTTTCCGCAGAACTTACGGCTTGAATGCAGGGACGCAGGATAAAGATACGTCCGGAGTTTTTCACAGGGGACTATGCAGACCCGAAGTATGGGACCTGTACAGACAAAGAGGAACATAGAGAATGTATACAGACATCGATATTACGAAGAAGCCCTTCAACCTGACAGCCGGGCAGGCGGAAAAAGTGCAGGAGCGTCTCTCCGCCATGAGCACGGAAGAGAAGGTGGGTCAGGCCTTCTGCCCCATTGTAAATGACTTTGAGGAGGAGAAGCTTTCCGCCTTCGTAAAGAAGTATATGCCCGGCGGCATCATGTACCGGCCGGCTCCTTCGAAGGACATCCGGGCGGCCATCGGGGCCCTGCAGGACGCAGGCAATATTCCCCTTCTCACGGCAGCCAATCTCGAGTCCGGCGGCAACGGCATCGTTTCGGACGGGACCTACTACGCACGGCCCATGGAGGTCGGGGCGGCTGGAGATACAAAGTACGCCTACCGGCTCGGCGCTATTTCCGGTCGGGAGGCAGCGGCTGTCGGCTGCAACTGGTCCTTTGCCCCCATCTGCGACCCGGACATCAATTTCAAAAATCCCATCATCAATGTCCGCTCCTTCGGCCGTAACCCGGACAAGGTCATAGAGAACGTGAAGGAGCAGCTCAGGGGGCTTTCCGAATACGGCATTGCGGCTGCGGCCAAGCACTTTCCC
This sequence comes from uncultured Lachnospiraceae bacterium, assembly GCA_964584155.1. Classification (GTDB taxonomy): domain Bacteria; phylum Bacillota; class Clostridia; order Lachnospirales; family Lachnospiraceae; genus RUG306. Next base: position 10,326 of record CAZOYS010000024.1, read on the forward strand.
GGAGACGGGGTCGATGATCGGGACCAGCACCTTCTGCCTTCCGTGAATTCTCTTTCTGTTGAAGAATACGACGCAACTTACGGGAAGATCTGGAAAGAGGTCATAGAAGAAGGCGTCCTTTCCGTCATGGTGGGCCACATCCTGCAGCCGGCCTACACGCGCTATTTCAATCCGAGAATCAGGGACGAGGACATCCGCCCGGCCACATTGTCCCCTGAAATTCTGCAGGGTCTTCTTAGAAAGAAGCTGGGCTTCAACGGCATGATCGTCACGGACGCGACGCCCATGATCGGCTTCAATGCATGCCTTCCGAGAAAGCAGGCCGTTCCGGCTGCCCTTGCCGCCGGCTGCGACATGATTCTCTTCAACAAAAATATCGACGAGGACTATGAGGCAGTGCGGGATGCGCTTGAAACCGGAGCGCTCACACAGGAGCGGCTCGACGAAGCCGTATATCGGATCCTTGCCATGAAAGAAGCCATGGGCCTCTTCGAAAAGCAGGAAAAAGGTACCCTGGTGCCCGGAGAGGAAGCGGCCGGCGTCATCGGCTGTGCGGAGCACCGGGCCTGGACGAGAGAGTGCGCCGACCATGCCGTCACCCTCGTGAAGAATAAGGAAAATATCCTTCCCATTTCGCCTGAGAAGATGAAGAGGGTCCGCCTCTACTATATGGAGGACCGGACGGGCGGGGCTATGACGGATGCGGCCTCGGCCGTTCACTCCCTGCAGGGGCTCCTTGAAAAAGAGGGCTTTGAGGTCACGGTCTATGACCAGACAAAGCCGGACTTTCATGAGATGTTTGAAGAAGGCGTATGCGACCTCAAAGAAAAGTTTGACCTGGCTATCTACGCGGCAAACTACGACACGGCCTCGAACCATGTCGTCCGCAGGGTGGACTTCATGCCCCTGATGGCGGCCGATGCCCCCTGGTTCCTAAATGATATTCCGGCCATCTTCATCTCCTTCGCAAACCCCTACCACCTCTACGACGTGCCCATGATAAAGACCTATATCAATGCCTACACACCGAATCAGGAGACGGTGGAAGCGGTCGTTGAGAAGCTTGTGGGAAGAAGCGAATTTAAGGGAGTGAGCCCCGTGGATCCCTTCTGCGGGACGTTCGGGACCGACCTGTGAATCGGATGAGGGGTCTGCGAATAGAATGAATTGAAAACGGGGGCCCGCGCCGAATGGCGCGGGCTCCCGCTGTTTTTGATTCTGCGGAATATAATTTTGCCTGAAGGGGAAGAAGACCGGAAACGCAGGAACTACTCCGTAGAAAATGGTACAAAGGCCTGGGCCGCCTTGTTTTCCTCCCGGTAGGCCCGGGGGGACATATGATACTCGCTGCGGAAGACCCGGGAGAAGTGGTCGGCGGAATTATAGCCCACGAGCTCCGCAATTTCGCTGACTTTCACGTCCGTATCAATGAGGTAGTGAACGGCGTCCCGCATCTTCAGGCGGCGGACAAGGTCCGTGAGGTTGCTGCCCGTGTTCTCCTTGATGAGGCTGCAGAGGTGGGGCTCGCTGTAGTGGAAGAACTCCGCTAGGGATTTGAGTGTCAGGGTCTGGTAGTTGTGCTGGATGTACTGGAGGATCAGGGTGAAGTCGGCGTCCCCCTCGTAATTATAGTAGCGGATGGTCTTTGAGTAGCCCCGGAGCAGCTCCGAGAAAAAGAGGTTCACATAGGAGACGGCGCAGGTCGAAGAATAAGCGTCCGCCTTCTGGCTCTCAATCAGGAGGCTGCGGCAGTAGTAGATGAGCTTCCGGTTTCCTCCGGTATAGAAGAGGAGGTAGTTGGCCTTGTCGCTGTCCCCCCTTAGGGTCTGCCGGAAGAAGAAGGACAGGAGGTCCTGCCGGGCCATGAGGGAAAAGAAGGACGTATCGAATGTCGAGGCACGGATGCAGATGCAGAAGACGATGGAGTCGTCGTCAATTAAGAAGTCGTGGGTCGAGTCCGGGGCCACGATGACGATCTCCCCCTCCTTCAGTTCCCTGGGCTCTTCGCCTTCGAAGTAGAAGAAGCCGTGCCCTTTCACGACGACGTCCATCTCGAAGTAATTGTGCCGGTGGGTGTAGGCCCGGGTGTAGCGGGGGTGGCGGATGGTGAAGACATCGCTCCGGTAGGGAATCATCTTGTCCTCGGCGACTTCCCGGCTCATTTCCGGCCGGTAGAGCTCCGGCCCCAGTACCATGGGGAAACTGTCTACGGCTTTATCGAATTCCGCGTCGGAAAGGGCATAGTAATCCAGGCCGGGGTCGAAGGGGGGCTCTTCCTCGGAAAGCTTACCGGATGCAGCCATGCGCTCGGCGGCCTCGTTGAACTGCAGGCCGGATCCGGTCCTTCTATAATAGTCCGCCATGTACTTCTGGATGTCGCCATAGGTCGTGTAGAGAGCCATAGTGCAGCTTTCCTTTCAGCCGGGGCTTTTCGCCATGCGTGAAGACGGCTGTCTGCCCCGGGGCTTTACATTAGTCATGAAAAAACTTCTGCCTTCACTATACCACAAATATGAAAAAAAGTCGGGTTTTGAAAAAGGACCTACATTGTTTAGAAACTTTTTAGAAAGTAATATAGGGACAGTTGAAGGGCGGCAGGGGAGCTGCCTTGTGTATCAAGGTTTTCCGGATGCTTTTTTAAAAGGGGGTATCCGGGGAAGTTTAATGGAGGTTAATTACTATGGCAGATGTAACGGCAGCTGCGGCCATGAAGGCGCAGCCCAAGGAAGAGACGAGCCGGGCCTTTAAGTGGTTCCATGCCACGTCCGTAAACGGCGGGGCCATGGCCATCGCGGCGACGATTTCCAGCTACTATTCCATTTTCGTTCAGGAGAATCTCGGGCTGACCGCAGCCTCCCTCTCCGTCATCATGCTGATCTGCTCCCTCTGGGATGCAATCAACGATCCCTTGATGGGCGTCCTTGCGGACAATACGAGAAGCCGCTGGGGCCGCTACCGGGTCTACTTCACATTTACCCCGGTCCTGCTTTTCTTTGACGCGATTCTGCTCTTTACGAATCCGGGGCTTTCGTCCTACGGGGCCACGTTCGCGTACGTCCTGATTACCTACATGCTCTACGGCATGATCGTGACAGCCTATACGATGCCTCAGATGGCCATCCTTCCCGCAGCGACCCTGAACGATCAGGAGCGAAACAAGATCATCTCCATGGGCGCCGGCGTCTGCGCCGTAGCCTTCACGGTCGCATCGACCTGGACTCCCCAGCTGGTCTCTGTATTCGGCAACTACAGAAACCTCATGATCCTCTACGGGGTTCTTGCCATCATCTCCTTCTGGGGTCTGTTCAAGACCGGCAAGGAGAAGTACCTGCAGGAAGTTTCGAGAGAGAATCCTTTCAAGCAGCTGAAGTACGTCTTCCGTCATCCCCAGGTATATCCTGTTATGATTGTCTGGGTACTGGCTTCCGTATCCTACGGCTTCATGTTCGCTTCATCTGTTTACTATGCCCAGTACATCTGGTGCGCAAAGCGCGTTGACCTCACGGCCGGCGAAGAAGCCATCGGGGCCGGAATTCAGGGAACGATTTCCACCTACATGGGAGCCGTATCCTTCGGAGCCCTCTTCTCCATGGTGGTCTTCATGCCCATTTTCCTGAAGGTCTTCAAGACCGGCTACAAGGCCCTGCTTGTTTCCCAGATAATGACCGTGGCCTGCTACCTCATCCTCTTCTTCTTCGGAAGAAACAACTGGATGTTCTGCCTGGTCCTTTCCTTCATCGCGACTCTCGTCGGCGCTATGGTTAATGCCCTTGTGAACGTCCTCGTAAACGACACCATCGACTTCATTATGCTGAAGGAAGGCAAGCAGTTAAACGGCATCATCTCCTCCGTTAAGGGCTTTGCCCAGAAGTGCGGCAACACGGTCGTAAACTCCGGCCTCCTCGCCATTCTGGCTATCTTCGGTTTCAATGCGAAAAACGGCCCCTTCGGTCAGACGGCCGGGACCATCGAGGCCGTAAACGCGGTCCGTTTCCTCGTACCCGCCCTCGTTTCCATCGCGATCATCATCCTCATCATCTTCTATCCCCTGAAGAAGTATGCACCTGAAATCGCAGCCATGAAAGAGAAGATGGCGGCAGAGCATGCGGCAAAAGAAGCACAGGAATAATGTAAACAAACCTTAAGTGTACGGGGCTGTGGTCTTCACAGCCCCGTTTTTCAAAAAGGAGAGTGCCATGGCCCGGATTTTCTGCAATCCCTTAAACGTCCCCTATAAGTACCAGTTCATACGGAACTTCCTCGACGGCAGCCATCATATCTCGAGGGAGGCGGCGGATCCTTCCCTGATTTCCTTTCAGGGGAAGTACTATATGTTTGCTTCCATGACCCGCTCTGCCTGGGTTTCGGAGGACCTCTGCGAGTGGCAGGAATATCCCCTGCCGGAGGACCTGCCGCTTTATGACTACGCTCCGGACGTACGGGTCCTGGGGGATTACATTATTTTCTCTGCGTCGAAGCGTGGAGAGATCTGTGACTTCTACAGGACCAAGGATCCCGTGAAGGGGCCTTACGAGCGGATTTCAGGGACCTTCGATTTCTGGGACCCGAATTTCTTCGTCGATGACGACGGCCGCTGCTACTTCTACTGGGGCTGCTCAAATGCAACCCCCATCTGGGGCGTGGAATTGGACCCGGAAAATTTTCACCAGCTCGGAGAAAAGAAGGTTCTGATTTCAGGAAACCCCAAGGTCAACGGCTATGAGCGCATCGGGGAGGATAATTCCATAGAGCCCCGGACACCTGTCGAGATTGATGAAGCGGTCGATGCCTTTCTGGCCCTGCAGGGAAAGAAGAAAGAAGACCTGCCTGACGCGGAGCTGGCCCTCTTAAGGCAGTTCCAGTCGGCCATGCCCTTCATAGAAGGGGCCTGGATGACGAAGCACGGGGGAAAGTACTACCTGCAGCATGCCTTCCCGGCGGCTGAGATCAATGTCTACGGGGATGCAGTGTATGTAGCGGATTCTCCGCTCGGCCCCTTCACGCCGGCTGAGAACGCTCCCTATTCCTATAAGCCGGGCGGCTTCCTTCCCGGGGCCGGCCATGGCTCGACCCTTGAGGACTTCGAGGGGAGCTGGTGGCACACGGCCACCATGCGGATTTCATTGAACGATTCCATGGAGCGGCGAGTGGGCCTCTGGCCTGCCGGTTTTGATGCAGACGGAAATCTTTTCTGCAACCAGCGTTACGGGGACTGGCCAATGGACATCGACGTCCTGCGGAAAGACCCCTTCGCCAAGCCCGAGTGGATGCTCTTAAGTCCCCTGGCTGAATTTACGGCTTCTTCCGTGGCAGCGGGAGAAAATGACTACGCGGACTTCATCAAAAATGAGACGCCCTCCCTTCGGGGCAGAAGTGACGCCACAATAGACTATGCCCCTTCGCATGCAGGGGAGGAGAATATCCGGACCTGGTGGAAGGCAGGAAATAATGCGCCGGGAGAGTGGCTTTTGGCAAAGCTTCCGGAAGGCTGCACTGTGAATGCCGTTCAGATCAACTTCGCGGACGACAAGCCGAACATTCCCTTCCCCGCGGAAGATACATTGATTGAGGACCGCCATATCGATACAGAAAAACATGTTACCCGCTGGACTCTGTACGGGTCTGAGGACGGGAAAGAATATTTCACGATTTGTGATAAGAGTCGGGTGGAGACGAACCTGCCCCATGACTTCATCCTTGTGGATGGCGGGAAAGGGCAGGAGCTTCGCTTCCTGAAGCTTGTCATTTACGAGCTGCCCTTCGGACAGGAGGCCTCAGTCAGCGGACTTCGGATCTTCGGGCACCGGTCCGAGCCACTTCCTGCGAGGGCCGAAGGCACCTTCGAGCGCTTAGGCGACCGGGATGTCCTCTGCCGGATAGAAGACGGGGGAGACGCTATAGGATACAACATCCTCTGGGGGAATGCCCCGGACAGGCTCTACCACTCCTATATGATTTTTGCAAACGACATCCGCTACACGGACGGAAAACAGCTGGTCCAGAAAATCGGGGCCCTCGTGAAGGGAAAGAAGTACTGCTTCCGTATTGACGCATTTAACGGGGCCGGCATCACGGAAGGGGAAGTTACGGAAGGTGTGTGACTCCGGGCAGCAGGAGCCATAAGAGTGCCTACGGCGGATTTTTTTTGAAACGGGAGAGATTATGAAAGCATTCATATTTGACTTAGACGGAGTTCTGGTCTTCACGGACAAGTTTCACTACAAGGCCTGGAAGGCCATGGCCGACCGCATGGGCATTTATTTTGATGAGAAGATCAACAACCGCCTCCGGGGGGTGAGCCGGGCGGACAGCCTCGAAATCATCCTCGAGCGCTACGATGGCGAGCCCCTCAGTCAGGAAGGCAAGAATGATCTGATGGAGGAGAAGAATAATACGTATCGTAAGCTGCTTGCCACCATGGGTCCTTCCGACATGAGCGATGAGGTGAGAAAGACCCTGGACGAGCTCCGTCTGCGGGGGCACAAGCTGGCCATTGGGTCGTCTTCAAAGAACACGAAGTTCATTCTCGAGCGGGTAGGCATGGGAGACTATTTCGACGCCATATCCGACGGGACGAATATCACGAAGTCGAAGCCGGACCCCGAGGTCTTCCTGAAAGCTGCGGAATTTCTGGGGGAGTCCCCGGACAACTGCATCGTCGTCGAGGATGCCTACGCCGGCATCGACGCGGCCAAAGCCGGCGGCATGACCGCTGTCGGAATAGGAGAGGCGGCAGGGTATCAAAAGACGGATTTTCCGATACAGACGTTTTCCAATCTTCTCAAAGTGCCGGCGGTCTGAGAAGACAGCTGAGGCTTAATAACAGGTCTGCCGGGCGGCTGCTTTCCGGCAAAAAAATGACAGGGCCCGCGCCATAATGGCGCGGGCCCTGTCTGTGTGAGATATATCTTACATGGCGAGGGATTTCCATGCGGTTTTGGAAAATTACATGAGCTTTCTAAACATCTCGATGATCTCGTCCTTCTTGTAAAATGTACCCCATAGTGTGGACACGCTAAAAAGTTTGAACCCTGTTTTTTA
>CAZOYS010000025.1:0-17139 GCA_964584155.1 uncultured Lachnospiraceae bacterium
AAGCCAGATCGAGAAGGCCGCTACGAAGGGCGTTCTGAAAAAGAACACCGCTTCCAGAAAGGTTTCCCGCCTTGCAAAGATTGTCAACTCCATGGAGTGAGACAAAGCGTATTTTTTTCAGATTCATATACCTCCCCGCAGACCGTCATCTGCGGGGAGTTTTTTACACATTTTTGCCGTAATATTTGCTTAAATCTATTGTAATATCTATTCTTTTCCTGTAAAATAGTTGCACCGAAGCGACGGCACTTCTTTTCTTTATAGAGAGGTGCTGAGGTTTATGAAAAATTTTTTCCATGGAACGGCGGTTTTACTATCTGCCGTTCTTTGTGTGTCATGCTTTTCATCCTGTGGGAAGACATCCTATTTACAGAGTTCTTCCGCCGACGCGACGTTTTCCACCCGTACGGATGAGGAAAGCGGGGATGAAGAGGCAGCGGCTTCTATTGACGATGCGGAGAAACAGTCCGACGGAGAGGCTTCATCCGATCCGGAAAGCGCCTCCGCCGGGGCTCCTGAAAATTCCGTCCCTGCTATGATTTTCGTCGAAGCGGCCGGCGCCGTAGCTGCTCCCGGAGTCTACCGGGTACCGGCCGGGTCCCGGGTCTTTGAAGTCATAGCTCTTGCCGGAGGTCTTCTTCCCGAAGCCGATACGGCGGAGATCAATCAGGCGGCCGAGGTCGCCGACGGAACGAAGATATATATCCGCAGGCAGGGAGAGGAAATTTCCCCGACGGCCTCTGCAGGGGCAGCGGCAGGAAGCGGTGCTACCACAGATACTGCCGGCAGTAGTGCATCCGGAGGTCTTGTGAATATCAATACAGCGGATGCAGCAACGCTTATGACCCTGCCCGGCATCGGCCAGTCGAAAGCGGATGCCATCATCAGCTACCGACAGGAGAAAGGGCCTTTCAAAAAGACCTCGGACATCAAGAAGATTCCGGGCATCAAGGACGGCCTTTTCAGCAAAATTTCGGACAAAATTACGGTCTGAGGAATGGAAAAATCCGGGCCGGAAGCATTCTTTCTGCAGCGCGTGCAGGGCTCTATATTAGTCATGAAGACGGGAAACGAAAATGGCGAAGAAAGTACTTGTAGTCGATGATGAAAAGCTGATAGTCAAAGGCATCCGCTTCTCTTTGGAGCAGGACGGCTTTGAAGTCTCCTCGGCCTATGACGGAGAGGAAGCCCTGAAGCTGGCCCAGGAATCGTCGTTTGATATGATTCTTCTCGACGTCATGCTGCCGAAGATGGACGGCTTCGCGGTCTGCCAGCATATCCGGGAGTTTTCGAATGTTCCCATCATCATGCTGACAGCCAAGGGCGACGACATGGACAAGATCCTCGGCCTCGAGTACGGCGCTGACGACTACATCACGAAACCCTTCAATATTCTGGAAGTCAAGGCCCGGATCAAGGCCATCATGCGACGGAGCGGGAGCACTGCCCAGAAGGAGGAGCCCTCACTCGTCGAAAACGGCGACATCCGCATGGACCGGGATTCCCGCCGCTTCTATATCAACGATCAGGAAATCAATCTCACGAGCAAGGAATTCGATATGATGCTCCTTCTCGTCACGAATCCCAACAAGGTCTACAGCCGGGAAGCCCTGCTCACGGCCGTATGGGGAGAGGATTATCCGGGAGATGCGCGGACTGTGGACGTGCATATCCGCCGTCTCAGGGAAAAGATTGAAAAGAATCCCAGCGAACCCCGTTACGTTCAGACGAAGTGGGGTGTCGGTTACTTCTACAAGCCATAAGGAATTCCTGTTTTGAAGAAGAAGTTTTCATTTCGCCGTATTTTTCACAGCCTGCGGGCACGGATTTTTCTTTTTGCCTTTCTCATGGGTACCCTTCCCTGCTTCGTCCTTTCGGGCGGTCTTTCCTATGTCTATGACCGGGAGACCCTGAATTCGGATATTCTAAGCGTTTCCGGGGAGGCCCAGATTCTCATCAATCAGATTGTCACCAGCGGATATCTCATGAATCCCACCGACGACACGGTGAATATCACCCTTTCATCCGTCGCCCAGTCCTTCTCCGGACGGATTCTGGTCATGGACGATACCCTCCGCGTCGTCAAGGACACATACTCCCTGTATGAAGGAAAAACCATAGTCTGGGATATCGCCGTCAAGGCTTCCCTGGGGACTACGGCTTATGAAGAGGACCGGGAAAACAGCTTTCTTACCGTAGCTGTTCCTATCATCGCCTCGGCTGACAAGACCCAGAAAGCGGCTCCTTCCGCGGCGGATTCCGACGAGACAGAGGATTCCTACGGGGTCCTGCTCTTTGTCTCCCCCCTGAACCAGAATCTCATGAATCAGGACTATCAGGGAGCCTTCATTATTTTCTTCCTCTTCATCGACGTCATCGTTTCCTTCCTTCTGGCCTTCTTTTTTGCCCGCCGGCTGGCCCGTCCCGTATCGGGGCTTGCTTCTTCCATCCGGCAGGTGGAGAAGGGCTTTATAGAGCCCCCTCTGTCAGAGAACCGCTGCACGGAGACGGGAGAAGTCGAGGAGGCCTTCAACAGCTATGCGGAGGAACTGAACCGGCAGAATGCCTCCCGGCAGGAATTCGTTTCCAACGTCTCCCATGAACTGAAGACGCCCCTTACTTCCATGAAGGTCCTGGCTGATTCCCTGAACGGAATGGAAGACGCCCCCGTGGATCTTTACAAAGATTTCATGGAGGATATTACCGGAGAGATTGACCGGGAAACAAAAATCATCAATGATCTTCTGACCCTCGTGAAGTTCGACAAGAACCAGAATGCCCTGGATATCACCCAGGTCCGGATCAATGACCTCGTGGAGACCGTGATGAAGCGCATCCGCCCCATTGCCGAAAAGGCCCAGGTCGAACTGGTCCTTGAAAGCTTCCGTCCCATTACGGCGGAAGTTGACGAGACGAAGTTTTCCCTTGCTGTGCAGAATCTCGTGGAAAATGCCGTCAAGTACAACAATCCCGGAGGCTATGTCCATGTCAGCCTGAATTCCGACCACCGCTACTTTTATATCCACGTGGAGGACAACGGCCTCGGCATCCCCGAGGAGAGCATTCCCCACATTTTCGAGCGTTTCTACCGGGCGGATAAGTCCCACTCAAGGGAAATCGGCGGCACGGGCTTAGGTCTTTCCATCACCCAGAATGTCATTCGCATGCACAAGGGAGAAATCAAGGTTTCCAGCCGCCTGGGCGAAGGCACCCGCTTCGTCGTTCGGGTTCCGCTGAAATATATCGAGGGGGAGGCCGCAGATGAGATTTCAGAATAATATATTCCGCCTGCTTTCCCTCGTTTTGCTTATTTGCCTTACTTTGGTTTTTTTCTCGGCCTGCGGTTCGGAAGTCGCCGAGGAAGGCTTTGATATCTACTGCATTTCGGCAGACGGTACGAGGATTGAGGCTGAAAAATGGGCGAGCGAAGGAAGCGAAAATCCGAATGAAGTCATCCGGGAACTTCTGAAGCAGCTCGCGGCTGTTCCCCAGAATCATGACCTGAAGGCAGCACTTCCCGATGATGCTACTGCCGTATCCGGAAGTTTTGATGCAGAGTCCGGTCAGATTTCCGTCTTCCTGACCGACAGCTACAAGACCATGTCCGGCAGCCGGGAAACCCTTGCCCGGGCCTGTGTGGTGAAAACCCTGCTCGGGGCCCTGCCCGATGCCCAGTCCGTCATGTTTTACGTGGGGACCGACCCTCTGACGGATGCCACCGGACGTGCCGTCGGTCAGATGACCCGGGATACGTTCGTCGGGGATTTCGGCAAAGACCAGGCGGAACTGCAGAATACAGACCTGACCGTTTACTATGCAAACGCGGACGGGGAGAAGCTCGTTCCCCTTCCCAGAAATGTTCACTACTCTTCCAACACAAATATCGAATCTCTTGTGATTGAAAACCTGGCGGTAGAGCCGGCAGGGACCGAGGCAAGGGCCGTTTTTACGGACCCTTCCGAGGTCCTCCACATCTCGACGACCGACGGCATCTGCTACGTGGACCTCGACAACAATTATTTCACTCAGGCAACAAACGTGACGGAAAACGTCGCCATCTATTCCCTGGTCGATTCTCTCTGTGAGCTGGATACGGTGAACAAAGTCCAGATTACGGTCTATGTAAACGGAAAACCCGTAACCGGCGACGGCACCTATTCCGGACTTTATGAGGCAAATACCGACCTCATAGCCTCCGATGAGGCGGATGCCGGTTCAGATACAGACGCCGGCGACGCTGCGGATCCGGCCGCCGGCAATTGATAAGGAATCATATCTATGGAAAAGAGACCCCTGTTTGATACGGGTCTCCTCTTTCTTCTCGGAATTCTATTCGGTCTGCTTCCCTCTTTGCGGAATCGGGCCCTCATTCTCGGAGCTGCCGTCCTTCTTCTGGCGGCTGTCATTTTCCCTGCAGGCAAATATAAAGGAAAAAGGAAAAGGCGCCTCTGCCTTCTCTTTTTCATACTGGTTTTTGCCTTTCTGTCCGGTTTTCTCCGGAGCGCTCTTTGTCTCACACGGGAGAGAGAAATTGAAAATACTGCAGAGGAAATATCCGGGCTCCGCATCCGGGGAAAGGTGGAGAAAAAGACAAAAAAGACAGGCTACACGGAACTCATTCTGAAGGACTGCTCCACGGAAGAGGGAAAGTATCTCGGCCGCGTTTCTCTCGCCTCGGACCGGGAACTCCCTCCAGGCTCCGATGTAACCTTTACGGCAGATTCGGCTGAAATTCGCAGACGGCGGAATGACGGAGGTTTTGATGAAAAGACCTATCTTCAGTCCAAAGGAATTTTTGTAAAACTTAAAAACCCGGACTTCGAAAAGGTCCTTCTGCCGGCCTTCTCCTTGGGAGAACAGCTATACCGCCTGCGCAGCCGGCTTTCTGCCTTCTATTCGGCCTGGCTTCCGGGGGAGGAAGGAGGGGTTCTCTCCGCCATGGCACTCGGGGACAAGGCAGGTATGGATGCGGAGGTGAAAGACCTCTTCTCCGCGGCCGGGATAGCCCATCTTTTAGCTGTGAGCGGCCTGCACATTTCTCTGGTCGCCATGAGCCTGTACAAACTTCTCCGGAAATGCAGCCTGCCGTTTGCCGTCTGTTTTGCCGGAGCTGTGCCGGGAGCCCTTTTCTATGCAGAGCTTACCGGTTTCTCTGTTTCCGGAGAACGGGCTTTCATCATGTTCACCATCTATCTGTTTTCCCAGGTGGCGGGAGAAGCCTATGATATGCAGACTTCACTGGCAGCCGCCCTCCTCATCATTCTTCTGAAAAATCCCCTGGCCGTATATGACAGCGGTTTTATCTTTTCTTTCGGAGCCGTCTTTATTGTGGCTGCCTTCGCAGGCCCTGTGACCAACGCCTATAACCAGCTGATACGATATCGCCACCGGACGGTTCACGGCTGGGAGCCTTCCGCTCCCGAGCGCCTTTCATCCTCTCTTCTTTCTTCAGCGATTGTCTGCTTCGGAACCCTGCCGCTGGTGGCTTCTATTTACTACATTGTTCCCACGTACCAGATTCTGTTAAATGTACTCCTGATTCCCCTCATGTCCATTCTCCTTCCGACGGCCCTTCTGGCCGGTGCCCTTTCCCTGCCGGCCCTCCTTCTGCCGGCCCATATTATTATTTATCTCTATGAATGGACGGCTGACCTGTCCCTGAAGCTGCCCCTGGCCCGTATCGTCACGGGAAAGCCTTCTCTTTTACAGACGGCATTATATTATTCATGCTACTTTGTTCTGACCCGTCTGCTCCTCATGCTGTTTGAGAAACTGGCAAAAGCGGAGGACCTTGCCGACACACGTACGGCAGCAAGAAGGCTCAAAAAAGCCCGTCTGCCGCTGATTCTTGCCCTGACATGCCTTCTTCCGCTCCTCATCAGAAACGGCCCGGCGAAGGAATTCTCGTTCACCATGGTCGACGTGGGACAGGGGGACGGCCTTTATCTCGGTACACCGGACGGAACGCAGATCTTCATTGACGGAGGCTCTTCCGATGAGAAGAACCTGGGAAAGTATACGATTCTCCCCTTTCTCAGGTCGCGGGGGATCTCCCGCATTGATTACTGGTTTATATCCCACACGGACACCGATCATCTGAACGGGGCGGTCGAAGCCATGAATGGAGGGATGCGGGTCAAACACCTCATCTTTGCGGAAGGCGTCGTGAAAAATGACAATTTCGGCAGCCTCATATCGGCGGCTGAGTCCTGCGGGGCTGAAATCTCCTGTATGAAGAAGGGAGACCGCCTCGTCTGCGGAAAGAAGGATCCGGTGACCCTGTCCTGCCTCTATGCCGGAAGCAGTGATTACGAAGGGGACACGAATGCCAACTGTCTGGCCCTGTGGCTGGACTACAGGAATCTCGTCATGCCCCTCTGGGGAGACCTGGGGGAGGAACAGGAGGAATTAATCCTTTCAGATCCGGCTTCCGGGGCGTTCCTCCGGCAGCAGACGGGAACGGGAGGGGACGGCCCTTCGCCGGAAAAACGTCGCGGCATCATCTGCCTCAAGTGCAATCACCACGGCAGCAAGGGCTCGAACTCCGAAGAATTTCTGGATGCCTTAAAGCCGGACCTGGCCCTGGCCTCTGCAGGGGAGGGCAATTCCTACGGCCACCCGAACAAGGAAACAAAGGAGCGTCTGTCCGAGCGGAATATCCCCCTCTATTGTACGATTGAATGCGGGGAAATAGACCTCACGATGGAGGACGGAAGACTTCTCGTAAATTGCCCGTATGGAAAAAGCTGAAAAGTTTTGGAAAAGGGCCGGAAATGCCGTATACTTACATAAGAACACAGACCTGAAAATATATCACTGGCGGCAAAAATATGCTTGAACTGGACAACGATATCCGCAGCAAAAACTTCAGAAATACCTACCTTCTGTACGGGCAGGAGACCTACCTGAAGAAGAATTACCGGAATCTCCTGCTGAAGGGGCTGTTTCCCGAAGGGACGGATGGCAGCATGAACTTCACTGCCTATGAAGGGACCGGGCTCGATGCGAAAGAAATGATTGCCCAGGCCCAGACCATGCCCTTCTTTGCCGACTACCGGGTCATCCTCGTTGAGAACTCCGGCATTTTTTCGAAAAAGGGAAAAAAGGAAGACCGGGACCTGCTGGCAGACTATCTGGCCGCTCCATCCGAAAGTACGAAGATTATCTTCATAGAAAATGAGGCAGTAAAGACTTATAAGGCTGTAAAGGAAATAGAGAAAAACGGCCTCGTTCAGGAGCTTACCGCCTGGCGGGGAGATACGCTGAAACGGTGGATCCTATCCCGCATCAAGAAGGCCGGCCTGCAGATCACAAACGACGCCTACACGGAATTCTGCGCCCGAACCTCCGTGAGTACCGACGGCAGCGATACCATGCAGTATATGGACAATGAACTCGAGAAGCTCATCGCCTACTGTGCGGACAAAGAGACTATTACGCTGCCCGATGTGGAGGCCATATGCTCCGGCCAGGTCAACTCCAAGGTCTTTGCCATCATAGACGCCATTGTGGAGAAAGACGAGGCCTCTGTCATGAAAATCTATACGGACCTCCTCATCACCAGGGAGGCTCCGGAACGGATCATTTCCCTTATAGAACAGCAGTTCATGCGTCTCCTGCTCACGGCCTCCATGGTACAGAATCATGTCAGCACTCAGGAAATGACGGAAGTCCTGAAGCAGGACTGGATTCTGAGGAAAAACCGCCAGCTGCTTTCAAAGATCTCGGCAGCCGAAATTTCCGCCATTCTCAAAAAAGCGGAGGACTATGACTACCGCATCAAGAGCGGAAAGATAGACCGGCAGGTAGCCCTGGAAGCCCTGCTGACGGAAGCGGTCAGACGTGCCTGAGTCCGAAAGCATATATTAAGCCTGCAGGAAATATTCCCGCAGGCTTTTTTTATACCGTCAATTACATTTTTCAAATACTACTTTGCGATTTCGGCCAGCACTCCGTCCAGAATCTCCTTCATCCGGTCGAAGTCCTCCTTCTCCGCAATCAGAGGCGGCAGCATGCGGACGACATTGCCCTCGGCCGTAAGGAGAATGAGCCCTTTCGAAAGGGCCTTCTTCACCACATCACCTGCTTTCACGGCGGGTTCAAGTTCCAGGCCCTGCATGTAGCCCATCCCCCGGTGTTCCTTCACAAAAGGATATTTCTGCACAAGTTCCCCGAGCTTCTCCTCGAAGTAAGGTGCCAGCGCCTTCACGTGGCCCGGCAGGTCCCGCTCGGAAAGAATACGAAGGGACTCGGCAGCTGCCCTCGTGCAGAGGGGGTTGCCCCCGTAGGTCGAGCCGTGGTCTCCGGGCTTAAGAGAGTTTTCCGCCACCTCATCCGTCACAACGAAGGCACCGACCGGAAGACCGCCGCCTAAAGCCTTGGCCGTAGTCAGTATATCCGGCTTCACGCCGTACTGCTGGAAGGTATAGAAGGAACCTGTCCGTCCGAGTCCGCACTGAATTTCGTCGAAGATTAGTAATATGCCCTTTTCATCACAGAGCCTGCGGACGCCTTCCATGAATTCCTTCTCTGCCGGATGGACGCCGCCCTCCCCCTGCAGGGGTTCGAAAATGATGGCGCAGGTCCGCTCCGTCACAACAGCTTCTACGGAAGAAAAGTCATTGAAATCGGCGAATGAGACCCCGCCCATCAGCGGATAGAACGGATTCCGATAAGCATCCGTCCCCGTAACGGAGAGAGAGCCTACGGTCCGGCCATGGAAGGAGTTTCGCATGGCAATGACCTCATCATCATTCTTTCCCGTCCGGTTGTAATAATATCTCTTTGCCGTCTTCAGGGCCCCTTCTATGGCCTCGGCTCCGGAGTTTGTAAAAAAGACCTTGTCAAGACCGGACACCTCCGAAAGCCGCCGGGCCGCTTCGGCCAGAGGCTCGTGGTAGTAGAGGTTTGAAGTGTGCATGACCTTTCCGACCTGGTCCTTAATGGCCTCCGTAAATTCAGGATCATTGGCCCCGAAGGCATTGACCCCGATGCCGGAAGCGAAGTCCAGATACTCCTTCCCCTCCACGTCGGTTAAGTACATGCCCTTCCCGCCGCAAAAGGCCACAGGGAAGCGGTTGTAGACCCGGATCAGGTGCTCATCCGCCTGTGCCATCAGTTTTGCCGTCTTCTCTCCCATGTCCCTGTCCTCTCTTTTCAAAAGCCGCCCAATCCGGCAGCTGACTCTGCTTTTGCCGTAAGTACTTACACTGCTTCTTCATCCCTGCTCTTCAGAATCTCGGTGCCTATGCCGGAATTCGTAAAGATCTCCAGCAGCAGGCAGTGGAGAATGCGTCCGTCGAGAATGGCGACCCGGTAAACCCCGTTTTCGACTGCATCGATGGCATTATTGATCTTGGGGATCATGCCGCCGGCAATCGTTCCATCCGCGATCAGGGCCTCCGCCTCGCTGACAGTCAGGTCACTTATAAGGGATTTCGGATCGTTTACGTCCCGGAGCAGGCCCGGCGTATCGGTCAGGAAGGCCAGCTTCTCGGCGTGGACAGCCTTGGCAATGGCGCAGGCCGCATCGTCGGCATTGATATTGTAGGTATGGAAATCCTTATCCTGGCCGATGGGGCAGACAATGGGCAGGAAGTCCTTTTCCAGAAGGTCGTAGAGGATCTTCGGATTGACGGCCTCCACTTCCCCGACGAAACCGATATCCTGGCCGGAGGAAGAGTACTGCTTTTTCACCGTGAGGAGGTTGCCGTCCTTGCCGGAAACGCCGGCCGCCAGCACGCCAAGGGACTCCACGCTCGAAACCAGGGACTTATTGATGCGGTTTAGGACCATCTCCGCCACTTCCATGGAAAGGTCGTCCGTCTTCCGGAGGCCGTCAATGAAGACAGGCTCCTCCCCGGCCCGGCGGACCCAGGAGCTTATGTCCTTGCCGCCTCCATGCACGATGATGGGCTTGAAGCCTACGAGCTTTAAGAGCGTTACATCCCGGATGACTTCCTTCTTCAGCTCCGGGTCCACCATGGCGGAGCCCCCGTACTTGATGACGATGATCTTCCGGTTGAAGCGCTGGATATAGGGCAGGGCCTCGACAAGGACCGAAGCCTTGTCCTGCACTGCCTTCATCTCTTCCGTATCCAGAACCCTGTCCTTGAAATAGTGCTGCTTCTCTTCCACCTGCTTCTCCTCTTGATGAAACCGCTTACATATTTATCGGAAACGACTTTAGTCGTTTCCGTATACGCGCCGGACGCGTGCCGCGAAGCGGCTGATTTCCTTACGCGTCCGTGTGCATCCTTTATAGTAAACGGCAAATTCATTTGACGTTTACTATAAAACGCCTGCTGCCGGGGCGGCATTGGTGCTCTGCATCCATCCGTCAGCCTGCACACTTATTCCTTCTCAGGACCTGTAGTCCGCATTGATCCGGATATAGCCGTCCGTCAGGTCACAGCCGTAGGCCGCTGCAGATGCGCTGCCCGCCTTCATATCGCATGTCACAACCACATGCTTCGATGACAGGATCGCCGTCGCCTCTTCCTCGTCGTAGCCCGTCGCCATGCCGCCCTCTACAAGCCGAAGGTCCAGCGCGTGAGGCAGGTCTTTATGACTAATGTAAAGCCCCGTCTCTTCTTCTATGGCAAGTCCCCGGCCCACATAGATATCGGTCGCATCCGGGTCGAAGGGAACGCCCGCGTAGCCGAGGGCGCAGAAGATGCGGCCCCAGTTGGCATCATTGCCGTAGACGGCCGCCTTCGTAAGGTCGGACTCTATGACGGACTTGGCCAGAATCTTTGCATGCTCTTTTGTATCCGCATTTATGACCCTGCACTCGAGAAGCTTTGTGGCCCCCTCCCCGTCCTCGGCCATGGATTCGGCCAGGTGGCGGTTTACGATGCGAAGGGCTTCCGCGAATGCCTTATAAGAATCGTCTTTCTCGGAAATCAGGGGATTTTTCGCCATCCCGTTGGCCAGCAGGAAACAGGAGTCGTTCGTAGACATGTCCCCGTCGACGGAAATCATATTGTAGGTATCAGCCACAGTCTCGGAAAGGGCGTCCTGCAGGAGTTCCTTCGTAATGGCGCAGTCCGTCATGACAAAGGAGAGCATGGTGCACATATTGGGATGAATCATGCCGGATCCCTTGGCCATGGCCCCTATGGTCACCGTCTTCCCGCCGATTTCAAAGGACACGGCCACCTGCTTACCGTGGGTATCCGTCGTCCGGATGGCCTCGGAAGCGGCGCTGCCCTCCTCCCCGGAGCGGACAAGCTTTTTGGACATGACCCGGATAGCGTCACAGATTCTGTCGAGGGGAACCTGGGCTCCGATGACCCCGGTGGAAGCCACAAGGACTTCTTCATCCTCCGGCAGCTTCAGGGCGGCTTTCACGGCAGAGGCTTCCTCGCTGCAGATATTGAGTCCCAGCTTCCCCGTGGCCGCGTTGGCTATGCCGGTATTTACTACGACAGTGGAGACCCTTTTCCCGGAATTCACAATGTCCCGGTCAAAGAGGACCGGAGCCGCCTTGACGACATTCGTCGTAAATGTGGCCGCCGTCACACAGGGAGTCTGCGAATAGATCATGGCGCAGTCATCCCTGTTTTCATATTTGATATGACCGGCCGTATGAGCCGCCATAAAACCGATCGGCGCGCAGACGCCGCCTTTTTCAAGTTTCATATCCTGCTCCCTTCTATTGAATGCCGGCCCTTTTTCAGGGCCGCACATACACTGCCATACAATGTAAGCGCTTACGCGTTGAAACGGGTAATATTCTCATCATTCAAAGGCATCTCATAGAAGTTCACGTCCTCTCTCTCCGCAAAGCCCTCATGGGCCCAGAAGAGGTTTCCGACCGTATTGTTCTTATAGGCGATCAGGGTGACCTTGTTGACATGCTCTTCCTTAAGGGCCTGCATGGCTGTCGCCACCATGGCCCGCCCTATGCCCTGCCTTCTGTAGCTTTCCGCCACACAGACGTGGTAAAAGCAGGCGCTCCGCCCGTCATGGCCGCAGAGGATGGAGCCCACGATTTTATTATTCTCATCCAGCGCCACTATGGAGGTCGTCGGGTTCCTTCGTATGAAACGGCTTACAAAATCGTAGGAGTCATCCATGGAGCGAATGCCGAAGCCGTGAATGGTCATCCACAGGGTGTGCACTTCCTCGTAGTCTTCGGGCTTCATTGTCCGGATGGTAATATTTTTCATAATCACTTTCAGGAATGGGATTGTACTTTCAGCTGCTGCCTGTCCGGGGAGAAGTTATGCTTAAATAGAAACTTCCGATAGCCGCCCTTGCCTTCATGGAAAGAGCGGAGCCTTCTCGAGACCCAGATACTCGGGAAGGGCAAAAAGAATGTTCATATTCTGCACGGCCTGACCGGCAGCGCCTTTGACGAGGTTGTCAAGGGCACCGGCAGCGACGACCCTCTTCGTCCGGGCGTCGACCTTGAAGCCGATGTCCGTGAAGTTCGAGCCCTCGACCCAGCGGGTTTCCGGCCAGACACCGGGAGGAAGGAGCCGTATGAACTTTTCTTCAGCATAATATTTTTCGTAGGCATCCTGTACCATGGCGTCGTCAGGCAGAACCGTCTTTCCGGTCGGAAGGGTGACCTCACGAAGGCTTGCATACTCTGTCGCCAGGATGCCCCTCTGCATGGGAATGAGGTGGGGCGTGAAATTGATGAGAATAGGACTGCCGTCTCCGCCGGACTTTTTCCCGGCATAGCCCAGCTGCTCCTCTATTTCCGGCGTGTGCCGGTGGGTAGTGACCCCGTAGGGCTTGACGGATTCATTGACCTCACAGAAGAGGTTCGGGACCTTCGCCCCCCGGCCGGCACCGGAGGTACCGGATTTGGCGTCTATGATCAGAGTATCCGGGTCGATCAGTCCCCCGGCCACGAGGGGATAGGCCGTGAGGATGGAGCAGGTCGTAAAGCAGCCGGGATTCGCGATGAGGCGGGCGGTTTTGATGTCCTCGCGGTTGATCTCGCAGAGGCCGTAGACCGCTTCTGAAAGGAGCTCCGGAGCATCGTTTCTTTCAATGCCCTTGTACCACTTTTTATATACTTCTATGTCCTTGAGCCGGTAGTCAGCGGACAGGTCGATGATTTTGACATCCGACAATATGTCCTCCGTCAGGACTCCGGACAGGTAGCCCTGGGGAGTGGCCGTGAAAATGACGTCGCACTCCGAGGCCATTTCAGCAAGGCCCGGCTCCCGGCATACGTCATACTTTTCTTCAATGAGCCCCCGGAAGTTTCCGTAGATATCGGAAAACTTCTGGCCTGCATAGGACTTGGAGCCGTAGAAAACGACTTCAGCCTGGGGATGGCCCAGAAGAAGGCCTGCAATTTCCGCTCCGGCATAACCCGTGGCTCCGACAATTCCGACCCGTATCATATATGACTTCTTTCCTTCCAACGCTTTAAATCATTAAACTGTATTATTATAGCAAAAGAAAAAATATATACAAAACCGTTTATGGAGAAACTTTTTCTTGTTTCTTTCATATTTTTGGAAGAAATTTTCAGCAAAAAGATTTTGCCCCTGTACAGTGACTGGTGTATTATGGACGGGTATGGGCGGGTGCTTACTTCTCCGCCCGGAGATTTCCAAACAAAGAAAGGAAGAAGAAATGGCAAAGGAAAAGGTAATACTGGCATACTCGGGCGGTCTCGACACGACGGCCATCATCCCCTGGCTGAAGGAGAATTATAATTACGATGTCGTCTGCTGCTGCGTCGACTGCGGCCAGGAGGAGGAGCTGGACGGTCTCGAAGAGCGGGCAAAGCTTTCAGGCGCTTCCAAACTTTATATAGAAGATATCACGGACGAGTTCTGCGACGACTATATCGTACCCTGCGTCCAGGCAGGCGCCGTCTATGAGCATGCCTACCTGCTCGGCACATCCATGGCAAGACCCGGCATTGCAAAGAAGCTGGTGGAAATTGCCCGCAAGGAAGGGGCTACGGCCATCTGCCACGGGGCGACCGGCAAGGGCAACGACCAGATCCGTTTCGAGCTCGGAATCAAAGCCCTCGCACCGGACCTCAAGATCATAGCCGCCTGGAGGGACGACAAGTGGACCATGCAGTCGAGGCAGGATGAAATCGACTATTGCAAAGCCCATGGCATCCACCTCCCCTTCTCCGCAGACCACTCCTACAGCCGGGACCGGAACCTCTGGCACATTTCTCACGAAGGCCTTGACCTTGAAGACCCGGCCAATGCGCCCGACTATGACAATCTCCTCGTGCTCGGCGTCACTCCCGAGAAGGCTCCGGACAAGGAGACGGAAATCTCCATCGACTTCGAGAAGGGCGTTCCCGTAGCCCTGAACGGGAAGAAGATGAAAGTCTCCGACATCATCCGGAAATTAAATAAATTAGGCGGCAAAAACGGCATCGGCATCATAGATATCGTCGAGAACCGGGTCGTCGGCATGAAGTCGAGAGGCGTCTATGAGACCCCCGGCGGCACCATTCTCATGGCTGCCCATGACCAGCTCGAAGAGCTGATTCTGGACCGGGAGACCATGGAGATGAAGAAGAAGCTGGGCAGCCAGTTCGCCCAGATTGTCTACGAGGGCAAGTGGTTCACACCCCTCCGGGAAGCCATTCAGGCCTTCGTGGAGAAGACCCAGGAGAACGTCACCGGCACGGCGAAGATGAAGCTCTATAAGGGCAATATCATCAAGGCCGGAACGACTTCTCCCTACTCCCTCTATTCCGAATCCCTTGCCTCCTTCACAACGGGCGATCTCTATGACCACCACGACGCTGAAGGCTTCATCACCCTCTTCGGCCTGCCCATCAAGGTCCGGGCCCTGAAGGAACAGCAGCGGGAAGCCGCTGCCGGGAAGAAGACGAAAGCCGCAGGCAAAAAGACCGCTGCAAAGAGCACGAAAAAGAAAAAATAATCCGGACGGAAAACCCTCCGCCTGAAAAAAACGCCCTGTGCGGTGCCGTTTTGGCACCTCACAGGGCGTTTTCGCTGCTCATATAACTATCAGATCTTCTCTTCTTCCTCAGCTAAGAACTTGCTCTCATCGAGATTGGAAGGATCCTGACCGATGTAAGCGGAAATACCGCCGTCGATATAGATGACCTGTCCGTTGATGAAGTCCGAAGCCGGAGAAGCAAGGAATACGGCAAGGCCCTGCAGGTCTTCCGTGTGGCCCCAGCGCTGAGCCGGTGTCTTTGACCGGATGAAGCGGTCGAAGGGATTCATGGAGCCGTCTGCCCCGCGTTCGCGAAGAGGTGCGGTCTGGGGTGTTGCGATATAGCCGGGTCCGATGGCGTTGCACTGGATATTGTACTGGCCGTACTCGGAGCAGATGTTTCTTGTCAGCATCTTGAGACCGCCCTTGGCAGCTGCATAAGCGGACACGGTCTCCCGGCCGAACTCGCTCATCATGGAGCAGGCGTTGATGATCTTGCCGCTTCCCTTTTTGATCATTCCCGGAAGAACGGCCTTGGAGCATACGAAGGGGCCGGTCAGGTCGACACTGATGACCTGGTCCCAGTCCTTCTTTGACATCTCGACCATGGGAATCCGCTTGATGATGCCGGCATTGTTTACAAGGATATCGATGACGCCGACGTTTTCCTCCACGTCCTTCACGAAAGCAGTTACCTGCTCTTCGTTCGTGACATCGCAGACCTTTCCGTAGGCCTTGATGCCGGCCTCTTCATAGGCTTTCATGCCCCTGTCCACAAGGTCCTGATTGATGTCGTTGAATACGATTTTTGCGCCGACGGCTGCAAATGCCTTCGCATAGGCGAGGCCGAGACCGTAGGATGCGCCTGTGACCCAGGCTACCTTGCCCGTCAGGGCGAACTTCTGAAGAAAATCTTCTGCCATGTTCTTTTTTCCTTTCTGTGCGTGTAAGCGCTTACATTGATATTCTGAATTTGCGGATTGCAAAACGCAATCCGCCAAAAATATCCGAAAGATCAGTTGAAACAGTGCTGCAGGGCATATTCCCCGCACCTCTATATTGTCTTGCTGTTACAGTAAGTCTTTATTGGCAACATCGTCCATATCGTCGAAATCCTGGTTCTCGCCGACCATGCCCCAGATGAAGGTATAGGCCCTTGTGCCGGCTCCGGCATGGATGGACCAGGAGGGACTGATGACGGCCTGCTCGTTTCTCATGATGATGTGACGGGTCTCCGTGGGCTCCCCGCAGAAATGCATCACGTAGTCATCCTCCCCGAGATCGAAGTAGAGATAGACCTCCATGCGGCGATCATGGGTGTGGCAGGGCATCGTATTCCAGACGCTGCCGGGTTCGAGATGGGTAAGTCCCATCTCCAGCTGGCAGGACTCGACCTGACCGGGAAGAATGTACTTGTTGATGGTGCGGTGATTTGAGTCCTCGAGAGTGCCGAGTTCCTTCTTGTTCTCGGGTTTGATAACGACCTCGCCCTCTCCGGCAGCGCCGTCCCTCTTTATGAGAACCGTGGGGCAGGTCCGGTGGGCCGGGGCAGAGTTCAGGTAGAACTTGGCCGGGTTCTTCGGGTCATCGCTCCTGAAAATGACGTCCTTCGTACCCATTCCGATATACATGCCGTCCCGGGAAACGACCTTATATTCTTTCCCGTCGCAGACAATACTGCCGTCACCGCCGATATTGATGACGCCGAGCTCTCTCCTGTCCAGGAAGTGGGGAACCCTGAGTTCATCCCCGGCCGTCAGGGCCAGTTCTTTGTTTACCGGCATTGCCCCGCCGAAGATGATACGGTCGATGTGGCTGTAGACCAGCTTGATATCGTCCTCGAAGAAGATCTTCTCCACGAGAAATTCCTTGCGGAGTCGCTCGGTGGTGTAGTGCTTGAAATCCTCGGGAGAGCACGCTGTGCGAAGTTCCATTTTTCTTTTCCTCCTTGTATGGCTTCTATATATGGCAAACGCTTTTTTGCGTTCGGCTGGCAAATCATGTAAGCTATTTCATTTCAACCTGACAGGGCTCCTGCCGCAAACTATGAAAGCCCTTACATTTCAGGCTGTTTTTGCTTTTTCATCATGACTGATGTAAAGCCCCTGAATTTCCTCTTCCCCTATGTGGAGAAGCTCCGGCTCCCCTATGGCTTCACCGGATATGGTGAGATTTCTGATGAGGAGGCGGTCTACATTATTTATATAAAGGCTTTGACCGGACATCTCCGGG
>CAZOYS010000026.1:0-16817 GCA_964584155.1 uncultured Lachnospiraceae bacterium
GGAACCAGCTGCACACGGCCATGAAGATGATTGAAAAGGAGGGCCGGGGCATCCTTCTATATATGCGGCAGGAGGGCCGGGGCATAGGCCTTCTCAACAAGCTCAAGGCCTACGAGTTGCAGCAGGACGGGCTCGATACGGCCGAGGCCAATCTCGCCCTGGGTTTTCCTGAGGACGCCCGGGAATACTATATCGGCGCCCAGATTCTTTCTGATCTCGGCGTGAAGACCATGCGGCTTCTTACAAACAATCCGGATAAGGTCTACCAGCTCGAGGACTTCGGAATGGAGATTGTCGAGCGGGTGCCCATCATCATCAAGCCCACGCCCTTCGATGCCTTCTACCTGAAGACCAAGCAGGAGAAGATGGGACACATATTAAATATTGCGGAGTGAAAGGAAAAAACATGAAAATCTACGAAGGAAAACTTACAGCTGCAGAAGCCCCGATCAAGGTCGGTATCGTCGTTGCCCGTTTCAATGAATTCATTACGGGAAAGCTTCTGACCGGGGCCCTCGATACCTTAAAGCGGCACGATGTGAAGGAAGAGGACATCGAAGTGGCCTGGGTGCCCGGAGCCTTTGAAATTCCCCTGATTGCAAAGAAGATGGCCGGCTCCGGAAAGTACGATGCCGTTATCGCCCTGGGGGCTGTCATCCGCGGAGAGACAAGCCACTATGATTACGTCTGCAACGAGTCCTCGAAAGGGATTGCCCAGGTGGCTCTCGAAACCGGCGTTCCGGTCATGTTCGGTATCGTGACTACGGATACCGTGGAGCAGGCCGAGAACCGGGCCGGGGTGAAAGCCGGCAACAAGGGTTCCTCCTGTGCCGAGGGTGCCATCGAGATGGTAAACCTCATCCGCGAGATGCATATGTAATGAAAAGGGCCCGTCGGCGTATGCCGACGGGCCCTTTTCATGCGGCGGACAAAAATAAATATCTTGACATATAGTGTACTAGTTGCTATAGTACACTTAGCAGCAAGAAACGGAGGGCCGCATATGGAACTGAATTACCACGATCCGCGCCCCATCTACGAGCAGCTGGTGGATACCTTCGAGAAACTGATTCTTCAGGGCGCTATTGCGCCGGATGAGAAGATGCCGACCATCCGGGAGACGGCGGCGAAGTTTTCGGTCAACCCCAACACGGTGCAGAAGGTCTTTGCCATACTCGAGAGCGACGGATACATCTACACGGTCAAGGGCCGGGGCAGCTTTGCGGCGGACCCGGAGCCCCTGCTTGAAAAAAGAAGGACGGCTTTTCTTTCGGACTTCCGTGCGACGGTGCACGAGGGCATCTCCCTCGGCATCGCCGAGAAGGAGATGAAAGAAGCGGTCAGTGACACATACAGGGAGGGAGCTAATGATTGATATCAGTCACGTAACGAAAAAGTTCGATGACATCACTGCCTTAAACAACGTCTCCCTGACGATTGAGGACGGGGACATCTTCGGTCTCATCGGGACGAACGGAGCCGGGAAATCCACCCTCCTCCGTCTCATGGCCGGGGTCCTGAAGCCG
This sequence comes from uncultured Lachnospiraceae bacterium, assembly GCA_964584155.1. Lineage (GTDB taxonomy): Bacteria > Bacillota > Clostridia > Lachnospirales > Lachnospiraceae > RUG306. The sequence continues at coordinate 1,527 of CAZOYS010000026.1, forward strand.
GACGAGGGCCGCATCACGATTGACGGAGAGGATGTCTGGGAAAACGCCGCCATTAAGCAGCAGATCTGCTTCATCGCGGACAATGTCTTCTTTGAAAATGACGCCACGCCGGATTCTGCAGCGAAGCTGTGGGAAATCCTGCATCCGGGTTTCGAGCAGGAGCGCTTTCGTAAGCTCTGCGACAAGCTGGGCCTGGACCGGCGGCGGAAGGTGCGGACATTTTCGAAGGGCATGAAGAGGCAGCTTTCTCTGCTTCTTGCCCTCTCGTCCGGGGCCCGCTACATCTTCTGCGACGAGACCTTCGACGGTCTCGACCCCGTCATGCGGCAGACCGTGAAGGGGGCCATCGCGGAAGTCGTCTACGACCGGAAAATCGTTCCCGTCATCGCTTCCCACAATATGCGGGAAATCGAGGACATCTCCGGCACTGTCGGCCTCCTCCACAAGGGCGGCGTTCTGATGGAAAAGAGCCTTGATGACCTGAAGACGCAGATTCAGAAGGTCCAGTTCGTCCTGAAGGATCCGGCTTCCTTCCCGGACCTCACGAAGAGGCTCGACGTCGTATCGTCCGAATCCATGGGCTCCATGAATATCCTCGTCGTCCGCGGCGGCCGGGACGAGGTCCTTTCCACGATTGCGGAATTCGAGCCCATATACTGCGAGCCTGTAGCCCTGACCCTGGAGGAGGTCTTCATTTCAGAGACTCAGGCCGGCGGCTACGACCTCAGAAATCTTTTCACCGATGGAGGGGAGGCAGGAAAATAATATGAAACCCATATCTCTGAAAAAGCTTTTCTTTGCCAACCTGAAGTCCCGCATCTGGCTCTTTCTGATGATATTGATTGCGGGCTTCTTCATCTATCCGGTCAATGTCCTGCTGACATTTCAGCAGTACCGGAAATTCCGGGACAACGGGAACAGCTTCTCCCTGATTCCGGATATCCACGATATCTTCCTGAGTCAGCAGACGGGCAACCGGGTTTGGCTCACCATTATTATTGTGATTGCGGCCTTTGCAGCAGCGGCTGCGGAATTTAACTATCTGCATAAGACGGAAGCTGTTGACTTCTGGAATGCGGCGGCTGTATCGAGAAGGAAGATGACCCTGATTTCCTGGTGCTCAGGAGCCCTTCTCGTCATCGTTCCCTTTGCCATCACCTATGTGACCGGGGCGGCTGTTGCCACAGGAATCGGGGCCATGAACGGGGCCTGGTTCGGACAGGCCATAGTGAGAGGGCTTTACGACATCCTCCTCTTCCTGGCGGCCTATACGTTTACTTCTCTGGGCCAGGTCATTTCGGGCCGGACCTTCATCGGAGTTTGCATGGGGGCCTTCTTCGCCGTCATTGCCCCTGTCCTTGTGGCCCTCTACGCCTGGCTTTCGGATGTCTTCTTCCCCCATGTGCCCGATTCCGGGATTACGTTTTCCATAGCGGCCCAGCTGTCGCCGGTGCTCTTTTCGGGCGTGGTCATGACAGCGGATCGGGTATTTAAGCTCCTTGGCTACATAGCCGGCGGCATGATCCTCCTCCTTCTGGCAGCGGAGAAGAGACCGGCGGAATCGGCAGGCAGCGCCTTTGCCTTCCGCTTCCTGTATCCGCTTGTGAAGATCTTCGTCACGATTCCGGGGGCCCTGGGCTTTGCCATGCTGGGAACCAGCCTGTTTTTCGCCAGCTCGAGTTCCATCTCGAACCCCTGGTACTTCTTCTTCCTCATTATCGGCGGCGTCCTGATTCCGGTTATTCTGGACCTCATATTCTATATGGACTGGCGGGGCGTGAAGAAGGGCCTGAAGTTGGATCTCATCTGCCTTCCGGCAGTTGTGGTGATCTCTATATTATTCATGGCAGATCCTTTTCACGTCGATACATATGTGCCGGCGGACAGCGCCGTGAAGTCGGTGGGGATCAGCGCCGGGGCCTATATGGACTGGAGCCTGCAGGGGAGTTCGGACGCGACCGAGGAGGATCCGGAGGAAAAATTCCAGTCGGAAAACATTGACTTCATCCACCTGGCCGGGGAGGCGGCCCGGGCGGCAGCCAAGGAGCCTGTCGAGGTCTTTACGACGGACACCGTCTACACGACTGATACGGAATTGCTGGAAGAGCAGAAAAAAGCTGCGGCAAAAGGAGAACTCTACTTCCCGGAGGCTGCTGACGAGGAATCATCCAGTATCTGGGTCCGGGTCTGCTGGACTTTAAAGAGCGGGAAGATCGTTCACCGCGAGTATTCCATGACCCCGTCCGGGTCCCGGGAACTGCTTGCTGCTGCCACGGAGGACCCGGACTACCGCAAGGCTTCTTATCTCGCGGGCCGCTTTGAGGTCAAGGACGGCACGAAGATGGAGGTCTACAGCTACCCGGACTACCTGCCCCAGACGGTCTCCACCCCCATCAACGGGGCGGCCCGCTACACCCTCCTCGACTGCATCAAAGAAGATGCCGAAGGAATGACCTTCACTGACTATCAGAAGTCGGAGTGCATAGGGACCGTGGACATTTCCAACGAGACCATTCCGTATGACCGGGCCTCCGGGGACATTGTCTACGGGACGTTCAATATCTATCCGGAGTACAGGAAGACTCTGGCCTTCCTGAAGGAAATGGGAATTGAATTCAATGGAAAGTTCGACTATTCGGAAGTAAGGCGCATCAGCTATTATGCGATTGGAGACTATTCGGGCGACAACGCCATGATCACCCTGAATCCGGACCAGTATGAACTCTTTTTCGAGAGCATACGCCCCGTGGCCTCCACGGCTGCAGGCGAGGCCCTCGTGCCGGACAGCTACGAAGCCTACATAGACTTAAATGACGGCACATCCATCAATCTCACGTTTACGCTCAAAAAATAATGTATGGCCCGACATTGGAAGGGACGGCCGAAAAGCGGGGCAAAAGCCCCGCTTTTCTCTTGTCAAGAAATTTTTTTTGCGTATAATATAGATACATTGCGTTTATAGGCCGTTTTGCGCCCTTTACGGGGCGTATGGCTTTGAAAGGATAGATTTGTCATGGGTTTCATGAGTTCAAACGATATAGGAATCGACCTGGGTACCGCCAGCATCCTCGTCTATGTCAAGGGACGGGGTGTGGTTCTGAAGGAACCCTCCGTTGTCGCATTCGATAGAGACAGCAACAAGATCAAGGCGATCGGCGAAGAAGCCCGCCTGATGCTGGGTCGGACCCCGGGAAATATCGTTGCCGTCCGTCCCCTCCGTCAGGGCGTCATCTCCGACTATACCGTGACGGAAAAGATGATCAAGTATTTCATCCAGAAGGCCATGGGGAAGAAGTCCTATCGGAAGCCCCGGATTTCTGTCTGCGTTCCTTCCGGCGTCACGGAAGTCGAGAAGAGGGCCGTTGAGGATGCAGCCTATTCTGCAGGCGCCAGGGAAGTCTATATCATCGAGGAGCCCATTGCGGCAGCCATCGGGGCCGGCATCGACATCTCCCGCCCCTGCGGAAATATGATTGTCGACATCGGCGGCGGCACAGCGGATATCGCGGTCATCTCTCTGGGCGGCTCCGTTGTTTCCACCTCCATCAAGATTGCCGGCGACGACTTCGACGAGGCCATCGTCCGTTACATGAGAAAGAAGCACAATCTCCTGATCGGCGAGCGTACCGCAGAGGATGTGAAGATTAATATCGGCACCTGCTATCCCCTTCCCGAGCCCATGACCATGGACGTCCGGGGCCGGAACCTTGTGACCGGTCTTCCCAAGACCATCACGGTTTCGTCCGAGGAGACGGAAGAGGCCCTGCACGAGCCCACCCGGCAGATTGTGGAAGCGGTACACAGTGTCCTTGAGAAGACCCCGCCCGAGCTTGCGGCGGATGTTGCGGACCGGGGCATCATCCTGACCGGCGGCGGCTCCATGCTGCGCGGCCTCGAGGAGCTCATGGAGGACAAGACCGGGATCAACACCATGACAGCGGAAGACCCCATGGTCTGCGTCGCTATCGGAACCGGCAAATACGTCGACTTCATGGCCGGCGACCATGACCTGGACAAGAATTGAAAAAGAAATATTGAAGCGGCAGGGGCCGGCACGCGTTGCGTGCCGGCCCCTTTTGTGCTAAAGTGGGGTAAATATTTGCACGACTGCAGCCGATATACATTCTGAAATGGATATTCCCCATTTGGCATGGACGCCGGCGCAGAAGGACCTTTCGTTTTGCGAATCAAAGCGGAAGCAGATGCAGCCGGTTTTTTCATGACAGAAAAGCTTTCTCAGAGGGTTTGACATGGTAAAAGGCTTATATACCGCCTACACGGGCATGATCAATGAGCAGCGGCGCATGGACATTCTGTCGAATAATCTTGCCAATGCCAATACAACGGGCTATAAGAAGGAGGGGGCTACAAGCGCCGCCTTTTCCGACGAGCTGGCCCTGCGTATTCACGACTCCTCCTGGAACTACCTGCCCCAGGGCCTCGGCGATATCAATATGGGCGTGAAAATAGGTCAGACCTATACGAATTACGATCAGGGCTCCTTCAAGGTCACGGATAAGAAGAGTGATCTGGCCGTTGCCGGCGACGGCTTCTTCGCCATAGAGTTTCTCGACAAGCAGGGCAATACTTCCGTCAAGTACACGCGGGACGGGGCTTTCACGGTCGATGAGGACGGCTACTTCGTCACGAGCGATGGCGACCACCTCTTGAACCGGAACGCGGCCCTTACCGGACAGACCGGAGAGGCCGGTTGGGTGCAGATTGACCCGCTTTTGGACTACGCTGTGGACCGGGAGGGAAATATCTGGCAGAATGAGCAGGTCGTCGGAGACATCGGTCTTGTGGATCTCGACAATTACGACTACTTCGAAAAGTACGGGGAAAACCTTTATAACGTCGTTGACGGCGGCAATATCGCAGCGGCGGACGGACAGATCGTTCAGGGGACCCTTGAGGCCTCGAACGTCAACGTCGTGGACGAGATGGTGAACCTCATCGCCATTTCCCGCGCCTACGAAGCGAACCAGAAGATGATCCAGACCGAGGACACGACCATGGAGATGGCAGTCTCCCAGGTCGGCCAGGTGGGATGATACTAATGTAAAAATACCCCATAAGGGTATACATGATACTCTTGCAACGTAAACCCGGCAGCAGTGACGCCGGGGGAAACGGAGGAAATGCCTTATGATGAGAGCACTCTGGACCGGGGCGGCGGGCATGAGAGCCCAGCAGACCGGCGTCGATACGGTGGCAAACAACCTTGCGAATGTCAATACGACAGGCTTTAAGTCCCAGACGACGGAGTTTAAGTCCCTGCTCTACCAGACCCTGCAGACAAGGACCACGACGGCGAACGGGGATCCCAAGCCCACGACGGCCCAGGTGGGTCTCGGCACCCGTGTGGCCTCCCTGAATTCGAATTTCGCCCAGGGCGCCATGCTGGCTTCCGATAATAATATGGCCCTCTGCATGAACGGCTCCGCCTTCTTTGCCCTGCAGGGGACGAACAATGAAACCTACTATTCCAGGGCCGGCAACTTCGGCTTCTCCCTCGACGGAAATGAAGGGGAACTGGTGCTCGCGGACCCGGAAGGAAACAAGGTTCTCGATACTGAAGGCAATCCTGTCGTCCTTCCCGACGGGGCCAGTGCGGATACGGTCGTTATCGACGAGGACGGGAACGTGACATACAAGCAGGCCGACGGAACCTATGTGGCCACGGGCCAGCAGATTGCCCGCATCCAGTTCCGCAATACCACGGGCCTCGACAAGACCGGCGACAATCTTTATCAGGAAACGGCGGCTTCCGGCGCTCCCATCAACGAGGCTACGACGAATCTCGGCATTGTCCGTTCCACGATTGCCCAGGGCTTCCTCGAAGGCTCGAATGTCAACGTGGCCGATGAGATGGTAAACCTCATCATCTCCCAGAGGGCCTATGAAATGAATTCGAAGGCAATTACGACTTCGGATACTATGTTGGAAGAAGCCAACAACTTGAGGAGATAATAAATGTCTGATATCACCGGCCTGGGCAGCGCCCTCAATTCATACTACGACGTGACGAGCGCCAATACGAAGGCGGCTCAGAAGGCCTCCGAGGTTTCCTCCAAGGCTTCGGGGCTTACAAAGGAGTCTTCCCGGTCCGAAATCGAAGGGGCGGTCAAATCCTTTGAAAGCTACTTCCTTGAGCAGATCATGAAGAACGAAAAGGATACGCTGACGACCTTCACAGGGGAGGATGAGAACAAGGATCTTTACGCCTCCCAGCTTGAAGACATGTATATGGACAAGACCATCCAGTCCGTTTCCGAGGATATTGTCGACAAGTACGCCGGAAATCTGACGGACGACCTGGCGGACCAGATCCAGCGGAACCTGGGCGTTTCCGAGGCCCAAATCAAGGCGGACAGAGCCGATACATAGTTTTTACAAATTCGTGACAAACTGAAAAACAGGTGCTATAATGCTTCCCGCATGTCGGCGGTCATACCTTCCGGTATGGCCGCTTTTTCGCGCTTTATATTATTCATGATAAAAATATGGATCCGAAGAAAGAAAAAATCCGGAACGTCATAAAGACGGTCCTTTTCATAGCCCTTGTTATCCTTGTCGGGGCGACAGCCGTGTTCGGCCGCCTGCTGGGAAAGTCCCTGCAGTGGCTGTCTGAGGCCTGGAACGACGTCTCATTTACGGCAGCTCTTTTTCAGATTAAGACGCCCATGGCCGGCGTCAATACGGGCGAGGTGGAGGAGTATGTCCGGGCGGCTGTCATTCCCACGATTCTCCTCTGCGGCATTCCCCTGACCGTCAATCTTTTCATCGCGATTTTTCTCAAGGTCAAAAATTATAAAATACCGATTGCTACGCGGAAAAAGGAAAAGGCCCTGGATTACAAATTCACCTGTCTCTACGGGGCCCTTCTTGTCATGCTCGTAAGCTGGGTCGATGTGCCGGCCATGGCCGAAGCCACGGGGGCGGATGAGTATGTGACAAATGTCCTCCGCGGCGATTCGACCTTCTACCAGGACTACTATGCGGATCCGGAGAAGACGGCCCTGACATTTCCCGAGCAGAAGCGGAACCTTGTCATGATCTACATGGAGAGCATGGAGACGACGTATTCCAGCCTGGAAAACGGGGGCGCCATGCGGGACAACCTGATTCCCAACCTGACGGATCTGGCCCTTTCCAACGTCTCTTTTTCGGATAATGAAAAGCTCGGGGGCTGTACGGCGACGGAGGGGACGACCTGGACAATGGCGGCCATCCTGGCTTCCACGTCCGGGGTTCCCTATGCCATTCCGGTCGAAGGAAACAGCATGAGCAAGTATGCGACATTTCTCCCCAAGCTGGTGACCCTTGGAGACATTCTGGAGGAGAACGGGTACAAAAACTATTTCACCTGCGGCTCGGATGCCACATTCGGCGGGCGGAAGCTCTACCTCTCGGACCACGGAGACTATACATTCTACGACTGGCTCTACGCCAAGCGGCAGGGCTATATCCGGAAGGATTATGAATACGGCTGGGGCATGGAGGATATCAAGACCATTGCCATGGCCGAAAAAGAGCTTTCAAAGGTGGCGGAGAAGGGGGAGCCCTTCAACTTCACGTTTCTGACCCAGGATACCCACCACCCCACGGGCTGGACGTGCGAGGAATGCGAGCCCATGCCCGGAGAAACCCGGTATTCCACCTGCATCCGCTGCTCGGACAAGCAGGTGACGAAATTCGTGGAATGGATAGAGGAGCAGCCCTGGTATGAGAACACGACGGTCATCCTCGTCGGCGACCACTGCTCAATGGCGACGGACTTCTTCGAAAGCCTTCCCGATGACTATGAGCGGCATGTATATAACTGCTTCCTGAACCTGCCGGACGGCCTTGCTCCCGTGAATGAAAAGGACCGCCTTTTCTCTACGGAAGACTATTTTCCCACGATTCTGGCCGCCCTCGGCGTGCAGATAGACGGGGACCGGCTGGGTCTCGGGACGAATCTATTTTCAGATCAGGAGACCGTTCTGGAGCAGATCGGCCTGGACCAATATAATACTGAGGTATCCGGCAATACGGCCTACTACATATCCCACTTCGAGTGAAATTTCCGTTCATCGCATGTACCCGGTACTTATCTGATATTATTTATAAATATTTCACTTGCCAGCCCTCTTCCGGGCGGAGTATAGTGGTGACATGAATGACTTCGAAAGCAGTTCTAATTCCCTGCCGGAAGAGGCAGAGGTTCTTCGCGGTTTCGTAGACCACGTCATATATCGGAATGAAGACAATGGCTACTCCGTCTTCGTATTTCAGCCGGACGACGATGAAGGGGCGGGAAGCGACATTACCTGTGTGGGAAAATTTGCCTCTCTGGCCCCGGGTGAAAACCTCGAGCTGACGGGTCTCTATGTCGACAACCCCACGTACGGGACCCAGTTCAAGGTCGTTTCAGGGCGATTCATCCGGCCGGAGAAGACGGCTGAAATCGAGCGCTATCTGGCCGGCGGAGCCATCAAGGGCATAGGCCCCACGCTCGCGAAGAAGATTGTCAAAAAATTCAAAAAAGATACCTTCCGCATCATGGAGGACGAGCCGGAGCGCTTGGCCGAAATATCCGGCATCAGCCTGAAAATGGCCCAGTCCTTCGGGGAGCAGATGGTGGAAAAACGGGACATCCGGGATGTCTCCGTCTTTCTGCAGGGCTTCGGCATCACCCCGAATATGGCCCTCCGCATCTACGAACATTTCGGTACGGACATCTATACTATTATCAAGGAAAACCCCTATCGCCTGGCGGATGAAATCGACGGCATCGGCTTCCGGACGGCGGACCGTATTGCCGGAATGGCCGGTCTGCCCCCGGATTCAGAGGACCGGGTCGGCTCCTGTATCCTGTACCTTCTCGGCAATGCGGCGGGCGAGGGACATACATTCCTCCCGGAAGCCATTCTGAAGCGGAACCTCCTCTACCTCATCAATGTTTCCGAAGAGACGTTTGACGGAGTTCTTTCAAATATGGAAGTGGAGCGGAGGGTGAAAATCACTTCCGACCGCGTCTACCTGCCGGTTTACTATCACATGGAAAAGAGGGCCGCGGAGCGCCTTCTTTCCATGACGGGAGAAGAAGGGACGGGAGCCGGGGAAGCCGATGAAAAAATCCGCTCCATAGAAGAGAGGGAAGGCATTACGCTGGGTCCGGCCCAGCGGAAGGCGGTTACGGAGGCCGCGGTCAGCCGCTTTTTCATCCTGACCGGCGGGCCGGGAACCGGGAAGACGACGACGCTTAAGGTTCTGATCACCTACTTCGAGGAAGAAGGGCTGGATGTGGCCCTGGCGGCGCCTACAGGCCGGGCGGCCAAACGGATGAGCGAGGCCACGGGACGGCCTGCCCGGACCATTCACCGTCTTCTCGAGGTGGAAGGCCGGCCGTCGGAAGAGGGCCGGGCCGTCACTGCCTTCGGCCGCAGTGAGGACAACCCTCTGGAATACGACGTCGTGATCATCGACGAGACGTCCATGGTGGACCTTTCTCTCTTCTATTCCCTCCTGAAGGCCGTGCCGGAGGAGTGCGCCCTGATCCTGGTCGGTGACAGGGACCAGCTGCCGTCCGTGGGTCCGGGCAATGTCCTTCGGGACCTTCTGGATTCCGGCCTCTTTCCTTCGGTCTATCTCGATACGATCTTCCGCCAGGCGGAAGAAAGCGACATCGTCAAAAACGCCCACTATATCAATGAAGGAAAGCCGGTAACTCTGGATAATAAGAGCAAGGACTTCTTTTTCATGGAGCGGCCTGAGGCGGATTCCGTCATCAATACGCTGATTTCCCTGTATTCGGGAAAACTGGAAAAGTATGCGGGATGTGAGTGGAGTGACATCCAGGTCATGTGTCCTTCGAAGAAGGGCCTGACCGGGGTTTCGAATATCAATGAAATTCTGCAGGAAAAGCTGAATCCGCCGGCGGCGGACAAGATGGAGAAAAAGTACGGAGACCGGGTTTTCCGGGTCGGGGACAAGGTCATGCAGATGAAGAATGACTATCACCTTCCCTGGCGGGTCTTCGGCAAGGGCCGGGTCGTCATTGACAGCGGGGAGGGGGTCTTCAACGGGGATATAGGCACCATAGAAGGCATCTACCCCGAGGCTTCCATCATGCGGGTGGCCTTCGATGACGGGCGGGAAGCCGATTATCCCTTCTCGAATCTTGAAAACATAGATCTGGCCTATGCCATCACGATTCATAAGTCCCAGGGCTCCGAGTATCCTGTCGTTGTCATTCCTCTACTGCCGGGCCCCCGCCAGCTCATGAACAGGAACCTACTCTATACGGCCGTGACCCGGGCCAGGAAGTGTGTGATACTGATCGGCCGCCGGACGGTCTTTTCCGACATGGAGAACAATGCGACGGCGGCCGTCCGCTACAGCGGGCTTGTCGACTTTTTGACCGGCGAGGGGTGCCATTTGCAATAAAACAGCCCCTGAGCGCCCCGCGGGTGCAAAAAATGGGCGCCGTTTGTAACGGCGCCCGGGATTTGCGACTCTTTAACTTCTACTTAAGCTTTTCCATTTCCTTCTCCCTGTCTATGTCCGACGACATGTCGTACAACGTGAAGAATTCACTGTACTCCGAGAATGATTTCGGGAATGACATCCCGAGGATGTCGGCATAGGATTTGCTGTAAAGCTTGTGGAAGCCGGTGTCCGCCGGAAGAATGGTGAGGTCGCCGGGATCATAACCGTCTCTCAAGATGCGGACAGCCAGCTCGCCGGCATAGTAGCCCTGAACGTAGGGGTTTTCATAGGCACAGACGAGGGAACTCTGCCCGGCTGTCTTGTCGGCGGCCACCAGGGGCTTGCCCAGGGAGAGAGCAATCCGGGAAATTGCAGCCGCCTGGTCCGACAGGGCCGAAGCTGCCGGCAGGAAGAGAACGGAGCACTCCGTGGCCGCCAGGGCTGTCATGCTTTCCAGGGTGGGCAGGGGCGTACCTGCCGATTCAGCGGCGGCAGCGGCTTCCGGGTCCACGGAAAGGGGCAGAGCATATTCCTTCCAGGCAATTCCCGCCTCGTCCATATAGGCCTCCAGCAGGTGATTCTGCAGCATGGCATTGGGGTCGCCTTCTGAATAGAGGAGACCGACGGTCGCAAGCTCCGGCGTGGCCTCAATCAGAAGAGAAAGGACGGACTCCATGTCCGGCAGGGAGGAAATGCCGGTTACGTTCGTTCCGGTTTTTCCGTCCCAGTCGCTGCCGCCGATCCCCAGGACCGATTGAAAATCCATGACACCCGTACCTATGACCGGCAGATCCTTCGCCAGGGTGGCGGACGTGGACAGGGCGGAATCACCGATGGCGAGAATCAGATCGCTGCCGGCTTTCAGATCGTTCGTGACGGCAGCCGCATTTCTGGCGGCATCCCCTGCCGTATCCGTCCGGTTCAGGACGAAGGTCCACTCCCCGAGCTGGTCGGTCATAGCGTCGTAGAAACCCTGTATCAGACTGTCGCTGTCCCTTCCTCCGTTTATGATGCCGACGGTATATTCTATGACGGGAGCTTTGTCCTCCCCGTCCTCTTCAGCATTTCCCGGATCTCCGGAAACAGATCTGCCGGTCACGCTGCCGAGAGCGAGGACTCCGGCCAGGGCGCATACGGCCGCTGCCGACAGAATCTTTTTTCTGCGCATCACATGTCTTTTCATAGCATCTGAATTTTAGATACCCCATTTCCTAAAGTCAAGCACCGCCTCACATCTTCTGTACTTCCAATACTAATATTTATCCTGATGAAAGGAAGAGTTCATGAAAACAGCACGTCGTGTTTTGCCGGAGAAGTTCAACTCCGATAATAATGGATTAAAAAAATCCAGGCAGGCTTTGCTTTCTATCATATATCCACAGGCCTGCCCGGTCTGCGGGGCCCTGCTTGTCGGAAAGGAGCGGGAGACCGGTTTCTGCCGGAAGTGTATGAAGGAAGTCATCCCTGTAACGGAGCCTGCCTGCAAGAAATGCGGGAAACTCATAGGAGATGCCGAGGCCGAGTATTGCGAGGACTGTGCGGGAGGCGGCAGCCGGCATTTGTACAAACAGGGGAAGTGCCTCTTTCTATATGACGGCCCCATGCGGGGCGTCATGTACCGGTTCAAGTACGGGAACAAGCGCTATTATGCCCGCTCCTTCGCTTCCTGTGCTGTCCGGAATCACTCCGACTGGATCCGACGGGCGGGCATTGACATTATTCTTCCTGTGCCCATGTACCGTGGAAAGGAACGGGCCCGGGGATATAATCAGGCCATGGTATTTGCTGAAGCCCTTTCCGCGGCAACAGGTATTCCGGCCAGGGACGACATCCTGTTTCGGACCGTGAATACTGTTCCCATGAAGGGTCTGAGCGATTCCGCCCGTCGCCGCAACCTAAAGAATGCTTTTCATATGCAGTCAAATTTGGTACAATTCAAAAGAGTATTGTTAGTTGACGACATATACACTACAGGTACCACCGTGGATGCGGCTGCGGCCTGCCTGCTCGAAGGGGGAGCGGACGCGGTGTACTGCATGTATATCTGCGCCGGGGACGGACGCAGAAGGAGGAAAGCGTAATGGAAGTCAAGAATTGCAGGATGTGCGGACGTCTGTTCAATTACCTCGGGGGACCCCGGATCTGCCCTGTCTGCAAGGACGAGCTTGAGAAGAAGTTCATCAAGGTCCGGGACTATGTCCGGGAGCATCCGAAGACGACGCTCGGTGAGATTTCCGAACAGAACGATGTTTCACTCGAGCAGATCAATCAGTGGATCCGGGAGGAGCGGCTGGAATTTTCCAAGGACAGTCCCGTCACAATCTACTGCGAAAACTGCGGGGCCCCGATCCGGACGGGCCGTTTCTGCACGAAGTGCAAGAATACCATGGCTTCGTCCCTGAGTGATGCCTTCAAGAAGCCGGAGGCACCGGCTCCGAAGAAGAAAGAGTCGGAGTCTGACCGCATGCGTTTCCTGAAGGGCTGAACCTATGCTGAATACGGACAGACTGCGGGTCATGGCCCGTCTGGCCATGGCCGAGCAGAAGGAAGCGGACGAGTGCACGGCAGCCGAGAACATCCGGAAGAAGGATTATGTCTCTTTTCATGGGACCATAGGTTTTTTCATCGGGACGTTTCTATATACGGCAATCTATGTCCTGGCCGTCTGCGCCCTGATGTTCACTTCAATCTATGCGGTGACGGAACGTCTGCTTTCCCTGCTTGTTGCGGCATTTTTCGCCGGCTACCTGGCTTTTATTATTTTCTTCACCCTGGCTGTCCGGCACAGGGCAAGACGGCGCTTTAACGAGGCAGATGAGAAGCTGCGGCGGATCACTGCCCTTGACGATGAGCTTCTGGCTCAATACGAGAGAGAAGAACGGGAACACTTACATGACAGTATTCATGAAATTTCGGGATGATCTGAGAAAGTTCTTCTCGAAGCATGCCGGCCTCCTGGAGCGGCTGGTCCGGGGTCTGGTGTGGTTTGTATCGGCCCTCCTTATAGACCGCCATATGGGCTTTGCCGAAGTTCCGGGCTCTCCTCTGGTGGCCGTGGGCATGGCGGTCTTTCTGGCCTTCATCCCCTATTCGGCAGGCTCTCTGGTCTTTGTCGTTTTCATACTGATGCAGCTGTTCTCCGTGAACCTTTCCACAGGCCTCACGGGGCTTCTTGTTTTTCTTTTCTGTTATATCATCTGCGGCATTTACCGGTCCCGGCGGCCGGAGTATTTCGTCCTGATGCCCATCACCTATCGCCTGGGCTTCCCGTTTGCCATTCCGCTGTTTTCTGCCCTTTTCGGCCGGGGACGGGATGCGGGGGCTGTTGTCTGCGGCTGCATTTCGACCTGGTACCTGAAATCCGTGGTGGAGAACTATGCCCTGATCACGGACAAGACGAATCCCCTGTCCCCGACCCAGCTTCTTTCCCAGAATATGATCTTAAACCCCATGTTCTACTGCTTCATGGGGGCGGCGGCGGCCATGTTTCTTGTGTCCTATACAATCCGCCAGCAGCCCATTGCCTATGCCTGGCAGATCGGGGCGATAGCCGGAACCGTGGCCGAGTTTGCCATCATGCTGGCAGCCGACCTCTTTTTCGACCACAGGGGAGATATCCCTGCCCTTGTGGGCTCAAATGCCGTCATCATGGTGGCGGCTCTCGTCGCTTCCCTCCTGCTCCGGGACTTCGACTTTCATCGGACGGAAAGGCTGCGCTTTGAGGACGATGAATATTATTATTTCGTGACGGCAGTTCCCAAGATCCGTCTGGCCTCCGAGAAGAACGAGGTGAAGACGATCACAGGTGAGGAGGGAGCCGGAGCGGAGGAACTGAAAGCTGCAGGTGACGCAAAGGGGGCGGCACAGTAATGGATACCGCAGCGAATATCAAAGAGTGGATCGGGGATCTCTTCGAGGGAGCGGTGCCTTCCGTGCACCCCATGGATATTGTCGAGATCATCATCATTGCGATCTTTTTCTACTATATTCTCGTCTGGATCAAGAATACCCGGGCCTGGATGCTGCTGCGCGGAATTCTGGTGGTCGTCGTCTTTTTCATTATTGCCGGCGTCCTGCAGATGTCCACGATCCTCTGGCTGGGCGACAAGCTGCTTTCCGTGGTTCTTGTGGCCATTGTGGTCGTCTTTCAGCCGGAGCTTCGGCATGCCCTGGAAACCATCGGGCGGACGAATCTCCTGAAGAGCCTGATTACCATGGGCTTCGGAAAGAACCGGGACGACCGATTCTCGGACAAGACCGTCACAGAGCTTGTCCGGGCGTCGTTTGACATGGGGGCCGTGAAGACCGGCGCCCTGATTGTCGTGGAAAAAGACGTCCAGCTGACGGAGTATGAGCGGACCGGAATCCCCGTGGATGCCATTCTGACCCGCCAGCTCCTGATCAATATTTTCGAAAAGAATACCCCGCTGCATGACGGGGCTATCATAGTCCGGGGGGACCGGGTGGTTTCCGCCACCTGCTACCTGCCGCTCACAGACAATCTGGACCTGTCCAAGGACCTGGGTACCCGTCACAGGGCCGCCGTCGGCATCAGCGAGGTCAGCGATTCCCTGACCATTGTCGTTTCCGAAGAGACGGGAAAGGTTTCCGTGGCCCAGGACGGAAAACTGATTCATGACCTTTCCGAAGAGGAACTGACGCAGAGACTCGTGACCCTGCAGCACCCGGAGGGATCTTCCCGGCCCCAGAAGGGCACGAAAGCTTCGGCGGAAGCCGGTCAGACGGACGGAGAGGAGGCTCATCAGTGAACAAGAAGCTCAAAGACCTCCTCACGCGGAATATCGGCCTCAAGAT
>CAZOYS010000027.1:0-16602 GCA_964584155.1 uncultured Lachnospiraceae bacterium
CGACGAGGATCCACATGGAATCGACGAGGTGCAGCTGCTTCATGACCAGGTACTCAGGGATCATGCCGCCGGAGAAGATCATGGTGAAGAGGAGGAAATACGAAAACGCATTCCGTCCGGGCATGTCATACTGGTTCAGGACATATCCGCCGAGGGTGGACATGATGAGTCCGACCAGGGTGCCGAGAATCGTCGTAACCACCGAATTGATGAAGGGCCGGAACAGCTTCTGGGTCGTGAAAATTGTCTTGTAGCCGTCGAATGTGGGGTCTGTCGGCCAGAGCTTGAACTGGTAGACGCCTACCGCATTGAAGGAATCAACAATGACCTTCCACAGAGGGATGATGACGATCAGGGCGATGAGGGTGAAAACGATGACGTTTACGACATCGAATGTGGTGATTTTTGTTCTTTTTTTCTTGTATTTAACCGGTTCTCTAACCTCAACCGGTGCGGCCATATCTGCCATCAGGAACCTCCTTAAATAATACCGCGGCCGCGGACCTTCTTGCTCAGGGCATTGCAGCCAAGCATGAGAGCTCCGCCGACAACGGACTTGAAGAGACCGACCGCCGTAGTATATCCGTAGTCAGGTATAGGCTGCAGGAAGGTCTTCCTGTAGATAAAGGTCGAAATGACGTCGGATACATCATATACACGCGAGTTGTAAAGTACGAATACCGGCTCGAACATGTTCAGAACCTTTGCCAGATTCAGAATCAGCACGATGATAATGGTGTTCTTCAGAGCCGGGAATGTGACATAACGCATCCGCTGCAGGCGGGTTGCTCCGTCGATTTTCGCCGCTTCATAAAGCTCGGGATTGATTCCGGACAATGTCGCGAAGAAGATGACGGTTCCCCAGCCTACTTCCTTCCAGAGGTTGATGCCGAAGAAAATCGGCTGCCACATGGACTTCTCATGCAGGAAATCAATGCTCTGGGAAATCCACCCCCAGCTCTTCAAGGTTTCGTTCACGAAACCGGTCGAGGACGGGGAAAGGAAGAGGGAGAAAATGGCTGCCACAACCGCATAGGACATGAAGTGGGGCAGGTAGATGACTGTCTGAATAACCTTCTTGAAGATGAGGTTTATAGCCTCATTCAGGAAGATGGCAATGACAACTGCCGCAAATGTATTCAGAATGAGTTTGAACGTGGACAGCCAAAGGGTATTGACAAAGGCTTGCCAGAACTCCTTCTGGCTGAACATCATTCTGAAGTTCTCCAGCCCTACCCAGTGAATGTCGCGCAGCTTGTAGCTGAAGAAGGCATACCGGATGCCCAGCATGGGCCAGTAGTAGATGATAATGACGAAAAACACTACCGGCAGGGCCATGAAGTAAAAGCCCATGGAATGTCGGATCCGGACCCCCAGCGGCTTCTTCCTTACCTGCACAGTGGGTGTAGGCTCTTTTGTCTTGGATTTTCCGCTCACTTTGGTCTATCCTTTCTCTTTAACTCAAGACATCCTGCCCTCGAACTTAAAAATCTCACTTTCGAGAAGCAGGATGCCGTAAAATCTATAAAGCTTTTTTAGGAATCAGTTTTCTGAATTACTGCTGAGCCTCAAGCTCGGAAATAATCTGAGCGGATACGTCAGCGTACTTCTCCTTGTACTGCTCTACTGCATCTTCAGGAGTAATCTGGCCTGTAACAGCCTCGTTCATCCAGGTCGTCTTGTCGGAAACCATGTCGGCTTCGATATTCGTCAGAGTATCGCAGGAAGCGGCTGCAGGTGCATCAACGCAGTTCTCTGTGAAGAACTCATTGCCCTTTGTAACGAGTGCATCGTCATCGGCATAGCCGTTTGTCAGCGGTGCGATTACAAGGACGGGATCGAGGTGGTTCTTCTTCCAGAGGGTGTTGGGATCGTTGGGTGAAGGCTTCAGATGGAATTCACCGTCTGCATAGTCATAATGCTTGTCAAGTACGAGAGACTTGCCGTCCTTTGCTTCCTTGACAGTAGCCTTCTGCTCGTCTGTAAGCTTGTCATCCTCAACCCACTTGTAGGTATCGAAGGACTCAGCCTTTGTGGACCAGTGAACATCCTCTGCACCATATGTCCAAAGGGTCTGTACCTTGTCGCCGTCAAGCATTGTCTCGAAGAGGGCATCGAAGATAGCCTGCTCACGGGCATCGTTGCCGTCGCCGTCATCCGTGATGACCCAAACAGGAGCTTCACGGTTCAGATAGCCGCCCCAGGTATCCTTGATTTCCTGGATGGGAGGAAGCATAACGAGACGGTCATCGCCGAGGTCTGTGTCGACCTGGTTCTTGTCCATGTTGTCTGTAAGGGTTCTGAGCCATGTACCTGCCCAGTAGGTGAATGCCATTTCGGAAGTGGACTGGTCGTTGGAGAAGAACTTCTCACGAGCCTGCTTGGTTCCGGCTTCCTCGGTATCGGGATCGATGATGCCGTCCTTGTAGCCCTGATTCAGTCTCTTCAGAGCTTCTACGGTAGCGTCCTCCATGAAGCCGTCTACCCACTCGCCGTCCTTGTTCTGATAGAAGGAAGGATATGCTCCCTGCCACCATTCAGGCATGTAGTTGATGTAAGGAGCCTCGTCGAGCTTGCCGTAGCCTGCTGCGATAACGCCGTAGGTCTTGCCGTCGGAAACGCTCTTCAGAAGGTTGTAATAATCATCGAAAGTCTTGATGTCGTCAACGGTCTTGCCGGCCTTTGTAAGCCAGGACTGCTTGACGTAGGTAACGCAGCCGTTGCCGTATGTGGGAGCAAAGCCGTACTGCTTGCCGTCCGTCGTCCGAAGGCCTTCATTGACCTTGGGAAGGGTGATGCGGGACTGGAACTCTGCATTGTCGAATGCGTCAGCCAGGTTCCAGAGCATTCCGGTCGTCTGATACTGGCGGAGCATCGTAGCGCTCATGATCAGGGCATCGGGATACTGGCCGTCGCCGGGAGTACCGGTCGTCAGGGTTCTGGAAACCGTGCCGGCATAATCGGAATGGTCAAGCTGGGTGATGACGAGATCGATGGGATGGCCGAGCTTCTCGCCGACTGCCTGCTCCCACTGCTCCTCGAATTCCTTCTGACCACTGTCTACAGTAGCTGTCAGAGTTCCGTCTACAGTGATGTAAAGCTTGTCAAGCTCATAAGGCTTATCACTGGACTCGCTTGAGCTGTCCGCTGTTTCGGTCGAGCTGCTGCTGTTGTCGGCAGCTGTTTCATCCCCCGAACCTGATCCGCAGCCGGCGAGCAGAGAAACTGCCATGGCGCCGACAAGAAGTACGGAAACCAACTTTTTCTTCATGTAAAGAATCCTCCTTTTTGATTCTAACCCACCTTTTTGTGAGCTCTATATGAAAGTCTTACGAAATGTAAGCGCTTTCATTTTCTGTAAAGGAATATATCATTTCATTTTCACGGAATCAACAAAAATAATACACAAAACAGACACACTTTTTTTGTTAGAACTGTCTTCGATTCGTCTGAGACCCGCTGTTTTCGCCTATCCCAGAGAAATTGTGTCTACAGAAACCTCGTAAATGCGGTGTTTTATTTCGGAAATGACAAAAAATCCGTATTTTGCCCCTGTCCATCTTCCGGCCTCGAGGGGAATAGTAAGGCTGCCCTCCTCTGCCCTGTCAGAGCGCGCTTCCGCGCTGTCGGAGGCAGCTTCTGCCCTGTCGGAGACGACTTTCTTCATGTCAGAGCCAGGTTCCGGCCTTATCGAAAGCACTGCTTTCTCCTCCGGATGCAGGACCTTTCCCTCGTCCCCGGGCCCGTAAGGGGGCTTTTCCGACACGGCCGTAATCCCGTTTACATTCCGGATTTCGACGGAGACAGTGAAACGGGTTCCTTTCAGCCCCTTTGTCATAGCCCGACCGACTGCGGCTGGTCCCTTTTTTTCCCGGAAAAATGCGCCGAACGCCCTGTCAAAAGGTATCTCCTCCACCTGCTCGTCCGCATAGGCGGCCCCACAGTCAAAGACCTGGTGACCCTGTACTTTCCGAACAAAGAAAGCATCTCCGACCCTGTGAATACCTATGCCGCCATAGGTCATACCCGAAAGGCAGATGCCTGCATATCCGCCATCCGCGAGTCCCTCCAGATCCAGTACCGCGGAAAAGGAAAGCTCCGGCGCACTGACCCTGCGGAGAAAGAGATTGCGGATATCGATGAGGGGCCGCTCCTTCGGAGCCGGAACGGACCTGAGACGGATGAGGCCCGCAGCCGGTACAGACAGCCATTCCTCCTTAGGGTTGCAGTTCCACTGCCAGGGAAGGGGCGGATTTACGCCATTGTAAGCGTTTACATTATTTTCGTTCTTCTCTCTGGCTGCTACAGATTTTTTGCCCTCTTCCCCGGGAAGCGGACAGGGCATTGCAGCGGTCAGTACCGGCTCCCCGCAGGCGTCCTCCCCAGGAATGGGCCTTCCGATCACCGGCCACTCCCCCTCCCCGTCTTTCACCCAGGATACGGGCTGCAGGTGGGTAATCCTCCCTGCGGCAAAGACATCCTGAAAATGGAGAAAGTAGTCCTGTCCGGCGCCGTCGGCTATGAGGGCCCCCTGGTGAGGCCCGTTCACTCCTGTACTGCCCTGCCGCAATGAAATATGGGGCTCCCAGCCGCCAAAAAGATTCCGGCTCCTGAGTACGACCTGCCAGCCGGTCTTCACACCTCCGGCGGGGGCAAAGATATAGTAGAAGCCTTTCCGCTTATAGAGCTTGGGACCCTCGATTGTGACGTTTCCGTCCTCCGTTCCGTCATAGATTTTCACGGGGCCTTGTATTATTCCCGTGAGGTCAGGCAAAAGCTCGGACATCATGAGAACGGACTTATATCCTATTCGCGACTTCGCCACCCCGTTTACGAGGTAGACACGGCCGTCGTCGTCAAAGAAGGGGCAGGGGTCTATGAGGCCGGCCCCGTCATAGAGTTTGACGGGCTCGGACCACTCCCCTTCCGGGTCCTTCGCCCGGATCATGTACAGGCCCTCGTCCGGCATGGGGAATACAATGTAACAGGTTTCATTAAAAAAACGTATGGCCGGGGCCCAGACTCCGCAGCCGTGGAGGGGCTCCCGGTAGCGAAATTCCGGTATCTTCCGGAGGGCATAGTTTACAAGCTTCCAATGTACGAGATCATATGACTTCAGAATCGGAAGGCCCGGCACGAATGAAAAGGACGAGGCCGTCATATAGTAGGCGTCCCCGCACCGGCAGACATCCGGATCCGAATAGTCCTCATAAATAATGGGATTTCTGTACCGGCCCTCACCGGCATCTGCTGACCAGATCATTTTTTAGTCCCCTTTCATCCATCTGCTTTCTTTCCGTTCTGCTATAATCAGAAAGGACGGACGGAAATTCAAGTATCTGTTTCCGGCCATCGAAAAATAGCACCATGAAAAAAGTTCCTTTTTACGGAGAACTCTTATGAAGCCTTTCGACGCATCCCGTTTTCCCTTCCCCCTGCACTCCGTCACGGTTTCCGTCGACGGACGGATCCTGCAGGACGACTGCTTCGCCCCCTTTGAACAGGGCCAAATGCACCGCATGTTCTCTGTCACAAAGAGCTTCTGCTCCATGGCAATCGGAGCCTTGATTTCAGAAGGAAGGCTCTCCCTTTCGGACCGGATCACGGACTTTTTCCCTGAATATGTGCCGGAAAACGCGGATTTCCGCCTTATCTCCATGACCATAGAGAACATGCTCACGATGCGGACCTGCCACAAGGCCACGACCTACAAGGTCAATATGAAGGAAAACTGGGTGGAAAGCTTTTTCATCACCCCGCCGGACCACACGCCCGGGGCCTTCTTTAAATACGACACGTCATCGTCCCACGTCCTGGCTGCCCTTGTGAAAAAGCTGACCGGGAAGGGTGTATTGGACTATCTCCGCCCTGTTTTTCTCGACTGCATCGGATTTTCTGAAAACGCTTACATCCTGACGGACCCCTTTGGCAGCGAAATGGGGGGAAGCGGTCTCGTCTGCCTGCCAAAAGACCTCACAGCCGTCTCTTCTTTCCTGCTTGCCCTGCTTTCCGGAGATTTCTCCGCCGGAAAGTCCCTCTTGTCCCGATACGGGGTGGACCTCTTACGCGAACAGTACGATGAAGCCTTTTTCAGGCGTTTTGCCGCCTATATGAAAGACGCCGTCTCCTGTCTCGTTCCTACGATAGCCGAGGGCCAGACCCTCGATGAGCAACAGGGCTACGGGCGCATGTTCTGGTCCCTGCGGCCCCTTTCCGAAAGTGAAAGCGCTTTCATGATGTACGGCATGGGTGGCCAATACTGTGTCTTTTATCCGGAACGGCACGCCATTTTTGTGACAACGGCCGACAGTCAGAATATCAAGGGCGGTCACCAGTACATACTCGATGAGATCCGTTCGTGTGCGCTGACTCTGCCCCGCATCAACGAAGAGCGCCTGCTGCCTGCCCCTTCAAAAAAAGAGGGTCCTGCCTGCGGTTCCTATCAACTGCGGCCGAACGCCTCCGGTTTTACATCCCTCACGCTTTCCAAAGAGAAGCTCTGCCTCTATGAAGACGGGCTCTCCTCCCCCTTTGTCTTCTCCTTCCCTGCAGATACTGCATGGGGAGAAACCATTGATCCGAAATACGGGCAGAAATTATTCTCGAAAAAAAATCTTCTGGCGGACGGCAGTCTCCTGGTTGACGTGCAGATCCTGAGTGACTTCACCGGAAGCGTCCGCTTTCTCATAAAAACCGGCGGGGAGCGGATTTTCCTCTATTCCCGAAAGGTCGAGGAGACATATTTCAATGAATTCACCGGCTTTTTTGAGGGAAAACTATCTTACTGAAACAGGAAAGCGGCGAATTCCTTCGCATATTCCGGATGCGCTCCTCCGTAGACAAAGCCCAGGTACAGTTTCTGCCCCTCCAAGCCGGTATAGTAATAATATTTTGTAAGAACTTTCGCCGAATCCACGGGTATGGCGGCCGCCTCCCCGTCTACGGTCAGAAGGTCCTCCTTTGAAAGGCCTCCCGGCAGTCCGGAAAGGTCCTCCCCGTAGACATCGGTGAGGGGGACGAAATAGCCCTGGATCGCATACTTCCGGAAAACATCTTCCCCGGTGATCATGAGGTCAAGACCCCCGGAAATCGACAGGGCACCAAGCTTCTCCTCATCCTCAGGCCGGTACTTGAGACCGTCCCTGACCCCTTCGACGTTCAGGGCGATATTTATGTCGCTGTCGAGGACGATTCTTTCCTTTTTCGGATTTCCAAGGTAAGCGCTTTCAAACTTTTCCTGAACCTCCTCTTCAGCCGCCGGATCCGCCGCAAAGTTCACCATGGCCACATAGAGAACGGTGTCCTTTTTCGTGACCTGCTGGTAAATGAAAGCCCCGGCCACAGCGGCGATGAGAACGACAGCCAGAATCTTCCACTTGTTGTAGTCAAAGAACCAGGCAATTCTCTTCTTCAAAGGGCCGTGCTTCACGGCCTCCCGTTCTTCCCTGAACTCATCCATCACTGCCATGGCAATTTACTTCTTTTCCTCAAAATAATATCTTCCCCTGCCGCAGACAAAAATTCCGACACAGGCACCGGTGAAGCGCTTTCCCTTCCGAAGGCCTTCCGAACAGATGCCGGTCACGTCATCCCAGGAAAAGGCTTCTCTTCCGTCGACAAGAAATGTCCTCTTCAGGCCGTCGGTTTCCACGGTCAGGGAATGCTCATCGGCATTTGCATGAGATGAAGGGCCTCTATGCTCTGCTGGACCTGCTGGGCCGGCCGGCACGGACTCATCGCTTCCCTGCGCCGGTGACCTCAGGAGAAGACTTTCCTGCCGCACATACCGGTCATCCGAATATTCTGTCACGAAGACAGTATTCCCGTCCGGGCCTTTTCTCAGACCGAATTTGATAAAGGAGTTCTCGTCATAATAGAGGGTCATTCCGGCTTCGTCACCATCTTCCGGTGTCAGAGCCTTAACGCGAAACCCGTCCGTTTCCTTAAAAGCCCGCTGGTGCTTAAGGAGCAGGCTTCCGGGATTGCGGTCCGTCAGATCCCCGCCGCTGCCGGTGATGAAAGCGCTTTCATTATTTTCTATCTCTATGTACTTTTCGTCAATGACTCTGGGAGAAAACCAGCCGCAATATTTACCGCCGGCATCATTTTCCCTCTGGACAGGTCGCCCGAATTGCGGCTCCTGCCCAGATTTTGCTGCGGCGGCAGGTCGCAAGAATTGCGGTTCCTGCCCAGATTTCGCTGCAGCGGCAGGTCCCCCGACGGGCCTTTCCCTGTCTACTTGAAATGATTCCCTGTTTTTTCCCTTTGCCGGGAACGGAAGAGGCGCCAGCACGGAAGGCCCGTTTCCATATTTCAGCCGCGGCCAGCCGTCAGGCGTCCACACGACTTCGTCAAGGCAGGTCTCCCGCCCCAGCATCCCCCACTTCCCGTCAATGAAACGGGTGCAGAGGTAGACTATGAACCAGCGGCCGTCTTCTGTCTCCACGATATCCGCGTGGCCGCAGCATTGCAGGACCCCGGCCGGGTCCAGCTGGGTGATGAGGGGATTATAGGGGCTCTTTTCATACGGCCCGTACAGGTTCCCGGAGCGCAGGACCGTCTCCATATGGCCTTTCCCTGTTCCGCCCTCCGCCAGAAGGAGATAATAATATCCGTCTTTTTTGAAGAGGTGCGGGCCCTCCGGAATGGCTCCCCTGCTGCCGTAGGCGATCATAGAAGGCCTGTCCCCCATTTCCTTCAAATCGTCGGAAAGGGGAATCAGACGGGCTCCCCGGTTTAGAAGCATATATTTCTTCCCGTCGTCATCTACGAACAGAGACGGGTCTATGCCGTCCTGATTGAAGATGACCGGTTTCGAATAGGGCCCTTCCGGCCGGTCAGCCCACATGAGGGCCTGAGTCTGGGGATAGGGCATGTCGTCGTTGTTCCGAAGGGTCGCCGCAATGACAAATTTCCCGTCGACGAAGCTGATGTCCGGCGCCCAGAAACCCCGGCCGCCTTCGAGCGGTCCCAGCAGTTCACGAGCCCACACGGCATTATCGAAAGCATAGCCAATCGTCTCCCAGTGGACGAGATCTCCTGAATGCGAGACAGGCAGACCAGGGAAGAAGACAAAGCTGGAATTTACCATATAGTAATCGCTTCCGACCCGGACTATGGAAGGGTCCGGATGCATGGAGGGGCAGACGGGATTCCGGTAGCATGATGCTAATGTAAATCCCGTCCTTTTTCCCAGGAACTCATATATTTCCGGAAAGACCTCTTTTTCAGCAAAGGCAAGGTCCATGGGCGTAATCAGATCCCTGTCCGCCCAGAGAGGGTCCATCTGGCAAGTCTCAATAAGATAGGAAACGAGCTTCAGACTCCCGCCCTCCACGGCATAATGAAGGAGGCTGCGGCCGGTTTCATCCGTATCGTCAAGAGACACAGTCCGCTCCGTCTCCCGGATGACATACTCCGCATCCCCGCGAAGAGCCGCCTCGCGGCAGGTAAGGAATGCCGCTTTTGTTTTTTCCGTAAACAATTTCATTTTTCTATCCCAGCTTCCCGGCAGAACAGAAAAGCCTTCTTTGCCTTTCTGTAAACAGGTTCATTTCCTATCCTATCATGAAATACTATCGAGTAGAAGGATTTCATCCTCCGTCTCGCCGCGGCAATGCTGCAAAAGCAAATGCCCCTCCTTACTGGGGAGAGGCATCTGAGGGAGGGATATAAATGTAAGGGCTTACATTTTTTGACCTGAGGGAAGTATACAACGCCGGTTGATGAAAAAACAGGGTGAAATCAGTCATTTTTACTAAATTAGTACTGTTTTTTTGTCATTCATAGGTTATAATTCAGGTCATGAGACTGATTGACGGAAAACTGAAAAGCATCACCGTGAGCCGGGTACAGAGAAAGAGCCTCTACAAGATGCCCATGTCCCACTCCCATACTTACTATGAAGTCTATTACCTGGAGAGCGGAACCTGTACCTTCTTTACAAAAAACAATGCCCTGAATCTCACGGCCGGGGATTTCGTAATCGTCCCGCCGAAAATCTCCCACTGCGTCTACTATGCCTCTACATGCAGCCGGATCAATATCTATTATGATTTCGGGGACCTCTGCGATCAGGGGCATCCCTTTCACGAAGGAATCAGAGAAATTTCCTCCGTGGAGTCAGGCCATATCCCCGCGCCATATCAGGCGAATGTCAGCAGCCTCATTGATCAGATGATCAATGAAGGCCGGATTGAAGACGCCTGCTCCGACCAGATGATCTGCTACCTGCTCCGTCTCTTTTTCCTGACCATTCTCCGCTGTGGGATTCCTGCCCAGGGGGAGAAGAAACGCGACGGCGACACAGTGGTCTCCGATGCCCTGTCCTATATCACAAGCCACCCGGCTGCCGACCTGACCCTGCAGACCCTTGCGGAACGGGCCGGACTTTCCGAGTCCTATTTCAGCAAGAAGTTCAAGAACGAGACCGGGGTGGGCCTCAAGGAATTCATCACCCTGACCCGCCTGAAGGAGGCTGAAAAAGAGCTCCTTGCCACGGATCACCGGATTGAAGAGATCGCCATGAACAACGGCTTCATGAGCGGAAACTACTTCAAGGACTGCTTCAAGAAGTCCTACGGGGTCTCCCCCCGCGAATACCGCAAGCAGCACGCCGGCGACCAGAAGCTCCTGCTCTCCATGAAAAACGACGGGATCTGATACCTGTTGATTCCTCCTGGCCGTCTCTTCGGGGGTAAAAATCGGCTGTTTTCTAATTTTGTCACCCCTGCTGCAGACCTTCGGGGGTAAAAATCGGCTGTTTTCTAATTTTGTCACCCCTGCTGCGGACCTTCAGGGGTAAAAATCGGCCATTTTCAAATTTTGTCACCCCTGCTGCAGACCTTCGGGGGCAAAATCATGCCATTTACAAATTTTGACTCCCCTCTTCACTCCACGTGCGCGAAAGAGTCGCGCTCATATGACGCCCCGGGCCCCTTCGAGCCCCTCTCGTAAAAGTAAGCATTTTCACGGGCTGCCGGTTTGTTCCAGTCCGACCAGCCTTCTTTTTTTATATGACTTCCCATCGTGCAGTCTATAAGCTCGCAGCGGGCGTAGTCCCTCCAAGGCCTGCCCAGATATACACTCCCGTCAGGAAGGTCTTCTGCAGCAGTGAAGCTGCAGTTTGTTGCCACCATGCCATGGGCCTGCCCCTCCAGCGTCGACGGGGCGAATACGTATCCGGGCTCCAGGCTCTTAAATTCACAATCAGAAAATTCCGCCCAGGCCCCGCCGAATATGAAGTCCACGCTCCCTTCAATATAGCAGTTCCTGAATATCACATGCCTTGGCGTTCTCGGCCTGACCTGGCCGGGGCCTAAAAATCCGTCCTTCTGAATCTCCTTCGGGGGCAGAGGCGCAACGAAAAGCGTGTCCTGAAAGCCCTTCAATATACAGTCCGAAAATTCCAGTCCATCTCCGTCGCAGTAGAGGGCAAGGGCCTGTCCGGCAGTCTTTCCACTTCCTGCCGTGTTTTCAAATGTACAATTCTTAAATGAAAGATTGTTCCCGTTCACAAGCAAGGTCGCCGTCCGGAATGTATGGTAAGGCTTGCCGTCCGGGTGGATTTCCACTGCCCCGCAGGCATTTGTAAATGTCTTTCCCTCTATAGTCCGGTCCGAAAATCCGATGACGGACTGACCGGTAAACTTTTTTTCTTTTTCCAGGTCCTCAAACGTTAAATTCCGCACCATTTCGAAAAATTCCCCCTTGCAATTTTAATTGTAACCGCTTACATTGTATATTGTTTGAACAGGCAATGCAAGCGGGATGAATGTCCGCCAATCACAGGGGAGCAATACAAAAACAGGGGAAAAGTATGAATATCTACGACATCGCCCGGGAGAGCGGCTATTCCACAGCCACCGTATCCCGCGTCATCAACGGCTCAGACAAGGTCACGGCAAAGGCAAAGGCAAAAGTCATGGCTGTCATTGAAGCCGAGGGCTACACGCCAAATGTATTCGCCCAGGGCATGGGATCTGACTCCATGAAGACCGTCGGCGTCCTCGTTCCGGACATAAGTGATGACTTCATGTCCCGGGCCGTCTCCTACCTGGAGACCGGCCTCGTCGAGAAGAATTTCGGCATGATTCTCTCCTGCTCCGGCTTCACAAAAGAAGGAAAAGAAAAGCACATAGGCATGCTGCTTGAGAAGCGGGTCGATGCCCTGATTCTCGTGGGTTCCACCTATGCCGGCAGCACAAACGCCGCCCACAATACGGATATCATTCGGGAGGCTGCCAAAACAAAACCCGTCTTCCTGATCAATGCCTTTCTGGACTGCGAGAACGTCTACTGCACATTTGCAAACGATTTCTCCGTCACCTACGATGTGACAAAACGTCTGCTGGAAAACGGCCGCCAGAGAATTCTCTTCCTGACGGACTCCGATTCCTACAGCGCGAATCAGAAAAAGTCCGGTTACCTGCATGCCCTGCAGGAATACGGCTATGAGGCCGATCCGGACCTGATACTCCACACAAAAAATGACATTGCTTTCACAAGAGAGCTCATGAAAGCCATGCGGCCGGACATAGACGCCTGCCTGGCCACGGATGACGCGATGGCCGTCGGAGTCATCAAGTATGCCCTCGACCGCGGGATCTCCATTCCCGATGAACTTTCCGTCATCGGCTATAATAATTCCGCCCTGGCAACCGCCTCGACTCCTGAGCTCACCTCCATAGACAACCGCCTCGAAAAAAACTGCCAGGATACCCTTACGCGCCTTTTTGCAGTCCTTTCCGGCGCTTCTTCTGTCCCCCGGAAAACCTCTGTCGCCTGCAAGGTAGCCGAGAGGGAAACAACGGCATTCTAACGGCAAACGGCATCCCCTGAACTGATCATTCTTCCATATCCGCTTTCGTATCAAAGAGCTTCTGGGCATTGTAAAGGGAGGCATATTCTCCTCCCCGGGCCAGGAGCTCCTCGTGCGTTCCCTGCTCCGCAATCGTTCCGCCATCTATGACCACGATGCTGTCGGCATTCCGGACCGTGGAAAGCCGGTGGGCGATGACGAAGGACGTCCGTCCCTTCATGAGTTCGTCGAAGCTCTTCTGAATCTTCTCCTCCGTAATCGTATCAAGGGCCGATGTGGCCTCGTCCAGAATCAGAATTTTCGGGTTCTTCAGAATGATTCGCGCAATCGCAATCCTCTGCTTCTGCCCGCCGGAAAGGCGGGTTCCCCTCTCCCCCACATAGGTATCGAAACCGTCCGGCATGGCAAGAATATCTTCATAGATTTCCGCCCGCCTTGCCGCTTCGGCCACTTCCCCGTCCGAGGCATCCGGCTTTCCGTAGCGGATATTCTCCCGGATCGTATCGGCAAAAATGAAGACATCCTGCTGGACCATGCCGACCTGGGACCGGAGGGAATACTTCGTCACGTCCCGCACGTCCTGGCCGTCGATTTCTATGCTGCCGGAATCCACGTCGTAAAAGCGGGGAATGAGCTGGCAGAGCGTCGTCTTGCCCCCTCCGGACTGGCCGACGACAGCTATTGTCTCTCCCGGCGCCGCATGAATCGTAACATCTTTCAGCACTTCCCGGCGAGCTGTTTTGCCCGGGGCGCCGGCTGACTCTGCCTCTGCTGAATCCTTCACAGCTGCAGCCTGTTCTGCGCCTTCCCCGACACCGCTGTCCTTCTCTTTTCCGGAACCATACGAAAAAGACACATTACTAATGAAAACCGCCCCGGCGGATACGGTCAGGGGCCTTGCAGAAGAAGCCTCCTTCACGGAAGGCTCTATGGCCATGACTTCCTCGAAGCGGCGGAAGCCGGCCATGCCGTTGGCGAACTGCTCCGCGAAATTCGCAAGCTTCCGCACAGGCTGAATGAAGGAGTTTACATAGAGGGTAAATGTAATGAGGTCGATATAGTTCAGCTGCTCCTGCATGATCAGGGCACCGCCTGCCGTGATGACGGCGGCCGGCATGATTCCCATGAAAAATTCCATGGAGGCATTGAAGCGGCCCATGGCCTTGTAGAAATCCTTCTTTGATTCCCTGTATAGACCATTGGCGGTTTCAAAGCGTTCGAGGTCCACATCTTCATTGGCGAAGGCCTTTGAGGTCCGGATGCCTGAAATGGAGGATTCAATATCCGAGCTGATGACGGCCGTCTTCTTTTTCACCTCTGTCGACGTCCGGCCCATGTTCCGCCGCTCCGCCATGACGACAGCGACAAAAAGCGGAATCAGAAGGGCGACGACCAGGGCCAGGCGCCACTCAATCCGAAACATCATGAAAAGGGCGCCGGCAATCGTGAGGATGGAAATCAGAAGGTCCTCCGGCCCGTGATGGGAAAGCTCCGTAATTTCAAAAAGGTCGCTTGTGAGCCGGGACATGAGGTTTCCTGTCCGCATACGGTCGAAGAAATCGAAGTCCAGGGTCTGGATATGTCTGAAGAGGTCCGCCCGGATGTCCGTCTCCACCCGGATGCCGAACGTGTGCCCCAGATAGGTCATGACATAGTAGCAGAAGGCCCGGAGCACATAGAAAATCAGAATGATTCCCATGATGATGAAGAAGGTCCGGAAAGCCTTCCCCGGAAGGAGCTCATACATGGCATAGCGGGACACGGCCGGGAAGGCCAGCTCGATGGCGGCGGCCAGCACGGCACAGACCATGTCGATGACGAAGAGTTTCATGTGGGGTTTGAAATAGGATAATAGTTTTTTCATAATGTCAAATATTACCATATTGACAAGCGAAATGGAGTGGAATATGATAAACGCAGTCTAAAAATGTAAGCGCTTACATTTTGTAACTGTTCAGCACACAAAAACTGAAAATACAGTGAATACCTGTATTCAAATGTATTTTCATTTTTTGTGTGGCCTGGTGGCGAAGCCACCCGGAAGCCCATTCAACGAGGATTTCGAAGAAATCCGAGTGTGGGCTTCTGAATAGTTACATTTACCGTCAAACAATCTGCTTATTCCAAAGGGGACAATGATGAAGAAATTCATGGATGCAGACTTCATGCTGCATACGCAAACCGCAAAGCACCTCTTCCACGACTATGCGGAGGAAATGCCTCTGATCGATTACCACTGCCATATCTCTCCGAAAGAGATTTATGAGAACCGCCGCTACAACGACATCACGGAAGTCTGGCTGGGCGGGAAGAACTCCAACGGCACCTACTTTGGCGACCACTACAAGTGGCGGGTCATGCGTTCAAACGGAGTCCCGGAAGACCTTATCACAGGGGATGCGGACCCGAAGGAAAAATTCCGGGCCTTTGCCGGAGCCCTTCAAATGGCCATCGGCAACCCCATGTACCACTGGTGCCACCTGGAGCTGAAGAAGTACTTCGGCATCACGACTCCTCTGACTCCTGAGACAGCGGACGCCATCTACGAAAAGACGCGTCTGATGCTGCAGAACGACGAAAAACTTACGGTCCGCGGCATCATTGAGTCCTCGAATGTGAAATATATCGGCACGACCGATGACCCGACAGATTTCCTCGAATGGCATGAAAAGATTGCGGCAGACGACTCCATCCATTTCATGGTCTGCCCTTCCTTCCGTCCCGACAAGGCGGTAAATATTTCAAAACCCGGCTTCAAAGAGTATATTGGAAAGCTGGCCTATGCCGTCGGAAAGTCCTCTCTCGATACAGCCGATGACGTCTGTGCCGCCCTTGACAATCGGATTGAGTTTTTCAAGAAGCACGGCTGCCGGGCTTCGGATCACGGTCTCGACTATGTGCCTTTCGTGAAGAAGGATGCTGCTTTCGTCAATGCCGCTTTCAAGAAGGCCATGGAAGGGAAAGCGCTTACAAAAGAAGAAAATGACGCTTATCAGACTTATATCCTTCTGCATATCGCACGGACATACAAGAAGAACGGCATCGTCATGGAGATCCATTATTCCTGCACGAGAAACGTCAATGCCCGGATGTTTGAAAAGGAGGGCCCCGACACCGGCTTCGATGTCGTTGCGAAATCCTCCTGCGGAGACGATCTGGCAGCGCTTCTTTCCGAGCTCGACTACACGGACGAGCTGCCGAAGACCGTCATCTTCTCTCTCGACGCCAGTGATTTCAATGTCATCACGACCATCGCCGGCGCTTTCCAGGGTGAAGAAGTTCCCGGAAAGATTCAGACCGGAGCGGCCTGGTGGTTCCTGGATACCAAGGACGGCATGGAGCAGCAGATGCGCTCTCTCGGCAATCTCGGCCTCCTCGGCAACTTCATCGGCATGCTGACCGACTCCCGGAGCTTCCTCTCCTACACCCGCCACGACTACTTCCGCCGCATCATGTGCAATCTCATCGGCGGCTTCGTGGAAAACGGCGAGTATCCGGCTGACGAAGCCGCCCTTCAAAAGATTGTGAAGGGCATCTCCTACGAGAATGCGGCCCGCTACTTTGGCATTTGATGTAAGCGCTTACATTATTCATAAAAAGAAAGAAGTACATCATGGAAAACTTAAGCTACAAGACGCTTGAAAATCAGGGTTATGACGGCTACCTCCTGAAGGACGCCCCCGAGAAGGTCCTTCAGTTCGGTGAAGGAAACTTTCTCCGCGCATTCGTCGACTATTTCATCGACCTTCTGAATGAGAAGGCCGGCTTCAACGGCAAGGTCG
>CAZOYS010000028.1:0-6429 GCA_964584155.1 uncultured Lachnospiraceae bacterium
CCAAGAAGTCCGGCTATGTCCGCGTCATCGTCGACGGGAACATGTACGAGCTGGAAGAGGAAATTAAGTTAAACAAAAATCAAAAGCATGACATTGAGATCGTCATCGACCGCCTCATGGTGAAGGAGGGCATAGAACGCCGCCTCACCGACTCTATCGAGAATGCCCTCAAGCTTTCGAACGGCCTTCTCATCATCGATGTCATCGGCGGAGAAAGGATGAATTTCTCTGAATCCTTTGCCTGCCCGGACTGCGGCATTTCCGTTGACGAGATTGAACCCAGAAGTTTCTCCTTTAACAATCCCTTCGGAGCCTGCCCCGAGTGTGCCGGCCTCGGCTACAAGATGGAGTTCGATGAGCGCCTCATGATTCCGGACCGGGACCTGTCCTTAAACGAAGGCTGCATCAAGGTGCCGGGCTGGCAGTCCTCCAACAAGGATTCTTCCTATACCCATGCCATCCTGCTCGCCCTGTCGAAGGAGTACGGCTTTTCCCTGGACACCCCTTATAAAGACCTGCCGGCGGACGTCCGTCATATGCTGGTCTACGGCAGCGACCGGGTCGTCAAGGTTCCTTACAAGGGCCGCTTCGGGGAGGGCATCTACGATGTTCAATTCGAAGGACTAATAGAAAATTCCCATCGCCGCTACCGGGAGACGTCTTCGGAACTCTCCAAGCAGCAGTTTGAGGAATTCATGGAGGTCTCCCCCTGCCCTGTCTGCAAGGGAGAGCGTCTGAAACCCGCGGCCCTGGCGGTCACGGTCGGCGGTCTCAATATCACGGCAGTCACGAAGATGTCCATAGATAAGCTTCAGGTCTGGCTTGACGACCTTAAGCTCACGGACTACGAGATGAACATCGGCCGTCTGGTCCTGAAGGAGATCAGGTCCCGCGTCAAATTCATGAACGACGTCGGATTAAATTATCTTTCCCTGTCCCGGGCCACAGCCACCCTTTCCGGTGGGGAAGCCCAGCGGATCCGCCTGGCCACCCAGATCGGATCCGGCCTGGTCGGGGTCTGCTACATTCTCGACGAGCCCTCCATCGGCCTCCATCAGCGGGACAACGACAAGCTGCTGGCCTCCCTCAAGGGCCTCCGGGACCTCGGGAATTCCGTCATTGTCGTCGAGCACGACGAGGACACCATGCGGGCGGCGGACTGGATTGTGGACGTGGGCCCCGGCGCCGGTGAGCATGGGGGTGAGATTGTGGCCCAGGGCACCTGCGAAGACATCATGAATAATAAGAACTCCATTACCGGCCAGTATCTGTCCGGGGAGCTCAGTGTCCCGGTACCGAAAGAACGCCGCAAGCCCACAGGCTTCCTCACGATCAAAGGCGCCCGGGAGCACAATCTGAAGAATATCGACGTGCAGATTCCCCTGGGAATTCTCACTGTCGTGACCGGCGTTTCCGGTTCCGGCAAGTCGACCCTCATCAATGAAATTCTCTATAAGTCCCTGGCCAACAAGCTGAACCGGGCCCACAAGATTCCCGGCGAGCACGACAAGATCGAGGGCGTGGACCAGCTGGACAAGATTATCGACATTGACCAGTCGCCGATCGGCCGCTCTCCCCGGTCGAATCCGGCCACATATACAGGCGTCTTCGACATGATCCGGGACCTCTTCGCGGCTACGCCCGATGCAAAGGCGAGAGGCTATGCCAAGGGCAGATTTTCCTTCAATGTCAAAGGCGGCCGCTGCGAAAACTGCGCCGGTGACGGCATTGTGAAGATTGAGATGCACTTCCTGCCGGACGTCTACGTCCCCTGTGAGGTCTGCCATGGCAAGCGTTTCAACCGGGAGACCCTGGAAGTCAAGTACAAGGGCAAGTCTATCTACGACGTGTTGGATATGACAGTGGAGGAAGCCCTGGATTTCTTCAAGGCCGTACCTTCCATTACAAGAAAAATCCAAACTCTTTACGACGTCGGCCTCGGCTACATCAAGCTGGGCCAGCCGGCCACGACCCTATCCGGCGGCGAGGCTCAGCGGGTCAAGCTGGCGACGGAGCTCTCGCGGCGCGGTACCGGAAAGACTATCTATATCCTCGATGAGCCCACGACAGGCCTCCATTTCGAGGATGTGCGGAAGCTTGTTGAGATTCTTCGCCGCCTTTCCGACACCGGAAACACGGTCGTCGTCATCGAGCACAACCTTGACGTCATCAAGTGCGCGGACTACCTCATCGATCTCGGGCCCGAGGGCGGCGACGGCGGCGGCACGGTTGTCGCGACCGGCACCCCGGAGCAGGTGGCGAAGTCGAAGAAGTCCTATACAGGGAAGTATGTGGCGAAGTATTTGAAGTGAGGCCCACGCGGCGGGCTATAGGCCCAAAGGCCCAGGAAAGTGGAACATTTTCGCCGAATTTTGAAAAAATGCTGCCGCGCTCGTTGAACAAAAATCAAGCAAATGTCAAAAACAGGAACATTCCGGCTCTTTCGCAGGAAAATGTCCCCACCAGCGTTGAACAAAAATAGCAGACCTATGTTTCGACAGGAACACTTTCCCTCTCTGAAGAGAAAATGCTCCTGTTTTTTTGAAAAGCCAGAAAATCGGGATGACGGGCATGGAGACATTTCTCACTGAAAGGTATAGAATGTTCCTAATTTTCCTGTAAACCTGCTTTTCAAAGAATGAAAGGTATGCTATATGGCAATCGAAAAAGTAAAAGCCTTCTTCGAAGGCACCGGCCTTTCCATAATAGAGCTTCCGGAATCGTCCGCCACGGTGCAGTTGGCGGCGGAGGCCCTTGGGACGGAGCCGGATGAAATCGCAAAGACATTATCCTTTCTGATTGATGACCAGCCGATTCTCATCGTCATGGCCGGTCTCGGCCGCGTTGACAACCACAAGTACAAGGAGACCTTTCACAAGAAAGCGGCCATGATTCCCCCGGACAAGGTAGAGGAATATATCGGCCACGCCCCCGGCGGCGTCTGTCCCTTCGCCGTGAAGCCCGGTGTGAAAGTCTATCTGGACGAGTCCTTGAAAAGGCATGCTGTTGTGTACCCTGCAGCAGGCAGTTCCAACAGTGCTGTGAAGATGACGATTGAAGAACTGGAACGCTACTCCGGGTTCGAGTCCTGGGTGGATGTCACGAAGCCGCTGGAATGATCGTATGCCATTCAGTCGATGACGATATTTCCGATAGTGGCATTGAGATCCAGTTCTTTCCCGTTGCTGCCGTCTGCTTCGAAATAACCTCCTTGTTTTTTGCCGAAAAGCATCACCCGGCCGAGCTCTGCCTCAGCCTTGATTGCGCAGAGGTCCGCATCCGGAATGGCGTGAAGGAGAATACTGCCGGCCGAAGTATTGCAATCCAATGTCTGAAAATCCGCCCCATCCGTTTTCAGATCTCCGGCAGAAAGATCACAGGTGACGCGGCCCCAGGAACCTCCCGAGATACGGATATCACCGGCAGATGCTTCTATGTCCGCCAGGGCAAATGAGCAGTTTTTGAGGGTGACGTCGCCTGCAGCGGTCTCCGCCCTCACATAAGAGGCGGAGATGCCTTCGAGTGCGATATCGTCAGCCGAAATATCCAGATGAAAGTCTTCCATCTTTCCGGCCTGTTCCGCCGGAATTGTGACAAGTACATTTTCATTCTTCAGATCCTGAATAATGATGGCAGCTCGCGGCATCTCCCGGATAGTCAGCGTATCCCCTGTTACTTCGCAGGTCAGGTCGGTTCTCATTTCTTCCGGAATGGTCAGGGAAAAGCTATCGCCTGGTCTTATGCAAAGACCTGCGGTATCGAGCTCGCAGTCAATAGAAGTAAAAGCCTCAAGCGGAAGCGTTTCTTCCGGTCCTGCCGGGTGCACTGCCGCTGCCTTTTTTCGGCTCCAGTCCGTTATTGCCCGGGCAAAATCCCGCACCCCGAGAATTCCGTTCCCGAAACTGGCCCAACCGTCTCTGTCCTCATGAGGGGCGCGGGTTCCGCCCGCACCGTTTTCTTCTGCCTCGTCCTCTCTGTTTGCTTTGTCCTCTTTGCTTGTCTCGGCCTCTCTGCTCGCTTCGTCCTCTCTGTTTATTTCTGCCTGCTCCGGTCGGGAATTTGTCCGGCCCGCTTCGTGTTCATTTGTTTTTCCGGGCAGTTCAAGTCCCAGGGCTTTTGCTATCTCATCTATGCTGCCGAACTCCGTGATGACCGTTCCGACCGCTTCGTTTACAGACTTCCCTTCAGAAAGAAGATCCGTGTAACGGTCCTCCATCATCTGCAAAAGTTCCGCCTTCGCCTGCCGCACGTCTTCTGTATCCGGCAGAACCGCAAACATCGTATTCAGATAGTTCGTAAGTGTATCCATGCTCAGGCCTCCTTCGCTATGAAGCGTTCGATGACATCTTTCGTCAGTTCCCACTCCGCGCATTTTTCAGAATAATATTTTTCCCCCGCTTCGGTGATCCGGTAGTAAGTCCGCTTCTTCCCATTTTCGGCCACGCGGGGAAACGATTGAATGTAACCGCTCTTCTCCATCCGGTTCATGGCAGAATAGAGAGTTGTCTCCTTGATCACATACTTTTCTTCAGTACGGGTGCGGATCTGTTTGGACAGCGCATAAGCGTAGGACGGTTCCTCTCTTAGAAAAAAGAGAATCATCGTGTCTGTATAGCCCCGGATGACGTCACTTGAGATTCCTTCCATCGCAGCCTTCTTTCATATTGCCTGT
The DNA here is from genome assembly GCA_964584155.1 of uncultured Lachnospiraceae bacterium. Lineage (GTDB taxonomy): Bacteria > Bacillota > Clostridia > Lachnospirales > Lachnospiraceae > RUG306. The sequence goes on from CAZOYS010000028.1 coordinate 4,673, forward strand.
CGTACTACGCCAGACAAAGTATTATTGATATGACTAATATAGTACGCGTGACATAGTATGTCAAGACCGAGCAGAAGGATTTCATCCTCCTACTCGATGCAGCAACGCTGCAACCAGCTCACAGCCTTTGGCTGTTTCGCTGATTGCAGTCGCCAAAGAGCTCGATTTACATGCAAGCATGTATCGAGCTCCTTGGCTCGTTGCTTAAACAAAAAATGCACCCGGTTTCCCGGATGCGATTATCGATTTATCAGGTTTTCCACTGGTACTTCTTCAGATCCACATGGGTTTGGTCTTTCAGTTCCACACCTTCTTCTGCGAGGAAGTCCGCCTGTTCAGCCCATCCGGGGGCCAGGCGGCCGGCCGCATTCACGACCCGGTAGCATGGATAGTCGCCGTAGTATTCCGCACAGCCTAGGATTTTCCCGACAAGCCGGGCATTTTTCGGCCGCCCGATGAGCCGGGCAATCTGCCCGTAGGTCGCCACATGTCCTTCCGGAATTTCAGAAACGACGGAAAGGACTTCGTAGGCCAGGTCTTCCGTCAGGACAGAGGCACCTTTCTTCTTTTCTTTCTCACCCAGGCGGGTAAATTCGTCGAAAGTCATATTTCAAAGCGTGTGATAGAAAAGAATGATGTCCTCGTAGCTTCCGTCCTTCATGCGGAAGCCGCCGGGAACAGTTCTCTGAAAAACAGGTTGAATGCATTTTTTGTATTGTAGTATATTTTTAAACCGTGTGAAATAGTTAAAAATTTTGATGGAGGATCAAATGAAAACTTTTTCCAGAATTGAACTGGTCTTTTTCTGCCTGCAGCCCTATCTGTTTCTTGGGGCCCTGGTTCTGATTGGAAGCTCTGCGGATGAGACAACGAATTCGTTCCCGGCGTGGATGTGGCCCCTGCTTCTCGGTATTGTCTTTGCCATGCTGATCGGAGAAATCCACTTCCGCATTGCTGCAAAGCGCGTGGCTCAGGTGCCTGTCTCCCGCTATCTTGCAAAGGCGGCTTTCACGGTCAAGCTCAGCCACGTTCCCTTCTATGTCTTCATTTTCCTAATCTGTGTTTTCAGCGGCTTTCTGATTCCGGCGCCTGTCATCGGTGTGATGATTGCAGGAAGCATCTGGATTCTTGCCTTTATCATCGATTGGGTTCTGCTCCTGCTGTCTGATATTCTTCTCTGGGGCGCAATAAAAGCCTGCCAGAAGGACCGGGTCATCACGCTCGGTTCCCGTTTCGCGTCCGGCTTCTTCGCCATCTTTTTCCTTGTCGACTTCTTCATAGCCCTTCATATGAATTCCAAGACGAGGAAATTGTGGAAGGCAGCGCAGCAGGGAGTCGGAATGAATGTTTTTTCAGAATAATAAAAAGGGATATCCGGAAGCCCCGGGTATCCCTTTTTGCTTGCCCTTCTTCCATTGCCGGGGGCTGTGTCCCATCTTCCGGATATTTTGTCCTGAAGCTTACAGAAAGGTTACATTTTCGGCAGTTTTCGACAAAAATAGCTCAGACAATAGCCCTACTCTGTGCAAATGATCCAAAAATACCTTGTACATTATTGTATTAATGATCAAAATAATAGACAAGTATTTTCCACCAACAGGCAGGCGGAGCGGCTTTTGAAAGAGGGCGTGGGTTATGGTTTTTACGAATGGGAACTGCGTGGGCTGCAACAAGTGCATCCGGTCCTGTCCGTCTATTGCGGCGAATGTGGCGGAGGACGGAAAGATCCGCGTGGACGAGGACATGTGCATTGCGTG
>CAZOYS010000028.1:6529-16485 GCA_964584155.1 uncultured Lachnospiraceae bacterium
TGCGTGGAATTCTTCCTGGGACCCCAGGTCTCCGTCATGCAGGTCGAGGGCGAAGTCGAAGCCTACAAGTTCCTGCGCGAGTATGCGAAGCGAAAGGGCGACCTGCCTTTCATGGTCGACATCCTGAACTGCCAGAAGGGCTGCGTCCGCGGCACCGGAACGGATGAGAAAATCGACGACATGGACGTGGAGCTCGCCATCAACGAGATGAAGAAGCGGGTCGTCAACGAACCCGAAAAGAAGACCCTCGGAAAGAAGAAGGGCGGCTGGCATTATCCGTGGAACAGCGCCCTGTCCCTTGACGAGCGCTGGCAGTACTACGAGGAGCAGTTTGCCGATCTCGACCTCAAGGACTTCATGCGGTCGTATGACAACAAGGCAGTCGATATAAAGACACCTACGGCGGCCGAAGAGGACGAGATCTTCAAGAGTATGCTGAAGATGACGGATGCTGACCGCCACATCAATTGCTCGTCCTGCGGCTATCCTTCGTGCAAGGACATGGCGCGGGCTATCTTCAACGGTGTGAACCGGAAAGAAAACTGCATCTACTACGCCAAGGCCATGGCGGAGGAGGAGAAGGCCCAGGTCGAGGAACTGCATCAGCAGAGCATGCAGGAGCAGGATGTCCACCGGCAGAAACTGAACGAAATCATAGAGCGCTTCAGTCACCTCAATTCCGGCGTGAGCCAGCTGGCCGATGCGAACGAGATGACGGCGAACGACGCGACGAATATCACCCAGGTCGTCTCCGACATCAGCGAGGAGTGCAAGGGAATCGAAGAGGACATGGCCGTCTTCTCGGAGTTCCTGGAAGTATATGATGAGAGTAATGAAAACATCGTCAGCATCGCCGACCAGACGAACCTGCTCTCCCTGAACGCATCCATAGAGGCGGCCCGGGCGGGAGAAGCCGGCAGGGGCTTCGCGGTCGTTGCCAGTGAAATCCGGAACCTTTCCGAGAACACGAAGAGCCTGATCGAGGAGAACAAGAAGCAGGCCTCCGATACGGTGCCGACAATCCAGTCGTTCATAGAGTCCATCAAGGTGCTGCTTTCGCACATAGAGACCATGAGCGAAAAGCTTTCGAATATTGCGGCCACTACAGAGGAAATCTCCGCCCAGAGTCAGGATATCCAGGAGATGTCGGCTGAGATACAGGATGCGGTGAACAATCTGTAACAACAGGACAAAAATATGGTGAAGACGTCGGTCACCCTCCGAATCCCGCGGGTGTCCGGCGTTTTCTGTATACAGGAATGAGGCTGAAATAGCTTTCTTTTTGCCGGATAAGGATAAGGAAACGGAGAGGGGCAGTGTGTTACAATGCAGGCAACCGGGACTGTGGTCTTGTTTTAGGTGAAAAGGGGAAATGAAAATGACAAATGAAGAACGCATGAAAAAGGGCTATCTCTGGCTGGACACGGGGGAGTCCATGGCCCTGCAGATTCACCAGCGGAGCCTGATCTACGACTTCAATCATACGCGGCCGGATAATGTGGAGAAGCGCGAGGAACTGCTGCAGCAGATCTTCGGCCATATCGGAGAAGGGGCCTGGGTGGAGCCGCCGCTTTCCGCCTCCTTCGGCTGCACGGATACGATCGGCGACCGGACTTACATCAATTCAAACCTGAACCTCGTTGACGACCTGGGCATCACCATCGGTTCCGACGTCCTGATCGCACCGAATGTGACCCTGATCAATACCGGTCATCCCTTGCACCACGAGCTGCGGAAGCACGGGGAGATGTACTCCCTTCCTGTTGTCATTGAAGACGGGGTCTGGCTGGGGGCCAATGTCACGGTCTGCCCCGGCGTTACCATCGGAAAGAATTCCGTCATCGGGGCGGGCTCTGTGGTCCTTCACGATATTCCGGCCAACACCTTCGCAGCCGGCGTTCCCTGCCGCGTCATCCGCGAAATCGGCGAGCATGACAAGGAGTACTACTACCACGACCGCCGCGTGGACGACGGTCCGGGCATGCCGGAGTCGGATCTGCCGGGGATGCAGGGGTGAAACGTGGGAAAAACAGCATACTTCCATCTTCCCGGACTATTTGAGTTCTACGACTTCTACAAGGTCTTTTTGCCCCTTTTCCGGGAGCGTCGCGAATTCTTCTATGATTGGTGCTCCATCGGTTCTATCTATGGGGCGCCCGCAGACTGTCTCTGGGGCGGGGGCCGCATGGGCTATGGAGATGCAAGACCGTCGGACGTGAAGAGCCTGATGGAAGAATATGATATCTCTGCCCGTCTGACTTTTTCCAATTCTCTGCTGCGGAAGGAGCATCTTGCCGATTCGGGATGCAACCGTATTTGCAGATTGTTTGAGATCCCGAAGAATGGAATTATCATTACATCGGATTTGCTTCTCGACTATATCCGTACGCAGTATCCGGACTATTATTTTGTTTCATCCACGACAAAAGTATTGACGGCCTTTTCCGACTTTCGGAAGGAGCTGGACCGGGAAGAATTTTCATTTGTTGTGCCGGATTTCCGCCTGAACCGGCGGTTTGAAGACTTGAAAAAACTGACGCAGGAAGAGAAAAACAAGACGGAGTTTCTTGTCAACGAGTGCTGCTCCTTCACCTGCCCTGACCGCAAGGCCTGCTACGAAGCCGTCAGCAGGCTGGCCCTGGGGGAAGAAAGCCGATTTTTATGTACCTCTCCCGACGCCGCCGAAGGTTACCGCTTCTCACGCGCCAAGAAGAATCCGGCTTTCATCTCCTGCGATGACATCCGGAATATCTATCTGCCCATGGGCTTTTCCCAGTTCAAGATGGAAGGTCGCAGTCTTGGAAGTGCTCTGTTGCTGGAGTTCATCCTCTATTATATGACAAAGCCGGAGTATCAGCTGAATGTGAGAGAAGAGATGTATCTTACAAACGAACTTGATTTGTTTTAGGGAAATATAGTTTCATTCCTGTGACATAATAAGAGGGGCGCCTCCATCAATAGGAGGCGCCCCTCTTGAGCTTACCTGCAATTTTTACAGCGCAAGATCCACGTGCGCAATCGTTCCGGCCGCTCCTGTCGACTCTTTCAGGTAGATGCCGGTTTTGCGGATCTGCCCGTTAAGATTATTATTCTCATCCTTGAGCGAAAACTCCGTGTCTGCATTGCCGAGGTAGATGGCTCCGACGTCCGCCTGCCTCAGGTCAAGGAGGGTGTCCGTCCCGTCCTCATTGTGTTTCCAGACCTTGAGTTTTGAAAATACGGAGTCGCCTTCGTCAATCCACCCGTTACCGTCCTCGTCGTAGGCGGCCAGGTCCTTGAAGCCGTCGCCGGATTTCGTTCCAAAGAGCTCACTGCCGTCGTTGATGACCCCGTCTTCATTCTTGTCAAGGGCCAGGAAGCCGGAGCCCTGGGAGGCGTAGGAAATCTGGTCCTTCTTTCCGTCCCCGTCCAGGTCAAAGTAGAATTTCTGGTCGCTGATGCTTGTCACATTGTCGTCTACATTGATGATCAGAGGATCGGTCTTGATATATTCCTTTGTCTCCAGTGAATCATAATGGGCCATGAAGGACCGTGACATGCCGACTTCTACATTGAAGGAAATGCTGCGTCCGTCCGCTGTCTGGGCGTAACCGGTCGTTGCAAAAGCGGTTTCTTCCGACTCAGCCACAAAGGAATGGCTGGCAGTAATTTTTTGCCATATGCTGGAGGCAGGAATTGCAGTCCCTCCATCAACTCCGGTCGATTCTTCCTCAGGCGCCCGGGCTGCCCCGGCTACACGGAATGTACCGGCAAGCTCGAAGTTCTGTGCCTCCTGATGCCGGGACTTCCAGACAGCCTTCAGTCCCATGATGTCTTCAGCCGGCTTCTTCTCCCGCACTTTTCCGTCGCCTTTATATTCCTTCCCGTTCAGGGCGGCGAGGATCTTCTTAATGAGCTGAACTTCATAGTCCTCTTCTTCTGGGATTTCAAACTGGTTCTCATCCGGTTTCGTGGCGCGAAGGGTCTCGGCCATGGATTTCAGGGCATTGGCCTGGTTCTGCTTTTCCTGCTTCTCCTGGTCTTTTTTCTGGTTTTCCTGGTACTCGACCATGGCGTCCTGAACGTTTCCGCTCTGGGATTTCGAGGATAATGAAAGAATTGCAGCAGCGGCGTTTTCACTCTTGGACGCATCCATCGTGAGCTTCGTCGTCTCCGCGTAAGAAAATGCACGATGTGAGGAAGCCATTGCCACCGCAGAAGAAAAGATTTTCATGACCGGACTCCTTTCCGATTGCGAACGCGGAAATCCTTTTCCCGCTTTTCATATCCTATATCGGGAGGATTCATGATAATAATAACCCGCGATGCGTGCCTTCATGCGAAAATTTGCAGCTCACGGCCGGGGGCGGCAGCATTTGGAGGAGAAATTTCAAGCCTTCTGCGAAGAAATTCTCTTTTCTGGCGGTGCCGGGAACGTGGCGCTGCGGCCGGAAAGAGAAGATCGCAGGATTTTGGAGAAGATTTCTCCTTTTGCCTGGCGCCGGGAGCGTGGCGCTGCGGCTGGAAAGAGACGATTGCAGGATTTTGGAGAAGATTTCTCCTTTTGCCTGGTGCCGGGAGTGTGGCGTTGCGGCCGGAAAGAGAAGATTGCAGGATTTTGAAGAAGAATTCTCCTTTCCTGTGCTGCCGGATTGGCGGCTTTCAAGCGGAAAGGAGAAAATTTCAAAAATGTGTAGGAAAAGTTACAAAAATGTGCTATAGTACATGTCAGTTCAATATTCATGAATCAATTCAAAAGGTGTCTGCGTGTAGTCGCAGATGGCGCATCTTGAATATCTTGCCATTTCGGCAGACATTTCCATGTAGATTGTAATAGGACAAGAGCATTTATTTTGTAAGGGGGACTTTGATTGGGACGTGTTGAAATTGAAGAAGAATTGAAAAACCGACTGCGGGAAAAGGCAACCATCGAAAAGGAACTGGTCCCGCTCCGGAAAGAACAGCGGAAGTTGGCAATCTACCGCTGCGGCACCGTGGACAAGTGGTATGTGTTGGAGGACGGCGAGCGGACATACCTGCCGAAATCCAAGCGGCAGGAGGCAGAGCGTCTGGCTCGGGCAACCTGGCTCAGGACCCGCCTCGCGGAAGCGGAGGCCGGGATTGCTGCCTGCCAGAAGTATCTGAAGAGTTTCCACGGGGAAGACCTGCGTCTGGAGAAAATTCTGAACCAGGCAGAATTCTGCGCCCTGATCGGGCATCCGGAATACAACGATGCCCTATGGCAGAAGGCAGAGCGCAGGAAGAATGACAAGCATCCGGAAAGCCTGCAGATTGAGCAGAAATTCGGTGACTTTGTGCGGTCTAAGTCGGAATCGCTGATTGCCATGACGCTGGATAAATACGGAATTGCCTATCGATATGAAAATCCATTGGAGACGCCGAAAGGAAAATTCTATCCGGATTTCACCATCCGGCATCCGAAGAATCACAAGAATTATATCTGGGAGCATTTCGGGATGATGGACGATGAAGACTATGCGGCAAAAGTTCCCGAGAAGCTGTCCATATATCTGGAATGCGGATTTGCTCCGGGGGAGAATCTGCTGATGACTTTTGAATCCGGCGGACACCCGCTGACGCCGCGTACCATAGAAGAAGTCATAGCCCGGAATCTTTTGCAGAAATGAATGGCCTCCGTGGCCTTTGACGGAAATGTGTGACAGCCCCTGTGCCTTTTGCAGAAGTGCGGCGGCAGTACGGCCCCCGCTCGCAGAAATGAGAGGAACTTTTCGTTTTTTGACTTGAATTTTCTCCTTTGGGAGAGCCCTTTTCGCGGGCCTGAATAGGGAGAAGGAGAAAATCAATCCATATTTCGTAGAGAATCTCCTCAGCTGGGGCAGCGATCGCCCTGCAGAGGAGATTTTTTTGCGCATTTTTTGGAAAATTCTCCCTTCCCCCGGAATCACCGTCGACGCTTGGCGGCGGAAGGGAGAAGAAAACAAGAAAATGGCAGAAATTTCTCCTTTTCCCCAGAATCACCGTCGTCTCCCGGCGGCGGAAGAGAGAAGAAATCAAGAACAGGATAGAAAAATTTCCCCCGCAGCCTCAGGAAAGAAAATTCATTGGACTGCAGGGGAGAGAATTTCGTGCATTCTGTGGATTTTTCTACGAGCGGACAGATTAAGCATTCTTCAACTTCGAGTACGACCGTATATACTTCGTGTGCTCATACACCTGCAGGAGTACGGACAGGGGGTCGCCCTTGTTTGCCGCATGGGAAAGCAGGGCCGCGAGGCAGTTCTTCTCGGCCACCATGAAGGCGGCTTCCGCTTCCGAGCGGCTGTCGCCCAGGCAGACGGCGCCCTTGTTTTTGATCAGGACGGCGGGAACCCGCTTCAGTTCAGCAAAGATGAGCTTCTGGTCTGCGTTTTCCGGCAGGCAGCGGAGGCGGGTGCCGAAGAGCTGGGCAGCGTCGTCTATGAAGATTTCAATATCCCGGCCGGCTTCGGAAGCCAGCTTCATGACGGGAGTCTTGACGAAGACATTCGTCCCGTTCTTCCCGGTGTGATAGGAAATCAGGCTGCAGTCAGCTGCCTGGTCAGGCGTATATATGGCGGGAGCCGGCGCGCCTGTGATGTCCGCATAACGGCTGCGGGATAAGTCCTCCAGAGCGAAGGCCGAGCGGAAGGCGGAATCCTGGTCCCGGCCGAAGCAGACAGCCCCGTGGCTCTTCATCAGGATAGCATGGCTTCCGAGAAAGGCCTGCTCGGCGGCGGCAATATTGTTGGCAAGGGTCTTCGTCCCGTTGATGCCGTAGGCGGCGCAGGGAACGACGGAGCCCAGCATCTGCGCCTTTTCCTCCGGGACATCCGTGATATTTTCGCTGAGTATCGACAGAGCTGTCGCATAGGCCTGATGGGTGTGGATGACGAAGTTGATCTCCGGATGCAGGCGGTAGATGGCGGCGTGGACGCCGACTTCAGATGAAGGTCGGATATCGCCGATGAAAGAAAGATTGTCGATGCGGACCGGAACGATGTCCTCGGGCCGGATGCTGTCGTAGCCCTTGCCGGAAGGGGTGATGGCGAATTCTTCATCGGAAATCCGGGCGCTGATATTTCCCCAGGTCCGGGCCACCAGACCCTTCTCCACCAGTTCCAGACCGGCTTCTATGATTTCTTCTCTTGCTCTTGAAAGCTCCATATGGCACCCCTTCCCAACGGATTCCTCCGGCGTTTCCTTTTTTCAAAAGTATTATACAGACTGGCCTCGAAATTACAAGGAAATACTTGTGCAGTGTGTTAGAATTACATGGTAATAGCGATAAGCTTACACAATTTTTACATAGAGGAATGATGAAATGACAAATGATTTCGCACCGGAAATACCGGATACATATCCCAGGCCCCAGCTTTTCCGGCCGGACTATAAGCTCCTGGACGGGGAGTGGAGCCTGAACGGGCGGCCCATCCGGGTGCCCTTCCCGCCGGAGGCTCCTATGTCGGGCTATGAAGGGAAGGCAGGAGAAGTCCTCCACTATGAGAAGGATTTCACGGTGCCTGCTGAGTGGAAGGGGAAGCGGACTCTCCTCCATTTCGGGGCAGTGGACCAGATCGCAAAGGTGACATTGAATGACGTCTTCCTCGGAAAGCACACAGGCGGCTACCTGGGCTTTACCTTCGACATCACGGAGCACGTGCGCTATGCAGGCGCCCCCTCTTCTTCATCTCCCGCAAATGCCACCCACGAAAATGTCAAACGAATATCCGGTCAGTCGCCTGCAGTGCAGTCCGGCCTCAACAATCTCGTGGTGACGGCCATTGACAGTAATGACCCGACAATTCCATATGGCAAGCAGACGAAAGAACCCCAGGGCATGTGGTATACGGGGGTTTCCGGCATCTGGAAGAGCGTGTGGCTCGAGGCCGTGCCGGAAACCTACATAGAAAAAATCAAGCTGGATCCGGACGAAACCGGAGTCAATATCCGCCTGTATCTGAAGCATAGTGGATCTGCGAAGGCTGCAGAGGAAAATGCTCAAGGGGAAAATATTAGTCATAGGGATGAAACGAAAGGCTTCCGGGCTGTCATCGTCGGCGAAGGCGTCTACCCGTCCGGCTTCGGAGAGCAGCTGGGGAGCGGGGAGACCTTTCACTTCTCGGGCGACCGGGGGCGCCTTGAGCCCATGGACCCGGTCCTCTGGAGCCCGGACAATCCCCACCTCTACCGCCTGCGGATCGACTGCGGGGAGGACACGGTCTACACCTACTTCGGACTCAGGACCATCGGCATGAAGCAGTTCGGGGAGCGGAAGCGGCCGACATTGAATGGCAAAGCCATCTTCCTGAACGGGGTCCTGGACCAGGGCTACTTCCCCGAGGGGATTCTCGTGCCCGGGACCATGACGGCCTACGACCGGGACATTCTGGCCATGAAGGAGCTGGGCTTCAATATGCTCAGGAAGCATATCAAAATCGAACCTGACTACTATTACACGGCCTGCGACCGGCATGGGATGCTGGTCATGCAGGACATGGTGCAGAGCGGACATTATTCATTTATATGGGATACATTTCTGCCCTACTTCCAGGGGGACCTGCGGCCGGACGAAAACGTCCTCGGACCGGGACAGGACCGAAAGACGGAAAAACGCCGGCGGGAGATTTTTGTTGAACACACGAAGCAGACGGTGGTGGACCTGTACAATCACCCTTCCATCATTGCCTGGACCATCTTTAATGAGGGCTGGGGCCAGTTCGAGAGCGCAAAGCTCTATCATATGGTAAAGCGCATAGATCCCGACCGCCTCGTCGATTCCGCATCCGGCTGGATGGACCGGAAGGTGTCGGATTTCGATTCCCGCCACCAGTATTTCAGGAACCGCCTCTTAAAACCCAAGGACGACCGGCCCCTCTTCATCAGCGAGTGCGGGGGCTTCGGTCTGGACATGAGTCCGGAGGACAGGGAGAAGGCGGCCGAAAAGCAGCGCCTTGTGAATCTTGAAGTCAACCACGGCCATCCCTGGAAGGCAGGCTTTTCGCGGACGACGGGGAAGACCGGCCGCAAGTCGGTAAACATCGCAGTGCCTGAGAAGCTGCAGCCCCTGCAGGAAAAGATTGTCGAGGGGGAGGACCGCTTTGACGAGAAGATGGCCGAGCTGGGCTCCAAGTACGACGCGGCTGTGGACCGGAGGGAACTCAGGGACCACCGCGGTATTGAAGCGGCGGAAGCCATTGACCTCATCCGCAAGCAGTACAGTGAGCGCAGCGGGAAGGAATTCCAGTACGGGGGCGGCTGCAAAGATCCGGCGGAGCTGACGAAGAAGATTATTGACATGTACCGGGAGATGATTTTCACGACGACCCGCGTCGGCCTGTGCGGCCTCGTCTACACCCAGCTCTCCGACGTGGAAAACGAGGTGAACGGCCTCTACACCTACGACCGGACCGTCTGCAAGGTGGAGAAGGCAAAGATGGCGGCCCTGGGCAAGATGCTCGCGACCTGGTACGAGGCCGATGCGGAAGAATAGGTACATGACTAATATAAGCGCCCATGTTTCCGGAACTGCCGGGAAAGAGAAGTTTTGCGTAGAGGCCCTGAAATTTCTCCTTCTGGACTTGCTTTTGCCTTTCTGGCACCGTGGGAAAAGAGAAGTTTTGGGCAGAAACCCTGAAATTTCTCCTTCTGGACTTGCTTTTGCCTTTCTGGCACCGTGGGAAAAGAGAAGCTCTGTGTGGAAATCTTGAAACTTCTCCTTCCGGCAACCACAACCCCGAGTCGATTCTGAGGAAAAGGAGAAATTTCTGTCATTTTCTAGCCTTCTTCTCCCTTCCTGCCACAGTGTCACACTCCCAACCCCGCCAGGAAAGAGAATTCTTGTGCGGCTGTCTTGTAATTTCTCCTTCTGAGCCTGCCCTTATCTCACCCGGCTCAGTGGAAAGGCTGTTTGCCGAAGTAAACGGCCGGTAAACGGCCTCGCGACAAAAATCGGCATTTGTTCATTGACGGAAAGGCGC
>CAZOYS010000029.1:0-15339 GCA_964584155.1 uncultured Lachnospiraceae bacterium
CGAAGACCACGAAGGACAAGCGGTCCTTCTGCCGCTTCGAGAAGAAGAACGGAGAAATTACGGTTTCAAACCTGTAATTACAGTGCCAAAAGTCATAGGCTTGAGCGAAGTTTTTCGCCCAAGCCTATGATATAATGACATGACTTTTTCAAAGGACAGGAGTGATTGCATGTCCATCCGGCCCGTCGATTTCAACGGCATGATTCAGAATACACCCGAGGCCCAGAACCAGAACAATCAGGTCCGGGAGCAGCCCCAGGTCCAGCAGCAGAATATTGCTGTCGTCTTCGAGCGGGAAACCCAGGAGGCGGAAACAAGGGTCAATGAACGGTCGGATACGGCCGAGAGCGGGCCCCAGATCAATGCGGATGCCGGCGGGAACAACGGCCAGGGCTACGAGCCCGGTAAGAAGAAGGAAAAGAAAAAGCATGAGGTGCTTCCGGACGGCTCCGTTACCGTGAAGAATCCCCACGGCTCTTTTGACATCAAGATATGACAGCACTGGAAATCATACTACTAATATCAGGCGCAGGCCTTCTCATCGCAAGCTTCTTCGTCTCGGAGAAGCTTTCTTCGTCTGACGTGGACTATATCCACAAGCTCTCCGAGAAGGAAGTGAAGATCATTCTCGAAAAAGAACTCTCCGACGCGGAAGGGGATATTGACCGGCGGATTCAGGAGAAGACAGATGACGCTGTCTCGGAGATCGAGCGCGCCACGGACCGGGATACGAACGACAAGCTCCTTTCCATGAACGAGTTTTCCGACACAGTCCTTTCTTCCATGAACAAGTCCCACGACGAGGTCATGTTTCTATATAACCGCCTGAATGACAAGCAGCAGAAGCTGGACGAGCAGGCGGCCCGGATGGCGGAGACCGAGAAGAAGCTGACAGCCATGAAGGCTTCCGTCGATGCCCAGCTGAAAAAGCTTTCTGACGAAAAGGTCATTGCCGAGGAGAGACAGCAGGAGATTGAGAAGGAGGCGGCTGCCGAGAAGGAGCGCCTTTCGGCCGAATCCAAGGCCAGGGAAGATGTGGCCTCCCTGAAAGAGGCCTTCAAAAACCGTCTGGAATCGGAAGAGAAGCCGCCCGAAGACGAGACAGCGGATTCCGAAGGAACGGGCTTCCTCAAGGAGAAAATTCTTTCCGCGAAGAAGGACGGCCTCTCCGAAATTGAAATTGCAAAAAGATTAGGCTGCGGCCTCGGGGAGGTCCGCCTCGTTCTCGGCAGCTTCGAGGCACCGGAAGGGAGTGCCTCATGAAGAAAAAGTATACCCTCCGGGGCATGGGCCTGGGCATCTTCGTGACAGCCCTCATTTTTACAATTGCCCTTCTTTTTGAGAAGCCGACCCTTTCCGACGACGAAATCCGCCGCCAGGCCGCAAAACTCGGCATGGTGGACGCTTCCGCCGTGGAAAGCGGAGCAGCGGTCACTTCGGACGGCTCGGTGACGGCTGACGCAGATACCTCAGAAAGCGGTACTGCTGCAGGCGGAACTGATACCGCGGTGACGGATGAAAATTCCAGCACAGATGCTGCAGAAACTGCCGGTGGGACCGATGCCAATGCGGACACGGCAGCTTCCGCTTCCGGAACGGATTCAGCAGCAGGGACCGATGCCTCCGGAACGGATGCGGCGGGGAGCAGTACGGAGAACATAACTGCAGAACAGGCCGAGGCTGATGCCGAGGCCGCCGAGAGGGCCCTTTCTAACGGAACTTCGGATGCCTCCGCCGGCTACAAGGCAAATTCCGGGACCGATTCTTCTTCAACTTCGGAAGCTCCTACCGGAACGGTCTCCATCACGATTACGGCCGGGCAGGATTCGGCCAAGGTGGCGGAGAACCTCTACCGGGCCGGCCTCATCACGGACCCAATTGCCTTCAACAATTTTCTCGAGGAAGGGGGCTACGATGCCCGTATCCGGGCCGGGACATTTCAGATCCCTTCCGGAGCCAGCTTTGAGAAGATAGCCAACGCCATCAGCAGCCACAGATAAAAATTTTCCTGCAAATGAAAGCCTGCGGGAGAGTTTTGGCTTTACATTATTCTTATAGAGAAAAGAGCCTCGCAAAATTCTCCTTGCGCAGGCTCTTCTTTTGTGCTAATATACCGAAGGTTTGCGGTCGCAGACTGCCCTTTCGCGGGTGCGGGAGGGGAATATACATTTCACACATCCCGATGACCGAATCGGTGCCCTGTGTGCAGAACCGTCTCCGGTCGGAGGCAGGCTGCATTATCCGAAAAGCAGGGTGAGTCCGGTCAGACGACGGGTGTGGAAGCATAACCGAAAGGAAGGTTACTATGAGCGTATTATCAATGAAGCAGCTTCTCGAAGCAGGCGTACACTTCGGTCATCAGACCCGCCGGTGGAACCCCAAGATGGCTCCCTACATCTTCACGGAGCGGAACGGCATCCACATCATCGACCTGCAGAAGACCGTAGGCATGGTTGACGACGCCTACAACGCCATCTTCGACATCGTTGCCCAGGGCGGAACCGTTCTCTTCGTAGGCACGAAGAAGCAGGCCCAGGAGACCATCAAGGAAGAGGCTGAGCGCTGCGGTATGTACTATGTCAACCAGCGCTGGCTCGGCGGTATGCTGACGAACTTCAAGACCATCGAGACCCGGATTGCCCGTCTCAAGAAGATTGAGAAGATGGCTGAGGACGGCACTTTTGATGCCCTTCCCAAGAAGGAAGTCATGCTCCTGAAGAAAGAGCAGGAGAAGCTTGAGAAGAATATCGGCGGTATCAAGGAGATGAAGCATCTCCCTGACTGCATCTTCGTTGTAGATCCCAAGAAGGAGCACATCTGTGTTTCCGAGGCACGGGCGCTCGGTCTTACCATCGTAGGTATCGCAGACTCCAACGCAGATCCCGATGAGCTTGACTACATCATCCCCGGCAATGACGATGCCATCCGCGCCGTAAAGCTCCTTACCTCCACCATGGCAGATGCCGTTATCGAGGCAAAGCAGGGTGTTGAAGAGGCAAAGGCAGCTGACAAGGACGAGGCAGCAGAGGCCTGAGCTTTATATTATTTATGACTAATATAGTGCCCCGGGGCGGGAAGAGTCCCGGGGCAGTTTTCTGAATCGGAGGAAAAGATAATGGCAGAAGTTTCCGCAAAACTCGTAAAGCAGCTCCGCGATGAGACCGGGGCCGGCATGATGGAGTGCAAGAAGGCGCTCACGGAATCCAACGGCGACTATGACGAGGCTATTGAGTACCTGAGAAAGAACGGTCAGGCAAAGGCAGAGAAGAAGGCCGGCCGTATTGCGGCAGAGGGTCTCTGCGACGTTGCCCTTGACGGCAACAAGGCAGCAGTCGTTGAGGTAAATTCCGAGACCGACTTCGTTGCAAACAACGCTGATTTCAAGGCTTATGTTCACGCTGTAGCTGAGCAGGCCCTTCACACATCCGCAACCGATATGGACGGCTTCTTTGCAGACAAGTGGGAGTCCGATCCTTCCAAGACCGTCAAGGAAGCCCTGACGGATGAGATCGCTGTCATCAGCGAGAACCTTTCCATCCGCCGCTTCAAGCAGATTACTGCAGATGACGGGGCTGTTGTTTCCTATGTACACGGCGGCGGCCGCATCGCTGTTCTCGTTCACGCAAAGGCTGCAAACGTCACTGACGGCGTTAAGGAAGCCCTTACAAATGTGGCTATGCAGGTAGCTGCCATGAACCCCAAATATGTCAGCGACAAGGACGTAGATCAGGAATTCCTCGATCATGAGCGGGAAATCATTATGGCCCAGATCGAGAATGATCCCAAGGAGTCCCAGAAGCCCCAGAATGTCAAGGAAGGCATGGTCAAAGGCCGTATCAGCAAGGAACTCAAGGAAGTCTGCCTCATGGATCAGATCTATGTCAAGGCAGAGGACGGCAAGCAGTCCGTTGGCAAGTACCTCGAGGCTGTAGCCAAGGCCGAGGGCACTGACCTTTCCATCGTTGAGTTCGTCCGCTTCGAGACCGGCGAAGGCATCGAGAAGAAGAATGAGAACTTCGCAGAGGAAGTTGCAAAGCAGATTAACGGATAATTCTTTATATAAGATTTCATATGTGTTATATGGTGGGAATGCATCCGAATGGGGGTTCTTGCCATATAGCACATTTTTTATTATTCTATATTCATGAGTGATACAGCGGCAGATACAACTGAACAGGAAGTCTTAAAGCGGCAGAGGGACAAGAGGAAGCGGGTCCATCGCATGAAGATGGCCATAGTCTACTTCCTCATTATTTATATCATTGTCTCCATAGTTGCCATAGCCCTGCTCGGCATATCCGTATTTTCCTTGCAGAGGGAGCTGAAGTCCATAGGTCAGAAGGTCTCTGTCCTTGAGACATCGAAGGCCGAAGCGGAAACCCAGGCGGCGGACATGGACTCCGGCACCCTGGTGGCGGACACAAAAACCGCGGAGGAAAACCTGGCAGGGGAGGACGATATCCTGAAGGTATATCTGACCTTTGACGACGGACCTTCTACGAATACGGACAGGATTCTCGACATCCTTGACGACTACGGGGTCAAGGCCACTTTTTTTGTGACGGGAAAGACGGACGACGCCAGTAAGGCTGCCATGAAGCGGATCGTGGACGAAGGCCACACCATCGGCATGCATTCCTTCAGCCACGACTACAGTCAGATCTATTCATCGGAAGCTGCCTTCGAGGCGGACTTCACCCAGATACAGAATCTCATCTACGATACGACGGGGGTGGACTGCTTCTATTACCGTTTTCCGGGCGGCTCTTCGAACAAGGTCTCCAATACCGACATGGCCGAATTCATCAGATTCTTAAACGCCCAGAACGTCACCTATTATGACTGGAATGTGGCGAACGGAGATGCCACGACCCAGGCCTACACCACGGACGACCTTATTGAAAATGTCATGAGTGATGTGGTAAAATACAAAACGTCGGTCGTATTGATGCACGACGCCGCAGACAAGGAAAAGACGGTGGAATCCCTGCCGACTCTGATCCAGGATCTGCAGGCGAAAGGAGCACTGATTCTGCCAATCAGCAAGGACACTACCGTGATCCAGCACGTCAAGCTGGCGGATCAGCAGTGAATACTATACGGAGGAAGAGATGGGATTTTTCAAGGATTTCAAGGAGGACTTCTCTGACGCGGTCGATGAGCTCATTCCCGGCGACAGCGGGGATGTCGAAGCAGAAAACAAGACCAGCAGTGAAGTACCTTTGGATACCGATTCCAGCGATATCAATGTTCAGGACGAGCTGAACAAGCTGGACGGCCTTTTGGAGCAGGTTTCGAAGAAGGTGGACGCGAACGGCCGGGAGACGACTCCCGCATCCGTGAAGAACGGGACCTCGAAGAAAGAGAAAATTCAGGCAGCCGATATTTCCGGCATTGAGGAAGAGGAAGCAGCTTCCGCTCCAGCAGAGAGCGCTCTCGGCAGCCTGCATACGGCAAAGTCACAAGAAGCGGATTACAGCAAGAAAACTACTATATCTGAGGAGAAGAAGATGGACAGCGAACTTACAAGCACAGGTACGATGAGCCAGGCACCCGTTGAGATGCCTGCTGCGGCTCCTTCCAAGGAAGTCAGCGACGAGAAGGCAGTGATTACGGCCGGCATGACCATTACCGGTGATCTCACATCTACGGGCTCCATCGATGTAGAAGGCCTGATCAACGGCAACGTCACCTGCAACGGCAAGCTGACCATCACCGGTACCGTGAACGGAAACAGCTCTTCGAGCGAGTTCTTCGCAGACGCTGCGAAGATCGAGGGTGAAGTCACCTCCGAAGGTACGGTCAAGGTCGGTGTCGGAAGTGTTATCATCGGAAACATCACGGCTACATCCGCTGTCATCGCAGGTGCGGTCAAGGGTGATATCGATGTCCAGGGACCTGTTGTCGTCGACACCTCCGCAGTTGTCATGGGAAATATCAAGTCCCGTTCCGTACAGATCAACAACGGCGCTGTCATCCAGGGCTTCTGCTCTCAGGAATACGCCGATGTCGATGTTGAAAGCGTATTCGCCTGATGAAACGCATACTCTTAAAACTCTCCGGCGAAGCCCTTGCCGGTGAAAAGAAACGGGGCTTTGATGAGGCGACCTGCGAGAAGGTGGCTCTGGAAGTGAAGGCCTTATGCGATGCCGGAACGGAAGTCGCCATTGTCATTGGCGGCGGGAATTTCTGGCGGGGCCGGACATCCGAGAAGATTGACCGGACGAAGGCAGACCAGATTGGCATGCTGGCCACGGTCATGAACTGTATCTACGTATCCGAAATCATGCGGTCGGTCGGCCTTGAGACGGAGATTATGACTCCCTTTACGGTCGGGGCTTTTACGACCCTTTTCTCCAAGGACGCGGCAGTGGCTGCTCTTTCCGCAGGGAAGATTGTCTTCTTTGCCGGCGGAACAGGCCACCCCTATTTCTCGACGGATACGGCTACGGTCCTCCGGGCCATCGAAATCGAGGCAGACGGAATCCTTCTGGCCAAGGCCATCGACGGGGTATATAATGCCGACCCGGCCAAGGACCCTTCGGCAGTCCGCTACGACTCCCTTTCCATCAATGAAGTCGTGGACAAGCAGCTGGGGGTCATCGACCTCACGGCTTCCATCCTCTGCATGGAAAACCACATGCCTATGTATGTCTTCGCTCTGGCGGAAGAGGGCGGCATCCTTCATGCGGCAGAGGGGAAGGACTTCAACGGAACCGTTATCACGGCTTGAATATTGAGGAGAAACTATGGACGAAAGACTGAAAGCATACGATGAGAAGATGACCAAGACCATGGACAATCTTTTCTCCGAACTCGATGCCATCCGGGCAGGCCGGGCAAATCCGCATGTCCTGGACCATCTCCGTGTCGACTACTACGGGGCTCCGACCCCCATTCAGCAGGTGGCGAATGTCTCGGTTCCCGAGGCCCGCATGATTCAGATTGCCCCCTGGGAGCCTTCTCTCCTGAAGGAGATTGAGAAGGCCATTCTGACTTCCGATGTGGGCATCAATCCCACGAACGACGGCAAGGTCATCCGCCTCGTCTTTCCGGAGCTTACCGAGGAACGCCGCAAGGACCTGGTGAAGGATGTGAAGAAGAAGGGCGAGGACGCCAAGGTTGCGATTCGCAATGTCCGCCGGGACGCCATTGAAGCTTTCAAGAAGCTGGAGAAGGAAGACGTCTCCGAGGACGAGGTCAAGGAGCTTACTGATGAGGCCCAGAAGCTGACGGACGAGTACACGAAGAAGGTGGACGAGGCCGTGAAGAAGAAGGCCGACGAGGTCATGACCGTCTGAGACGGATTTTTCATTACAAGTATATGGAGGGACTTGAATTCTTTTACCGGTTTCAAGTCCCTTCTCTTATATTTTAGGAAATATTTAAGGAGACTTTTCATGGAAAATATTCCGGCCCATGTGGCCATTATCCTGGACGGAAACGGACGCTGGGCGAAAAAAAGAGGCCTTCCCCGGACAGCCGGGCATGCGGCCGGGGCGAAAAACGTGGAAACCATCACAATCGCGGCATCGAATCTCGGGATTCGCTACCTCACCCTCTATGCTTTTTCCACGGAGAACTGGAAGCGGTCTGTCGATGAAGTCTCCACGATTATGAGCCTGCTTGCCATATATCTTCTCCGCTGCCGGGACCTGGCCATGGAGAATAATATCCGTGTTACGTTTATCGGGGACCTTTCGGGACTCGATGAGAAGCTGCACTCGACCTGCGACAGCGTCCGGGAGGAGACAGCAGAAAATACCGGCATGACCCTCACCATTGCCTTGAACTACGGGGGCCGGGACGAGATTGTCCGGGCGGTGAACCGCCTCCTTAACTCCGGAGAGAAGGGCCCCGTGACGGAGGAAAAGTTTGCTTCCTTCCTCGATACGGCGGGGCAGCCCTATCCGGACCTCATGATCCGGACCTCGGGAGAGGAGCGGATTTCGAACTTCCTCCCCTGGCAGATCTGTTACTCGGAATTCTATTTCACGGATACGGCCTGGCCGGACTTTTCACCGGAGGAGCTGGAGAAGGCCTGCAGGGCTTACGAGGGCCGGGACCGGCGCTTCGGGGGAGTGAAAAGCTGAATTCTTTTTTTCTCCGCCTTTAAGTGGCGGAGTTCTTTTGCTATAATACTCTCTAAATATTGTATTTAGGTCTGTCATGGACCACTATATTTATTTTTCGGCAGGAATAATATAAAAGGCCCTGCACGCCTTTTTGCTCTATGGCTTAGATTGGAGCTTTGATGTTCAGAACGCGTTTACTCAGCGGCATTGTCCTTGTGGCCCTGGCCCTTCTTCTGATTACGACCGGGGGCAATGTTCTCCTGGCCTCCACCCTGGTCCTTTCCCTCATAGGCATGTTCGAGTTCTACCGGGCCCTGGGGATTGAGAAGACGGTCATGGCCTTTGCCGGCCATGCCTTTGCCGTCATATACTATCTGGACCTGGTGCTGCACTTCATGCTGTCCGACTTCATGACGGTGACCCTGTTCCTGGTCCTCGTCCTCATTATCTATGTCCTTTCCTATCCGAAATACGATACGCCGAAGGCAATGGGCGGATTTTTCGGCCTCTTCTATGTGGCCGTCATGCTGTCCTATATCTACCTGACCAGGCAGATGCCCCACGGCGAGTACATTGTCTGGCTCATATTCCTGGCTTCCTGGGGCTGTGACACCTGTGCCTACTGCGTCGGCAAGCTGTTCGGGAAGCACAAGATGACTCCTGTCCTTTCCCCCCATAAGTCCGTGGAGGGCGGCATCGGAGGCGTGGTCGGTGCCATGCTGCTGACCCTTATCTATCTCATGATCTTCCGGGATGCCATGCACCTTCATACTTCGACCGTCCTGCTTCTGACCCTGTCATCCGGGGCCGGAGCCCTGATTTCCATGGTGGGCGATCTGGCGGCGTCCGCCATCAAGAGAAACTACGGCATCAAGGACTACGGAAAGCTGATTCCCGGCCACGGGGGCGTGCTGGACCGCTTTGATTCCGTCATCATCACGGCGCCGATTATTTATTACTTCGCCAGTGTCATTCTGGCCCGGGTGCCCGGGCTGGGTCAATAGGAATGCCCTTATTCCACTGCAAATAGGGCAGCCGGCAACGGCTAATATATTTCGGACCTTTATCAGGTGAATCATGAAAAATATCGCAATCATAGGCTCGACCGGTTCCATCGGAACCCAGACCCTTGATGTCATAAGAGAGCACAGGAACGACTTCAAAGTTTCGGCTCTTGCCTGCGGGAAGAATGTCCGTCTTCTGGCGGAGCAGATCCGGGAATTTCATCCGGCCCTGGTTTCCGTGGGGGATGAGGCTTCGGCAGATGCCCTGAAGGAGCTGATTCCCGGGGAAGAGTGTGACATCATGACCGGAATGGAAGGGTTGGTTGCCGTTTCTACTATCCCGGAATCCGACATTCTGGTCACAGCCGTTGTCGGCATGCTGGGCATTACGCCCACGATTGTCGCAATTAAAGCCGGAAAGGATATAGCCCTTGCCAACAAGGAAACCCTGGTTTCTGCCGGCCACATCATCATGCCCCTCGCCAAGGAATACGGGGTGCAGATTCTGCCCGTGGATTCCGAGCACTCGGCCATCTTTCAGTCCCTGCAGGGAAATGAAGGAAATGAAATAGACAAAATCCTTCTGACAGCTTCCGGGGGTCCCTTCCGGGGGAAGAGCCTCGCAGAGCTTCAGAATGTGACGCCGGCTCAGGCTCTCAACAATCCTAACTGGGACATGGGGCAGAAGGTGACCATCGACTCGGCCACCATGGTAAATAAGGGCTTGGAGGTCATGGAGGCCCACTGGCTCTTTGACGTCGATGTGGACGACATCACGGTCCTCGTCCATCCCCAGTCCGTCCTCCATTCGGCGGTGCAGTATAAGGACGGAGCTGTCATCGGGGAACTGGGGGTGCCGGACATGCGCATTCCCATTCAGTATGCCCTGTATTATCCTGAGCGGCCTTACCTTTCCGGTAAGCGGCTGAACCTCTTTGAACTCAAGAGCCTCACATTCGAGGAGCCGGACCTTTCTGTCTTCAAGGGGCTCTCCCTCGCAAAGAAGGTCGGCAAAGCCGGCGGCAACCTGCCCACGGCCTTCAATGCGGCCGATGAGACCGCGGTCAGCCTCTTCCTCAGGGGGGAGATCGGCTTCACGGAAATTCCTGAACTTATAGAAAAAGCAGTGAATGCCTGTGAGCTTATAGAAAATCCCACGGTGGAGGAAATCTTCGCCACAAGGGAAGCGGCCCTTAAACTCTGAACTGTAGATATCTATTATCCATGAATATGCATGGGCGGATTTTGCTGCATTTGCCAGCGGCTGCCTGCGGAGACCTTCTGTTTTGAAAATAATAATTGCAATCCTGATTTTCGGCTTCATCATCCTCTTTCACGAGTTCGGCCACTTCCTCTTCGCCAAGAAGTTCGGCGTCAAGGTAAACGAGTTCTGCCTGGGCTTCGGCCCCCGTCTCGTCGGTTTCAAGAAGGGGGATACGGACTACTGCCTCCGCCTTCTGCCCTTCGGAGGTGCCTGCGTCATGGAAGGGGAGAGCGAGGATACGGACGATGAACGGTCCTTCCTGAAAAAACCCCTCTGGCAGCGGGCCATCATCGTGGCCGGCGGTCCGCTTTTCAACTTCCTTCTGGCTTACATCCTTTCCGTCGTCATGATCGGGACCATGGGGGTGGAGCTTCCTGTAGTGTCTGAAGTCATGGAAGGGTATCCGGCCGAGGAGGCCGGCCTTGAGGCAGGGGACCGGATCACGAAGCTGGGCGGCTACAACGTCCATATCTATAATGAAATCGTGGTATATAACTTCTTCCATGCGGGAGAGGATACGGAAGTCACCTATGTCCGGGACGGGGAGCGCCACACGACGACATTGGTGCCGCAGCTCGACAGCGAGTCCGGCCGCTATCTGATCGGCATCATAGGAAGCGGGGAGAGGACAAGGCTCAATCCCTTTGTCACCCTTGGCTATTCCTTCTTTGAACTCAAGTATCAGATTTATATCGCGGCTGAATCCATCGGCATGCTGCTGACCGGTCAGGTGGGCGTTCAGGATATGTCCGGTCCTGTCGGCATCGTAAAGACCATAGGGGATACCTACCAGCAGTCGCTTTCGTCCGGGGCCCTCTATGTGGTCATGAACCTCATCTCCATCACGATTCTTCTTTCCGCGAACCTGGGCGTCATGAACCTCCTGCCCTTCCCGGCACTGGACGGGGGCCGGCTCCTCATCTACCTCATTGAGGCAATTACGAGGAAGAAGGTGCCGGAAAAAGTCGAGGCGGCCTTGAACGGGGTGGGCTTCGTCCTCCTCATGGTCCTCATGGTCGTCGTCATGGGCTCCGATATATCGAAGATTGTGAAGGGGCAGTAGACGGACATATGTCCTCTGTCCGGAGATTGATTTCATGACTAATGTAAAACCTGGGCACTTACACGGATTTAATATCTGTTCGAAAGAGTAAACTTATGAGAGAGCATACGAAGGTCGTCGATATCGGCGGTGTGAAAATCGGCGGGGGCAATCCCGTCCGCATCCAGTCCATGTGCAATACAAAGACGGCGGACATTTGTGCCACTGTAGAGCAGATTTTAAAGCTTGAAGAAGCCGGCTGCGAGCTCATCCGGGTGACTGTCCCGGACCATGAGTCCGCCCTGGCCCTCTCTGAAATCAAAAAACAGATTCATATTCCCCTCATTGCGGACATCCACTTCGACTACCATATGGCGATAGAGGCCATGGAAAACGGGGCGGACAAGATTCGTATCAACCCCGGCAATATCGGCTCGAAAGAAAGAATCAAAGCCGTCGTGGACTGCGCGAAGGAGCGGAATATTCCTATCCGGGTCGGCGTCAACTCCGGCTCCCTTGAAAAGGACCTCATAGAAAAGTACGGGGGCGTGACGGCTGAAGGACTCGTGGAATCGGCCCTTGATAAGGCGGCCATCATAGAGGACATGGGTTATGACAACCTCGTCATTTCCATCAAGTCCTCCGACGTCCTCATGTCCGTGAAGGCCCATGAGCTGATTTCAGAGAAGACGGCCCACCCGCTTCATGTGGGCATCACGGAGGCCGGCTCCCTTGTAAGGGGCAATATCAAGTCGGCTGTCGGCATCGGCATCATTCTCTACGAAGGTATCGGGGACACCATCCGGGTCTCCCTGACGGCGGATCCGGTGGAGGAAGTGAAGGCAGCAAAACTCATCCTTTCTTCCTTAAAGCTCCGGACGACAGAGGTGGAACTCGTTTCCTGCCCGACGTGCGGGCGGACGGAAATCGACCTCATAGGGCTCGAAAGAAAAGTGGAAGAAGTCGTTTCAAAAAAGAAGCTGAAGCCTTTAAAAATCTCTGTCATGGGCTGTGTCGTAAACGGGCCCGGAGAGGCCAGGGAAGCTGACCTCGGCATCTGCGGAGGCAAGGGCCAGGGCCTTATCCTCCGGCACGGGGAAATCGTCCGGAAGGTCTATGAGGACGAACTGCTTTCGGCCTTCGAGGAAGAACTGAAGGACTGGGAAATCACGGATTGAGCCGGTGTTTGAAGAGTCCGGTACAAGGTATTTGTTTTACATTATTCATGTATTTCTACACTGAGGTGAAGGGGCATGGGAAAGCCTTTTTCTGAAATCTTCAAAGATATAGCTGCCGGAGAGGGCCTTTCCGCGGTACTCCGGGACGCCGAGGTCGAGAAGATTTCAGAAAACGGCAACCACCGGGTCATGCGGCTCTATATGACCTTCCATACCGTCGTGCCGAAGTCCGGCATCCGCACCATAGAGCGGAAAATCCGGGACAATGTCTTCGGCGGCCGGGTGGAAGTGAAGATTGTTGAACGCTTCACCCTGGGGGAGACCTATCGGCCCGAACAGATTTACGACCTATATAAGGACTCCATCCTCGACGAGCTCTTCGAGACGGACCGGATCCTTTACCAGATCGTGAAGAAGGCCACATTCGCCTTTGACGAGGACGGGGCCCTGACGGTCCTCCTGCCCGACGACGGGACCAGCCGCCTCTATGAGGGGGAGCTTCTCGATTACCTCAATCATGTCTTCGAGAAGCGCTTCGGCAGCCGCATTGCCATCGGCTTTTCCTACAAGGTCCCTGACAGGGACTACCTTTCGGATACGAAGGACAGGATTGACCGGCAGGTGAAGGAAATCCTAAAGACCGTGGCCGAGGCCCACAAGGCGGAAGAAGGAGCCGACGGGGACGCTATTGCCACCATGGGAAGCGGAAAGAAGGCGTCTTCAGAAGAAGGGAAAAAGCCCTACGGAGGAAAAGGGTCCGGTTTCCGCGGTCAGGGTCCGGACGGGGGCTTCCGCAGGAATGACGGCTCTTTCCGCCGCAGCGACAGCGGCTTCCGCCGGGAGGGCGGTTTCCAGAGAAGGGCTGCCCGGAGCAATGATCCTGATGTCGTATTCGGGAGCGATGCGGATGGGGACCTGATTGAAATCCAGTCCATTCAGGAGGAGATGAAGGAGGCTGTCGTCAGGGGGCAGATTGTGGAAGTAAACCCCATTGAGCTTCGGAACAGCGACAAGGTCCTCTTCATATTCTCCCTATACGACGGGACGGATTCCATCTCCGCCAAGATTTTCACGGACAAGGAAAATTTCGCCAGGCTTTCCGACGAAGTGACGCCGGGCAGGTTCTTCCGCCTGAGGGGCGTCGTTCAGGAGGACATGAAGACCCGGGAGCTTTCTTTCACGAGAGTCTACGGCCTTAAGAAAATCGCGGACTTTAGGACGAAGCGCCAGGACCTTTCGACCGAGAAGAGGGTCGAGCTCCACTGCCATACGAAGATGTCGGATTCCGACGGGGTTTCCGATGTGACCGATATCGTAAAGCAGGCCATCGCTTTCGGCCACAAGGCCATAGCCATCACGGACCACGGGGTCGTGCAGGCCTTCCCCGATGCGGCGAAGACGGCCGGGAGTGATATCAAGATTCTCTACGGCATGGAGGGCTACCTTGTCGACGACACCAAGGCCCTTGTGACGAATTCCAAGGGACAGGCCCTGACGGGAGACTTTGTCGTCTTCGATCTTGAGACCACGGGTCTTAATTCCCGGACCTGCCACATCATAGAAATCGGGGCTGTATATGTGAAGGGCGGGGAGATTGTCGACCGCTTTTCCGAGTTTGTGAATCCCGGCGTTCCCATTCCTTTCCGTATTACGGAAATCACATCCATCCGGGACGACGACGTCCGGGATGCGGAGTCCATTGAGGTCCTGCTGCCGAAATTCAGGGAGTTCTGCGGGGATGCAGTTCTCGTGGCCCACAATGCCGACTTCGATACGGCCTGCATCAAGGCCGAGTGCGAGCGGGAAGGCATAGACTGGGATTTCACCTACGTCGACACCATGACCATGGCAGGCTTCCTTTACCCGGATCTCGGCAAGCTGACACTCGACGCTGTGGCCAAGCACATGGGGGTAAGTCTAGAGGGCCATCACCGGGCCGTAAACGACGCCGAGTGCACAGCGGAAATCTTTGTTAAGATGGTGGCTATCCTCCTCTCCATGAAGGACGACGCCCACCCCAATGGCATTGACAATCTCAATCTTTTAAATGAAGAAGGGAAGATGACCGTAGACCGGATCCGAAAGACCCGGCGGACCTACCATATCATCATCCTGGCCAAAAACGATATAGGGAGAATCAATCTCTACCACCTCGTGTCCCTGTCCCACCTGAAGTACTCAGGAAGGGGCAAGCCCAGGATTCCCAAGTCCGTCCTGTCTCAGTATCGGGAAGGGTTGATTCTCGGCTCTGCCTGTGAGGCCGGGGAGCTCTTTCAGGCCATACTCCTCGGGCGTTCGCGAGAGGAAGTCTCCCGGATTGCCTCCTTCTATGACTATTTCGAAATCCAGCCCGTGGGCAATAATGCCTTCTACAAGCGGGAGGACAAGTACGACATCAATACGGATGACGACCTCCGTGACCTGAACCGCCGCATTGTCTCTCTGGGAGAAGAGATGGGGAAGCCCGTTGCAGCGACCTGCGATGTCCACTTCTTAAATCCCGAGGACGAGGTCTACCGCCGCGTCATTATGAACGAGCGGGGCTTCGATGACTGCGACATGCAGCCTCCTCTCTACCTCCACACGACGGAGGAGATGCTGGACGAGTTCTCCTACCTGGGGGCGGAAAAAGCCCATGAGGTCGTCATAGAAAACACGAACAAGATCGCCGACATGTGCGAGATTATCCAGCCGACAAGGCCGGACAAGTGCCCGCCTGTCATTGCGGATTCCGACAAGATGCTGCGGAAAATCTGCTATGACAAGGCCCACGAGC
>CAZOYS010000030.1:0-15301 GCA_964584155.1 uncultured Lachnospiraceae bacterium
GTTTGTCACACTTTGTACACAGAAAACCTTTATATTCTTTCCTGTAGTTGAGAGATGTAAATGCAGCATGAGCTTTTGACCGGCAGGCCACCGGGCAGAGCGCAGCGAGTGGACATCATCTCTGCAGAACTAAGAATTCAGGTAAACCCGGCGGTTTACATTATTCATAAGACAGGAAGGAAGCAGACATCATGAGTGATTACGGCTACTACGGAAACGGCAGTGATAACAATTCCGGAAATTCCGGAAACGGCAATACGAACGGCTACGGCAATTCCGAAAACAACAGCTATGGGCAGGGCACGGGCTCTTCCGGCAACAGCTACGGCAGCAGCTATGGAAATTACAACTACGGGGCTTCCGGCTACAATGCCTATGGACAGAACGGCTATAATTCTTATAATCAGGGCAACCCTTATAAGCAGGCTGCTCCGAAGAAGCCGAGAAAAGAGCACCCGACCTTAAAGAAGGCAGGACGGCTTGTGGCGGCCGGCCTCATCTTCGGCCTCTGCGCCAGCCTCATGTTCACCGGCACGAACTACGTGACATCGAAGGTGACTGGCAAGGACACCGCGACTACGGCGAAGACGCTGACCAAGAGCGACGGCTCCGTAGGTTCGACATCGACTTCCACGGCCACGACCGTGACGGACGTTTCCGATATCGTGGACAATGTAATGCCCGCCATCGTGCAGGTTACGAATGTTTCCCTCGATATATATCAGACCTGGTTCGGTCAGATGGTTCCCCGGGAATCCACTTCCGCGGGGTCCGGCATCATCATCAGCCAGGACGACCAGTATATCTACATCGCGACAAACAACCACGTCGTTGAGGGAGCAAGGGAACTGACCATCACATTCTGCGATGACAAGGCCGTTTCCGCCCAGGTTCAGGGCACGAACGCCGCATCGGATCTCGCCGTTGTAAAGGTCGCTGTCAAGGACCTTGATTCATCCACTCTTGACGCCATCAAGGTGGCCACCATCGGGGACTCCGGTTCCGTGAAGATGGGCGAGGGCGCCGTCGTCATCGGCAACGCCATGGGCTACGGCATCTCCGTTACGACAGGTGTCATTTCGGCCCTGGACCGGGACGTTGAGGTTCAGTCCGAGACGACCGGCGAGACCGTCACATATTCAGGTCTCTTCCAGACGAACGCAGCCGTCAACCCCGGCAACTCCGGCGGAGCCCTTCTCAATATGAACGGCGAAGTCATCGGTATCGTATCTGCTAAGTACGTCGATACGGAGGCTGAGGGCATGGGCTACGCCATCCCCATCACGAAGGCCCAGACGATTCTGGAAAAGCTCATGAACGGGCAGACCGTTACGGATGCCGATGTGGCAGGATCCGACGGTTCGGATAGCAGCGCCGATGCGGATTCCGGGAACTCAGCCCAGACAGCCTACCTCGGGATCTTCGGAGTGGACATCACTTCCGAAATGTCTTCTTCCTATAATATGCCCACCGGTGTATTTATCTCCAAGGTTGTTGACGGAAGCGGAGCTGCAAATGCAGGCATTCAGAAGAGGGACATCATTACAGCCGTTGACGGAACAGCGGTTTCCTCCATGTCCGATGTGCAGTCTTATCTCACAGGCAAGAAGCCCGGCGACACCGTCAAGCTGACGGTAGCCGTATATTCCCAGAATTACGCCACCCAGGACGTGGACGTGACACTGGGTGAGAAGACAGCCGAGATGGAAAACGGAAACCAGTGAGCAGATAGCCCAATCGACGAGGGCTCAATTCTAAAAATTTTATAAAAAATTTTCGTTGACATTTTTCTTCCTTAAGATTAAAGTACCGCTATAGGAAGCAAAGACGCTTCGGGTTCCTGCCCGGAAACGCCTTTGCTTCCTTTCTTTTTGTGTTTAAGGGGGTCAGATCCCTAAGACACACTTTCAGCGCAGCGGATAGCTGAAATAGACAATGGGGTTTATTTGCTTCCTGGCTATTTCCTGTACCCCGGCTCTCTCCGTCGGGGTGGCAAAGGCCTGTGTTTCGCAGGCGGCTGCCGGCTGAATGTTTTTCCTTGCTGTGCTATTCGCGAGGCGCGGCAAGGATTCTCAGGACTACATCGTTAGCTTTCCGTATGATAGGAGGAGTTTTATGGAAAATCAATTTGTTTCCGTGGATGTGGGCTGGACCCTCATAGCGGCCTTTCTCGTATTCTTCATGCAGGCAGGCTTCGCCCTCTGCGAGGCCGGTCTCACGAGAGCCAAGAATACAGGCAACATCCTGATGAAGAACCTCATGGATTTCTGTATCGGTACTCCCTGCTACTGGCTTTTCGGCTTCGGCATCATGTTCGGCGGTGAAGGCCTTCTGATCGGCGGCTTCGATCCCCTGATCCGGGGTGACTACTCCCACCTGGGTCTCGACATGCCGGTCATGGCCTACGTCGTCTTCCAGACCGTCTTCTGCGCAACAGCCGCTACCATCGTTTCCGGCTCCATGGCAGAGCGGACGGACTTCAAGGCATACTGCATCTATTCCGCAGCCATTTCCCTTCTCGTCTACCCGATTTCCGGTCACTGGATCTGGGGCGGCGGCTGGCTCAGTCAGCTCGGCTTCCACGATTTCGCCGGTTCCACCTGCGTGCACATGGTCGGCGGTGCCATCGCCTGCCTGGGTGCTGCCTTGCTCGGACCCCGGATCGGCAAGTACGATAAGGAAGGCAAAGCCCATGCCATCCCCGGCCACAATATGACAGCCATGGCCCTCGGCGTATTCATCCTCTGGTTCTGCTGGTTCGGTTTCAACGGCGGCTCCACGATTGCCCTTTCTTCGGACGCAGCCATGGAATCCGCAGCCCTCGTATGCTTCAATACGAACCTCGCCGCAGCCGTAGCCACTGTCACGACCATGATCTTTACCTGGTTCCGCTACGGCAAGCCCGATGTCTCCATGACATTCAATGCTACCCTGGCCGGCCTTGTAGCCATCACCGCTCCCTGCGACTGCGTATCCCCTGTCGGCGCCTTCTTCATCGGCCTCGTTGCAGGTATTCTCGTAGTATTCTCCGTAGAGTTCTTTGATAATGTAGCAAAGATCGACGATCCCGTCGGTGCCGTTTCCGTCCATATGGTAAACGGTATCTGGGGCACCGTTGCTGTCGGCCTCTTCTCCACAGGCGCAGATGGCGTAGGCGTCGGCCTCTTCTACGGCGGCGGCCTGAAGCAGCTCGGCATTCAGTGCCTGGGCTTCGCCTCCGTCATCGCTTACGTCCTCATTATTATGTTCATCATTTTCAAGATCATTGACAAGGCGGTCGGCCTCCGCGTATCTCCCGAGATTGAGATCGACGGTCTCGACATTCACGAGCACGGCCTCGTATCCGCTTACTCGGGCTTCGCTATTTCCGACGCTACCGAGACCTACATGGACGTCAATGAGAACACGGACCTCGGCGAGGACGATATCACAAAGGCCTCCGCAAAGCAGGTTGACACGGCAGTCAAGGTTGTACGGAACGACGGCGCCACCGGCACTGTCTACGACACCGGTATGCACAAGGTTTCCATCATCTGCCGTCTGTCCAAGTTCGATACCTTGAAGAAAGCCTTAAACGACCTCGGCGTTACCGGCATGACCATGACCCAGGTCATGGGCTGCGGCATTCAGAAGGGTACGTCTGAGAAGTACAGAGGCGTTCCTGTCGATTCCACCCTCCTGCCCAAGGTCAAGGCGGAAGTCATCGTATCGAAGATTCCCGTTGACGACGTCATCGAGACAGCCAAAAAGGCCCTCTACACCGGCCATATCGGTGACGGCAAGATCTTCGTTTACAATGTAACCCGCGTCGTAAAGGTACGGACGGGCGAGGAGAACGAAGCCGCTCTTGCCGATGTAGAGTGATAATCTTATATTGAATCTTATTTAATGTCCGGCCCGCTTATGGTGAAAGTTCACTCAAGCGGGCCGGAACTTTGTTTGGGTTCTCTTGACAAAGCAGGGACAAAAGAATTATCATTCTGTAAACTTTATGAAAAAAGTATAAATTCTGCAGACAAAGACGCCTGCAAGCAGGTATCGACAAAGGCGCCGATGCTTACTTGCAGGCGCCTTGTTTTCTGCCATATTCGGCGGAAAACCTTTCGGGACCGACTCTCCCGGAGGGGCTGCAGAAATCAGCCTCTTTAAATACAGTCAGGAGAGAGCGATGAAGGAAGAGGAAAGAAGAAGATTACTGAGTGAGCTGGACGGAGGACAGGATTCCTGCGGTATCGGCGCTGTCGTGAACATCGACGGGAAGAAGGAAAACAGGACGATTGACGACGCCCTGTCCATCGTCGAGCGCCTCGAGCACCGGGCCGGGAAGGATGCTTCCGGCAAGGTCGGTGACGGCGTCGGCATTCTGACCCAGATCAGCCACAGCTTTTTTGAAAAGGCGGCGAAGGACGCCGGTATCGAAATCGGCGGTGAGGGCGACTACGGCATCGGCATGCTCTTTTTCCCGACGGACGAGAAGAAGCGGACATTCTCCATGCGTATGCTCCAGGTCATCACGGAGAAAAACGGGATGGAGTTTTTAGGCTACCGCGAGGTGCCTGTCCATCCGGAGATTCTCGGCGACCTGGCCCGGGACTCGATGCCGGCCATTTATCAGTGTTTCATTAAGCGGCCTGATGATATACCTACCGGCCTTCCTTTTGATAAGAAGCTCTATGTCACCCGCCGCGAGTTCGAGCAGTCGGCGGAGGATACCTATATCTGTTCCTTCTCGTCCCGGACCATTGTGTATAAGGGCATGTTCCTTGTGAAGCAGCTCCGGGCCTTCTATGACGACCTGCAGTCGAAGGCCTATACCTCCGCCATTGCCCTCGTCCATTCCCGTTTCTCCACGAATACGACCCCTTCCTGGGAGAGGGCTCACCCCTACCGCTTCATCTGCCACAACGGAGAGATCAATACCATCAAGGGCAATATCGACCGTATGCTGGCCCGGGAGGAAACCATGGCCGGCCCCTATATCGACGAGAATGCCGACAAGATTTTCCCGGTCATCGGCCGCGTAGGCTCCGATTCCGCCATGCTGGACAACACATTCGAGTTCTTCTGCATGAACGGCATGGATCCGGCCCTGGCCATCATGACTCTGATTCCCGAGTCCTGGAAGAATGACAGCTACATGTCCCGGGAGAAGAAGGACTTCTACCACTACTACGCGACCATGATGGAGCCCTGGGACGGACCGGCCGCCATCCTCTTCTCCGACGGGGATATATTCGGAGCCACCCTGGACCGGAACGGCCTCCGGCCTTCCCGCTACTACATCACGGATGATAACCGTCTGATCCTTTCATCCGAGGTCGGCGTCCTTGACATCGCTCCCGAGCACATCGTGAAGAAGTCCCGTCTGACCCCCGGCCGCATCCTTCTTGTGGATACGAAGAAGGGCCGCCTGATTTCGGACGACGAGTGCAAGAAATACTATTCCGAAAGAGAACCATACGGGGAGTGGCTGGCCACGAACCTCAAGCACCTCGTGGACGTGCCGGTGCCCAACAAGAAGCTGCATGAGGATGACCGGGAGACGATGCTGCGCCTCTGTAAGGTCTTCGGCTATACCTACGAGCAGGTCCGGGATGTGCTTCTGCCCATGGCTGAAAATGCCGTGGAGCCCACGGCTTCCATGGGCCACGACGTGCCGCTGGCCGTTCTGTCCGAGCATCATGAATTATTATTCTCATACTTCAAGCAGATGTTCGCCCAGGTCACGAACCCGCCCATCGATTCCCTCCGGGAAAAGATTGTCACGGATACGACCATCTATATCGGCTCCGACGGCAACCTCCTTTCCGACGACGGGGCCAACTGCCGCGTCCTCGAGGTGGACAATCCCATCCTGACCGGGACGGACATGCTGAAGATCGAGTCCCTGAACGAGCCCGGCCTCATGGCCAAGGTCATTCCCATCATCTATTACAGGAACACTTCCCTGAAGAAGGCCCTGGACCAGCTCATGCTGCGCGTGGACCGGGCGGCCGCCAAGGGATACAATATCGTCATCCTTTCGGACCGGGGCGTGGACGAAAACCACGTGCCGATTCCGTCACTCCTTGCCGTTTCAGCCGTTGAGCAGCATCTCGTCCGGACGAAGAAGAGGACGGCGGTTTCATTAATCATAGAATCCGCTGAGCCCAGGGACGTCCATCAGACAGCTGCCCTGCTGTCTTTCGGGGCCCGGGCCGTATATCCTTACCTCGCCCACGAGTGCATCGCCGAGATGATCCGGGAGGGTACTCTCGACAAAGACTACCACACGGCCATTGACGACTACAATCAGGCCCTCCTCAAGGGCATTGTCAAGGTGGCTGCCAAGATGGGCATTTCCACCCTGCAGTCCTACCAGTCGGCCCGTATTTTCGAGGCGGTCGGCCTTTCGCAGGAAGTTACGGACGAGTACTTCACCGGGACGGTTTCCCGGGTCGGCGGCATCGGTCTCGATGAGATTGCCGAGGGCGTGAACGTCCGTCATACTGCGGCCTTTGATCCTCTGGGTCTTGCAACGGATACGACGCTTGATTCCCCCGGCTACCACCGCCAGTTCTCCGGCGACAAGCGGGAGGATCACCTTTTCAATCCCTATACGATCATCACCCTGCAGAAGGCTGTCCGGAACAATGACTACGAGGAGTACCGGAAGTATACCGATATGACGGACAATGAGCTGCCCCATACCCTCCGCGGCCTGCTGCAGTTCAATCCCGTGAGAAAGCCCATCCCCCTTTCGGACGTGGAGCCGGAAGAGGAGATTGTGAAGCGTTTCCAGACGGGGGCCATGTCTTTCGGTTCTCTCTCAAGAGAGGCCCACGAGACCATGGCCATCGCCATGAACCGCCTGGGCGGCAGGTCCAATACCGGTGAGGGCGGTGAAGACCCGGCCCGCTACGGGACAGAGGCCAATTCCGCCGTAAAGCAGGTGGCATCTGCCCGCTTCGGCGTCACATCAGAATACTTGAACTCCGGAACCGAAATCCAAATCAAGGTGGCCCAGGGCGCCAAGCCCGGCGAGGGCGGCCACCTGCCCGGCAAGAAGGTCTATCCCATCGTCGCGAAGATCCGCTACTCGACGCCCGGCGTGGCCCTGATTTCGCCTCCGCCCCATCACGACATCTATTCGATCGAGGACCTGGCGGAGCTCATATATGATCTCAAAAATGCCAACCCGGATGCCCGGATTTCTGTTAAACTGGTCTCGGAGCACGGGGTCGGCACCATCGCCTGCGGCGTAGCCAAGGCCGGGGCCCAGGTCATCCTGATTTCCGGCTTCGACGGCGGCACCGGGGCAGCGCCCATTACGTCCATTCACAATACAGGACTTCCCTGGGAGCTGGGGCTTGCGGAAGCGAACCGGGCCCTGATTGAGAACAATCTTCGTGACCGGGTCATCCTGGAAACGGACGGCAAGCTGGTCTCCGGCAAGGATGTGGCCATCGCCTGCCTCCTGGGCGCCGAGGAATTCGGCTTTGCGACAGCCGTCCTTGTGTCCATGGGCTGCATGATGATGCGGGTCTGCTCCAAGGATACCTGCCCTGTCGGCATCGCCACCCAGAACGAGTGCCTGAGAGGTCGCTTCAAGGGCCGGCCGGAAGACGTCATGAACTTCATGCTCTTTACGGCGAGACAGCTTCGGGAAATCATGGCTTCTCTCGGCTTTAAGACCATAGATGAAATGGTCGGCCACAGCGAGTGCCTGGCCATGAAGGAGCACCAGATTACCCACCTCGCGGAGACCGTCGACCTTTCGAATATCCTGAAGCCGGCTTCCGTATCCGGTCCCAGCCATTTCGAACCGGAGAAGATCTATGACTTCCATCTGGATCGGACCATAGACGAGGCCCAGATTCTTCCGGCCATGAAGCTGGACGGAAAGCCCCATACCGTGAAGGTCGAGGTCAATTCCCCCGACCGGGCTCTGGGGTCCCTCTTCGGCTCCCAGGTCACAAGGAAGTTTAAGAGCACCCTGCCTGATGACACCTACACCATTGAGGCAGTCGGCGGGGCCGGCCAGTCCCTCGGAGGCTTCCTCCCGAAGGGCGTGACCATCCGCCTGACAGGAGATGCCAATGACGGCGTCGGCAAGGGCCTTTCCGGAGGAAAGATCGTCATCGTGCCTCCCAAGAAGGTTTCCTTCGACCCGGCGAAAAATATTATTATTGGAAATGTGGCCCTCTACGGGGCGACAAGCGGAAAGCTCTTCATAAACGGCGTGGCCGGCGAGCGTTTCTGCGTGCGGAATTCAGGCGCTACTGCCGTTGCCACGGGCTGCGGCGACCACGGCCTTGAATACATGACCGGCGGCCGGGCCGTGATCTTGGGGCCTGTCGGCAGGAACTTCGCGGCCGGCATGAGCGGGGGCATGGCCTATGTCCTCGACCCGGACCACAGCCTCTATACAAAACTGAATATGGATATGGTCACCATGGAGCCGCTTTCCGAAAAGGCGGACATGGCCGAGCTCAAGGAAATCCTCGAGGAGTTCGTCAAGGAGACGGATTCCGAGGTGGGAAAGAAGGTACTTTCCGATTTCGATACCTATCTGCCTTCCTTCAAGAAAATCATGCCGAACGACTATCGGAAGATTCTCTCCGTCATCAGCCGGTATGAGGAGAAGGGCTTTACAAGAGCAGAAGCCGAAGAAGAAGCGTTCAGGGAAATAGCGGGGTAAGTGTCATGGGAAAAGCCACAGGCTTTCTGGATTACAATAGAAAGGATGACGGGGATATCCCGGTATCCGAACGAATCAAAACTTTCGACGAGTTCCACACCCATCTCAATGAAGAGGAACGGAAGGAGCAGGGCGGCCGCTGCATGAACTGCGGCGTCCCCATGTGCCAGTCCTGCATTAACCTTTCCGGCATGTTCACGGGCTGTCCCCTTCATAATAATATTCCCGAGTGGAACGACTGCATCTGGCGGGGAGACTACTGGAACGGGCTCGAGCGGCTCACGAAGACGTCGAACTTTCCTGAGTTCACCGGCCGCGTCTGCCCGGCCCTCTGCGAAAAGGCCTGCATCTGCGGTATGGATTCGGACCCTGTCACGACCCATAATAATGAACTCTTCCTGATAGAAAAAGGCTTTTCGGAAGGCTGGGTCAAGCCCCGGATTCCCGAGGTCCGGAGCGGAAAGAAGATTGCGGTAATCGGCTCCGGTCCTGCGGGACTTGCCGTAGCCGATACCTTGAACCGCCGGGGCCACTCTGTCACGGTCTTTGAAAAGAGCGACCGGATCGGGGGCCTTCTCATGTACGGCATCCCCAATCAGAAGCTGGGCAAGGAGATAGTCGACCGCCGGGTGAAGCTCATGAAGGAAGAGGGGGTAGAGTTTAAGACCTCCTGCGACGTGGGCCGGAAGAAGAAAAAAAGCGAAGGCTTCCCCGAGCGGGATGCAGCATCCGCTGCAGTAAGCGCTACGGACATCCTGAAGGAATTCGACGCCGTGGCCCTCTGCTGCGGGGCGAAGAAGGCAAGGGCCCTCGATGCCAAGGGCATAGAAAAGGCAGCCGGCGTCTACTTCGCTGTCGACTACCTTTCGTCCAATACAAAGACCCTCCTTGAAAAAGGAGAAGACTATATCCTTTCCTATGCGAGCGGCAAGGGAAAGGGCGAGCCTTCCTTCATATCCGCTGCCGGGAAGAACGTCGTCATTGTCGGCGGCGGCGATACCGGAAACGACTGCCTGGGCACGGCCATCCGTCAGGGAGCAAAGAGTGTCACCTGTATAGAGATGATGCCGGAGCCGCCTGAAAAGCGCCTTCCCACCAATCCCTGGCCCGAGTGGCCCAAGGTCAAAAAGACGGACTACGGGCACCAGGAAGCCATAGAAGTTTTCGGGTCTGACCCCAGAGTCTATGAGACGACCGTTAAGGAAGTCGGAACGGACGAGTCCGGCCATATCAATGCCGTCACCACCGTGAAGGTGAAATTTGAAGACGGAAAATTAGTTCAGGTGAAGGGTTCCGAAAAGGTTCTTCCCTGTGACCTTTTGCTGACGGCCGCCGGTTTCCTCGGGGCCGAGGAATATACGGCCGAGGCCTTCGGAGCCGGCCTGGACAAGAGAAACCGCATCATTACCGAGGCCGGGGCCTATGCCACATCGGCCGAAAAAGTCTTCACGGCCGGGGATATGCACCGCGGCCAGTCCCTCGTCGTTTGGGCCATTGCTGAGGGTCGCGCCTGTGCCCGGGCCATCGACGAGTACCTCATGGGATACACTGCTTTGTAAAAGGTCTTTTCGTGGACGGGATTTTCCGTCGGAGAGCACGAACAAGGCGAAAAACGTACAAAGCAGATATCCGGCGGAAGAGGCAGAACTTCCGCCGCACGCAGCGAAGGACATCAAATGCCAAATACGCACTGCGTGTATAGATAAAAGTTTGGAGAGGAAGAAAAATTATGTGTACGGTATTCGCGAGCGAACACAGGATTTCCGACGAGGTCCTGAAAAAATGCCTCGAAAAGACGAGAACCCGGGGACCGGACGGGGAACGGATTGAGACGGCGGGAAAGGGCAATATCGCCTTCCAGCGTCTGACCATCATGGGCGTCAGTGAGGCCGGCATGCAGCCCTTTGCCTTAGACGGCGACAAGGTCGTCTGCAATGGCGAGATCTACGGCTTCCGTCCCATCCGGGCCGAGCTTGTGACGAGAGGCTATTCCTTCAAGAGTACGTCGGACTGCGAAGTCCTGCTTCCCCTCTATCGGGAATTCGGCTGCAAGATGTTCGGCCTTCTCGACGCGGAATTTGCCTGCGTCATCTATGATTCGAAGGAAGACCGTTTCATAGCGGCCCGGGACCCCATCGGCATCCGCCCTCTTTTCTACTGTAAGCAGGCGGACGGCTCCATGGTGTTCGCTTCGGAGCCCAAGAACCTCGTGGAAGTGGCCGCAGGAGAGATAAAGCCCTTCCCGCCCGGATATTACTATGTATCGGGCAAAGACGGAAAAAGCGGGACCTTCACCCAGTACTATGACCCGGGGGCAGTCACCCGTGTCCTTCAGGACGATCCCGACGAGGCCGGCGACAAGATCCGCCGCCTGCTGGTAAAGGCAGTTGCCAAGCGCCTTGACTCCGATATGCCTGTCGGCTATCTGCTTTCCGGCGGCCTCGATTCCTCACTTGTATGCTCCATCGCCCAGCGCCTTTCCGATAAGCCCCTCAGGACTTTCGCTGTCGGCATGGACGTGCGGCCCATTGACCTTAAGTACGCGCGGGAGACCGCGGAATACCTGGGCACGGACCACACGGAAGTCATCATGACAAAAGATCAGGTCATCGGGGTTCTTCCCGAGCTCATCAAGGCCCTCGGCACCTGGGATATTACGACGATAAGGGCTTCCGTCGGCATGTACCTTCTTTGCAAGTACATCCACGAGAACACGGATATCCGGGTTCTGCTGACCGGCGAGGTCTCTGACGAGCTCTTCGGCTACAAGTACACGGACTTCGCCCCCACCCCGGCGGACTTCCAGAAGGAAGCCCAGAAGAGGGTCCGCGAACTTCATTATTATGATGTCCTCCGGGCGGACCGCTGTATTTCGGTCAACTCCCTCGAGGCACGGGTTCCCTTCGGAGACCTGGCTTTCGCGGACTACGTCATGTCGCTTGACCCCGCCGTCAAGGTCAATACCTACGGCAAGGGCAAGTACCTGTTGCGCCACGCCTTCGACCGGGCCGGCTTCCTGCCTCAGGAAATTCTCTTCCGGGAAAAGGCTGCCTTCTCCGATGCCGTCGGCCACTCCATGGTGGATGAGATCAAGGAATACGCGGAATCGAAGTACACGGACGAAGAATTCATGAAGAAGGCGTCGAAGTATACCTACCGGCCGCCCTTCACGAAGGAGAGCCTTCTCTACCGTGAGCTCTTCGAAGAGTTCTATCCGGGACAGGCGGAGATGATTCCCGACTTCTGGATGCCCAACAAGACCTGGCCGGGCCTTGCCGAGGTCAACGATCCTTCGGCCCGCGTATTATCTAACTACGGTGCTTCGGGAGAATAATATTATTACTTTCTGTAAGACGGAATTTACGTACACCTTTGGCGCTTTACATTAGTCATGAAATATGAATAAGGAGAAAAAGAATGACAAAGGATGAAATCAGAAAAATCGTAGAGGATGAGGACATAGCCTTCATCCGTATGCAGTTTACGGACATCTTCGGCCAGCTGAAGAATGTTGCCATCACGAGAAGCCAGCTGGAGAAGGCCATGGACAATCAGATCATGATTGACGGCTCCTCCATCGAGGGCTTTGCCCGCATCTATGAGTCCGACCAGTACCTGCGCCCGGACCTTGACAGCTTCACGATTTTCCCCTGGAGACCCCAGAAGGGCAAGGTTGCCCGTTTCATCTGCGACGTCTATAATCCCGACGGCACGCCGTTTGCAGGCGACCCGAGAAATGTTTTAAAGAGAGAGCTTTCCAAGGCTGCCGACAAGGGTTACTCCTTCAACGTAGGCCCCGAGCTTGAGTTCTTCCTCTTCGCTACGGACGAGGAAGGCCGGCCCACGACGACGACCGGCGACAATGCCGGCTACTTCGACCTGGCTCCCCTGGACCGGGGCTCCGACACCCGTCGTGAGATTTCCCTCCTCCTCGAGAAGATGGGCTTCGAAATTGAAGCTTCCCACCACGAGGTTGCCAAGGGCCAGCACGAGATTGACTTCAAGTACGCGGACGCCCTGGCTACGGCCGACAAGATCATGACCTTCAAGCTGACCGTCAAGACCACGGCCCAGCGGAACGGCCTGCATGCGACTTTCATGCCCAAGCCCCTCGAAGGCGTCAACGGCTCCGGCATGCATACGAATATGTCCCTCTTCAAGGACGGGAAGAATATCTTCTTCGATCCCACGGACGAGCGCCAGCTTTCGAAGGAGGCCTATCAGTTCATCGCCGGCATCCTTCACCATATGAAGAGTATGGCTGCGATCACGAACCCGACCGTCAACTCCTATAAGCGTCTCGTTCCCGGCTATGAGGCTCCCTGCTATATGGCCTGGTCCACAAGCAACCGGTCTGCCCTGATCCGTATACCCGCGGCCCGCGGTGCTTCCACCCGGGTAGAGCTCCGCTGCCCGGATCCTTCGACGAATCCCTATCTTGAGTTCGCCCTCTGCCTGGCTGCCGGCCTCGACGGCATCGAGAAGCAGATGGAGGTGCCCGCTGAGGAGACGTCGAACATCTTTGCCATGACTGAGGATGAGCGCGAAGCCCATGGCATCCAGTCCCTGCCCGGCTCCCTGCATGAGGCCCTGAAGGAAATGAAGAAGGATCCCCTCATCAAGGAAGTCCTCGGCGAGCATGTATACCGCCAGTACCTGGCCGGTAAGTACAAGGAATGGGACGAGTACCGCACCAGCATCAGCGAATGGGAACGCGATAGATATATGATAGCTTATTAATTACAGTGTCATAAATCATATGACATGGCAAATTTATTTGCCATTGACATATGATTTAATGACACGCCCGCTATCACCGAGCGTGATGCTGCAAAGCAGCAGTAAAGCGCGAGGTGATGGCGGAGCAAGGCGAGAGTTGCGAAGCAACGAAGCCTTGCGGTAATTAATTTTCAATGAGGTGGTGGAATGGAGCGAATCGTAATCGCCATACTTGACGACGCGACGCGCAGCTCCGTAGCTGACATCATTACGAAGAGCGGGATGAAGGTGAGGGCCCAGGTCCGGTCCGGTGCGGACGCGACCAGGGCCATCAAGGATATGGGCGGTGGCGTTGTCATCTGCTCCCCGCGTCTTCTGGACATCTCGTCGGATGCCCTGTGTGAACGGCTGGGGGAAGAGGCATATTTCCTGGTTGTCGGGCACCCTGCCGTACTGGCCCAGATGGACAGCGAAGAGATATTCAAACTCATGCTGCCGGTGAAGAGCTCGGAACTCATAGGCTCCGTGCGGATCCTGTCCCAGCTTGATGAGCGACGGATGGACGAAAGCTTGCGGCCCAAGAAGAAGACGGACACTGACCGGGCCATCGTCAACGAGGCAAAGGAATATCTGACAGAAGAGCGAGGCATGACAGAGGCGGAGGCACACCGCTTTCTGCAGAAGAGAAGCATGGACTTAAGGGTTCCCGTGACGGAGGTTGCCCGGACAATCCTTTACCATGCGGAGTGAATTATAAGGCCGGCATCGTTTCGGCTGTGACAAAAACCCGGGATTGCAACCCGGGCTTTTGCCTGTTATAATGCTTTTGATTTTGTGTTTGAACGGACATAGAAGGTGCGAGGATGCGCTTTCTATGTCTTTTGGTGTTTTTGAAAGGCGGTAGTATGAGCGTCAAATACGTATTCGTGACAGGCGGCGTTGTGTCGGGCCTCGGCAAGGGCATCACGGCAGCTTCTCTGGGCCGGCTCCTGAAAGCCCGGGGCTACAAGGTGACCATGCAGAAGTTCGATCCCTATCTCAATATCGACCCCGGCACCATGAACCCCATCCAGCACGGCGAAGTCTTCGTCACGGACGACGGGACGGAGACGGACCTGGACCTCGGGCACTACGAGCGCTTCATAGACGAGAGCCTGGACAAGAACTCCAATGTCACGTCCGGCAAGGTCTACTGGTCCATTCTGGAGAAGGAACGCCGCGGCGACTTCGGCGGCCATACGGTGCAGGTCATTCCCCATGTGACGAATGAGATCAAGAGCCGCTTCTACCGGAACAATACGGACAACGACACCCATATCGCCATTATCGAGGTCGGCGGCACAGTCGGCGACATCGAGTCCCAGCCCTTCCTGGAGGCCATCCGCCAGTTCCAGCACGAGGTGGGGCCGAAGAACTCCATGCTCCTGCTCGTATCCCTCCTGCCCTATCTGCACGCTTCCGAGGAAATCAAGACGAAGCCGACCCAGATGGCGGTTAAGACCATGCAGGGAATGGGCCTCTGGCCCGACGTCATTGTCTGCCGGTCCGAGGTGGACTTCGACGACGAGCTGAAGGAAAAGATTGCCCTTTTCTGCAACGTGCCCGCTTCACACGTCCTCAAGAATCTGAACCTCAAGAGCATCTACGAGGCGCCCCTGGCCATGGAGCATGAGCACCTGGCTGAGGTGGCCTGCCAGTGCCTGGACCTCCCCTGCCCGGAGCCGGATCTCACGGACTGGAAGGACATGGTGGACACCCTCTATTCCCTCGACTCTTCCGTGAAGATCGCCATTGTCGGCAAGTACACCCAGCTGCACGACGCCTACATCTCCGTTGTCGAGGCTTTGAAGCACGGCGGCATCAAGAACCGGACCGGGGTCGACATCAAGTGGGTGGACTCCG
>CAZOYS010000031.1:0-15230 GCA_964584155.1 uncultured Lachnospiraceae bacterium
TCTTATGAATAATGTAAAACATTAACATTTCCGCATCGGCCCTCTGCAGGCAAGCCGCCTGAGGGCATTCTCCGGGTGACCTGCTCAGTACACCTGAAACGGCGACACATAAGGCTCCGTGGCTGTGAGCAGGCCCGCGGTCCGCCCTTTCAGAAACAGGTCCACATACTCTATGAAGAAGTGTTCCATTCCCCAGTGGCCGGCGTCTATGACAGTGAGGCCCTTTTCCACGGCATCGATTCCGCTGTGGTGGTCGACATCGCCTGTGATGTAGCAGTCCGCTCCGGACGCAAGCGCCGCATCAATATCGCTCTTCCCTGAACCCGGCAGGAAGGCCACCCGCTGCACCCGTGCCTTCGAGTCTCCGAAAGTCTTAAGGCCCGGCAGACCGAGAGCATTTTTTACATATAAAGACAGCTGCTCAAGAGTCATGTCCGTCCCCAGCGTTCCGACGCCGCCGAGGCCGGTAGATTCATCCGGTCCGCAGGGCACGAGCGGGGTCACGTCCGAAAGATTCAGGCGGCCCGCCACCAGGGGACCCATCCTGCAGATGTCGAAATTCGTATGCATGGCAAAGAGGGCCATGCGGTGCTCAATCAGACGGATGAGCCTCTTTCCGATATAGTCCTCCGCCGCAACGCTCTTCACAGGTGAAAAGATGAGGGGGTGGTGGGTGACAATCATGTCCGCCCCGGCTTCTATCGCGTGGTCAATGACCTCGTCCGTGCAGTCAAGGGCTATATATACTTTTTCCACCGTCCAGCTGCGGGAGCCGACGAGAAGTCCGGGGTTGTCCCAGGACAGGGCGGCCGATTTCGGGGCGATTTCCTCAAATAAATCCGCTATTTCTCCGACTGTCATATGCTTTCCTAACGTTTTCTCCGGGCAGAACATTTTTATGTACAGTGCCTGTCCGCTCAAAAGACAGGTATCCGCTCTGCCTTTATGCTATCCGGTATCCGTTCTGCCTTTACGCTATTTTGTGTAATACCTGAGCGCTTCCTGTATGAGGCGGGAAGCCCCCATGATGCCCACCAGGGCCATCTCCCGGGTCTCTCCCATGCCCATGACCCCGACTGCATCCAGAATCCGGTCTTCTATGACATGAAGTTCGCCAAGCTGCTTCT
Source organism: uncultured Lachnospiraceae bacterium (assembly GCA_964584155.1). Lineage (GTDB taxonomy): Bacteria > Bacillota > Clostridia > Lachnospirales > Lachnospiraceae > RUG306. Next base: position 1,128 of record CAZOYS010000031.1, read on the forward strand.
CAAGGAAACGAAGAAGGACAGAATTCCTCTTTGCAAGCAGGCAGGGACCGTAGAAGGCCTCTACATCTGAAAGTTCTGTCTTCTCTCCTGTATAAACAGCCTTCATGATGAAGTAGAAATGGCCGTCCTCATAGATCATATCTTCGTCCGTGATGGCAAAGCCGTTCCGGGCCAGAAACTTTCGCACTTCCTCTTCCCGGCTCTGGGGCTCGAGAATGAGTTCCCCCAGCTTCTTGACCTTTTCGGCGTCCCTCTCTATGATGCCCATGATGGTCGGGCCGCCCATACCGGCTATGACGCCGGTCTCCCCGCCCTTCACTTCTATGTCTTCAAAGCCGTCGGATAGCACAGGTGTCACGGTGCCTGTCAGGCCGTTTACAAATATATTCGCTTCCGCCTTGGCCAGAGGGCCGGCATTGATATCCGCCGCCACGGCCGAAGGGATGACCCCCTTCGAGGCCAGGAAGACCGGAATATAGGCGTGGTCCGTTCCTATGTCAATGAGGCGCTGTCCCGGGGACACCATTGAGGCAATCGCCATCAGGCGGTCCGAAAGTGCCGGTCCTTTTTCTGCTGTACTCATATTTCCCCCTCATCCTATGGATGTCATTTGTTGTATAACCTCATTTTTTCACCCCAAACTCACTTCAAAGGGGTACTATTTGTAAAAATCCCCTATATTGCAACCCATTTCCCCAGAGAAAGGGATGCTGTTTGCAGAAAATCACTCCAAATAGTCCTTGAGTTTTCTACTCCGGGACGGATGTCTGAGTTTCCGGAGGGCCTTTGCCTCGATCTGCCGGATACGCTCCCGGGTGACATTGAATTCCTTGCCGACTTCCTCAAGGGTCCGGGACCGGCCGTCTTCAAGACCGAAGCGGAGAAGCAGGACCTTCCGCTCCCTCTCGGTCAGGGTATCAAGGACTTCGTTCAGCTGCTCCTTCAGGAGGGTGAATGTAGCCGCGTCGGCAGGGACGGGTACATTGTCATCCTGAATGAAATCGCCGAGATGGGAATCCTCCTCCTCGCCGATAGGGGTCTCGAGGGAAACCGGCTCCTGGGATATCTTGATAATTTCACGGACCCTCTCCACCGGCAGTTCCATCCGCTCAGCAATCTCATCGGGGGTAGGTTCTCGGCCGAGTTCCTGCAAGAGCTGTCTCGAAACCCGGATGAACTTGTTGATGGTCTCGACCATGTGGACGGGAATCCGAATGGTCCGGGCCTGGTCGGCGATGGCACGCGTAATGGCCTGGCGGATCCACCAGGTCGCATAGGTCGAGAACTTGTAGCCCTTCGTATAGTCGAACTTCTCGACAGCCTTGATGAGGCCTAAGTTTCCTTCCTGAATCAGGTCGAGGAAGAGCATGCCCCGGCCCACATATCTTTTCGCAATGGAAACGACGAGCCGGAGGTTGGCCTCGCAGAGCTTCTCCTTGGCCCTCTCTCCTTCCGGGCCCCCGGCCTGCATCTGCTTGGCCAGAGCAACCTCCTCGTCCGCTGTCAGAAGGGGTACCTTTCCGATCTCCTTCAGGTACATGCGGACGGGATCCTCAACGCTGACATTGTCGGGAACGGAGAGGTCGATCTTCTCGGGTTCAATCTCATCGTCGTCCGTGAGAAGAATATCGTCATCGTCCACATCGTCTTCGGTGCGGAGAACGTCTATGCCCGAATGCTCCAGGAATGACGTGATTTTCTTGTACATATCGGGATTCAGCTTCTGATCCCGGAAGCAGTCCTCAACCTCCTGATATTCCAGGACATTGTTCTTGGACTTTGCCAGCTTCATGAGTTCCTGCAGCTTCGCCTCGAAGAGCTGGATCTTCTCCTCGGAACCCTTGCCGTCGCCCTTGGCCTCCGTCTTCTTGCCGGAGGTCTTTGCCGCCTTTGTATCCGCAGACTTTGCGGCAGGCTTTGCTTCCGCCTTCTTTGCAGCGGACTTTGTGTCCGTCTTTGCCGAAGACTTTGCTGTGGTTTTTGCTTCTGTCTTCTTCGCAGGCGCCTTTGCGGCAGGCTTTGTTTCCGTCTTTTTTGCAGCGGACTTTGTCTCCGCCTTGGCCGCTGACTTTGCAGTCGGCTTCTCCGCGGACTTTGCGGTCGTCTTTGCAGGAGCCTTAGCTGCGGCCTTTTCCGCAGACTTTGCAGCTGTCTTTGCCGTCGTTTCCTTCTTCTTTGCTTCTGCCATAAGTCATATCTCCTTTAATAATATTTCCCGTAAATTATCTGAAACGATGTCTCATGAGAGAACCGTCTGTTTTTCTATACCGGTCCGAGATTCAGCTTCCGCAGGGCGTCGAGCTTCTTCTTTTCTTCCATGAGCGTACGGAAGGTTCCTGCTTCCGCGGCTCCGGGTCCTCTTCCGAGGGCGTCGATTCTTTCCTGCTTGACCCGGATAAGGGTTTCTCTCAGGGCCTTCTCCCGGTCCTTCGGATCCGCCATATCCTCAATGCCGGCCGAGAAGATCTTCCCGACCTCGCTCTGGGCCTCCAGGTCGTCAAAGAGGTTTACGACCTTCGCCGGAACGGCAGCTCCCGTCTCCGTGATTTCCTTCACAAGCTCCGCATAGACCTGCCGGTAGACGGCCTCTTCGAAGTCCTCCTCTCCGATATAGGGGGAAAGGACAGGAAGGACGGCCGGTCGGGCGGCTATCCAGGAAAGCAGCATGCGCTCGGATTTCCGAATGCCCTCCGGAACCCGGTGGGCTTCCTCTCCCGGGGGCGGGCCGGAAGAAGAAATGTCCGTCCGCTCAGCGGGGTTTACATTAGTCATGGGGGAAGATGACGGGGAATCCGTCCTTCGGCTCTCCATCCTCTCCTTCTGCCGCTCGACAGCGGTCCGGTGCCGGGACTGCTCCGTCGCGACCGAAATCAGGAGATCGTTTAAGTCCGCCTCCCGGACCCCGTACTTCGCGGCGATAGCCGTCAGGTAGTTCGACCGCTCCATGCCGGCGTTCAGGGTCAGCAGGAGTTCCGCCACCCCCTTCATGAAGGAGGTCTTGGCGCCGGGGTCGTTCAAATCATACTCTTCCGATAATTTCCGCACCAGGAAGAAAAAGCCGTTTTCCGCGGCCTGAACTCTTTTTTCGTACTCCTCAGGCCCCAGCCCCTTCATGAACTCGTCCGGGTCCTTATAGGGGTCCATGTGGATGACCTTCGTCTCGAGCCCCACGTCGTGCAGCATGGGAATGGCCCGCCGGGCGGCCTTGACGCCGGCTCCGTCGGAGTCGTACGAAAGATATATCGGCTTCTTGTAGCGTTTTAAGAGCAAGCAGTGGCCTTCTGTCAGTGACGTGCCGAGGGAGGCGCAGGCATTGTCAAAACCGGCCTGGTGCAGGGCGATGACATCCATATAGCCCTCGCAGAGAATCAGGTAGGGGCGCTTCGCATTCTTTGCAATATTGAGCCCGTACATGTTCCGGCTCTTGTCGAAGACCGGGCTTTCCGGGGAGTTTACGTACTTGGGCTTTGCGTCCCCCATGACCCGGCCTCCGAAGGCGATGACCTTGCCGTTTAAGTTCATGATTGGAAACATGGCCCGGTTCCAGAAGAGGTCGTGCATGCCGTACTTCTCGTCGAAGCGGCAGAGGCCGGAGGAACGGATCAGGTCGTCGTCGTAGCCCTTCGATTTCAGGTACTTATAGAGGTCGTCCCGGTAGGGAAGACTGTAGCCCAGGCCGAAATTCTTCATGGTCTCGTCGGAGAGGGCCCGCTTCCTGAAGTAGTCGAGGGCCGCCTCCCCGTCGTGGTTCCGAAGGGCCCGGTAGAAGTAGACGGCTGCGTCCTTATTGAGGGCCAGAAGCTTCGTCCGCCGGTCGGCCTGCCGCTTCTCCTCGGAAGACATCTCCCGCTCGGGCAGGGTGATTCCCGCCCGCTCCGCCAGGGACTGCACGGCCTCTGGGAAGGAGAGATTGTCGTACTTCATGAGGAAGGAATAGACATTGCCCCCGACGCCGCAGCCGAAGCAGTGAAACATCTGCCTGTCCGGCGACACATTGAAGGAAGGGGTCTTCTCGTTGTGAAAGGGACAGAGCCCCACATAGGAAGAACCCCGCTTCGTCAGATGGACATACTGGCCGATGACGTCGACGATGTCGTTCGCGCTCCGCACATTTTCAATTGTCTCATCATCATAAAAAGGCATAAGCTCAATCCAGCTCAACGCCCCAGGCCTGGGGGATGAAGTATTCCGAGAATTTCGCTGTGGCGAAGTCGTCCGTCATGCCGGCGATGTAGTCGCAGATGACCCGGTCGAAGGGATCCCCCCGCTTCTCCGCCAGCACCCGGTACTTCTCGGGAATAGCGTCATGGTGGTCAGAATAATATTCAAAAAGCTCGTGAATCATCCGCCGGGCTTTGACTTCCTCGCTCTTGGCCTCGGGGTTCTTATATACATGGGCGAAGAGGAACTGGCGAAGCTCATAGAGGGCCTGCTCCTTTTCGGGAGACATACGTATTTCCGACGAATCGTAGCTTGTCGAAATGACGTCGTGAATCAGGGTGTTCAGGCGCTTCTTCACGGAAAAGCCCAGCTCGTTTTTGATAGCGAGGGGGATATCCTCTTCCGTCAGCAGGTGAGCCCGGATGGCGTCATCGATGTCGGCGCCGACATAGGCAATCTTGTCTGAGAGACGGACGGCCTGCCCCTCCGGGGTGGCCGGGTGACCTGATGTCCTATGATTCCGGATTCCGTCCCGGACTTCCCAGGTCAGGTTCAGGCCTGCTCCGTCCTTTTCAAGGACTTCGACGATGCGGACGGACTGGTCCGAATGAACGAAGCCGCCCTCGCAGAGTTCATTCAAGACGCCTTCGCCGCAGTGGCCGAACGGCGTATGACCGAGGTCGTGGCCGAGGGCAATGGCCTCCGTGAGGCTTTCATTGAGGCGCAGGGCCTTGGCTATGGTCCGGGCGTTCTGGGAAACCTCGAGGGTATGGGAAAGTCTTGTCCTGTAGTGGTCCCCCTGGGGGGAAAGGAAGACCTGGGTCTTGTTTTTAAGGCGGCGGAAGGACTTGCAGTGAAGAATCCGGTCCCGGTCCCGCTGAAATACAGGGCGGATATCGCACGGCTCCTCTTCCCGGTCCCGCCCGCGCGAATTTTCGGACAGGGTGGCATAAGGCGAGAGGGATTCCCTCTCCATGGCCTCCAGGGTCTCCCGGACAGTCAGGCTCTTTTCTTCTGACATGCTGATGTGACCTCCTCCCCCGAAAGTACAAAGCTGAAGGCCAAAGTCAAAACACGCGGCCCCGCCTGGCTTGTACAAAAAGAAAAAGCAGACAGTCCGAAAAGGGGCTGTCTACTTTTATATTACCGGCCGAAACCGGATTTCCTTTTTGTATTTTTGCGGGTACAACCATGCGTTTGCACAAATACCGTTCATACTCAAGACTTCCGGCAGCTGACAAATGAAAAGCAAGTCGCAGACGAAAGTGTTTGGTGCAAATACCGCCCATGACAAGAGTCCAGGAAAGCTCGCAACAGGAATTCCGGTCGTAGGAATGGCCATTCTGTACAAATACCGCCTACAGATAGAGGAGAAATTTCTCCAAGGATTTTCCTGTCTGGGCGGTATTTGTCAGAAAAACTTCTGATTGGGACCTGAACTTTCCTTTTGAGGTCTGTCAATTTCCGCAGATGGGCGGTATTTGCCGAAAATCCAAGTCCTTGAGACTTATCTTTTCAAAACGAGCTTCCGCCATGGGCGGCATTTACCAGCGCATCCCCCTTCAGAGACTTCAGCTTGTCCTCATGGGCGGTATTTGCCCGGGCACATGGCTCAAAGACTCGGCGCCCTGAAAACAGGCAACCTCATACTCTACTCTTCAGGCAGCCGTATCCATATCCGTCGCGGTCTGCTTGATGCGGACAAGGGCCTTCTTTACGGGAGGGATCAGGATGACGACAATGGTCAGGGCTGCCTCCACGCCGAGGTAAATGCCGTTGTAGGCCAGGGAGTAGAGAACGGGTGACGAGAAGCCGGCATCCGCTGCATAGGTCCCGAAGAAGATGACGCCGGAAAGGACCGCGAAGAAGTAGCGGCCGGCGACGCCGAGGATATAGCCCTTCAAGAGGCCGTTCTTCGACTTATAGAAGACGCCGGAAAGGCCAAGGGCCGTGAAGGCGAAGACATAGTCCGTCAGCATCTGGGGCAGGGACAGGATGTAAGGGTCGATAATGAGCTGCAGGATGCCGTAGGCAAAAGCTGCCGTAAGACCCGACCCCAGCCCGTAGAACCAGCCGACCAGGCAGATGAAGAGCATGGAGAAAAGGGTGATGGAGCCGCCCATGGGCAGGTGCAGGAACTTGATCATGGATGTGACGACTGCCAGGGCTATGGCCATGGCCGAGAAGGCCATCTGCTTGGCGGAGGACTTCCGCTTCGAGCGGCCGAAGATAAATACGCCAAGTAAAAATACGGCAAGAAGAATGACGACAAGCAGGGTATATCCGGCCCCGGTCAGGCTGTAGCTTCCGTCTTCGCCAAGAGTTGCAAACATAGAGTTTCCTCACTTTCAAAACGGGGTTAATAAGTTCCGCAAACAGACAGAAAGTCTTTCCTCAAACCTAAGTCCCGGGAATGGACGTCCTGTCTGCTCTTGCAAAAGAAGACCCTTTTGCCCGCGCCAACATGGAAACGCGGGAAAAAGGACAAAAGAAAAGGGATACCTGCACAAAGGTATCCCGGTTTGATAAAAATATAAGCTTCCTACGCCGGCATTACCCGAATCAGGTATAAGGGTCGAAGCTTTCTCGCTTCCTCTCAGCCCGTTCACGAGCTCCCCTGTCTTTTCACTGCGGAAGATGAGACTTGAACTCACACGACATTGCTGTCACAAGATCCTTAGTCTTGCTCGTCTGCCAATTCCGACACTTCCGCACGTCACTTGGAAAGGCTTTCGCTCTCTCCGGACGACTTGCCTATAATAGCAAATCGACCCGAGCCTGTCAAACACTTTTCGAAAAAAATTTCCGGTTTTTTCAGGAACCTTTATTCCCGGCTTTTCCGACGACTGACCTGATGGAAAGCCTTCCCTTCCTCAGCCCCTGTCCACGCGGATGCGGCAGTGGCAGTTATTGTCAACGCCGGACACGAAGGCCTTGAAGAGACGGATGATGGCTTCGTCCGACTCTTTCACGCTGTAGGGCAGCTGCACGTCGAAGTCCACGTCCGTCCGCCCGCTCCTGTCCTTCGTCACCTGAATGTCGTGGACGGAAATTCCCTGCTTCAGGCTGCGGGCAAAGGTCCGGATCCGCTCCTTCAATAATGCCGTGGCCGGGTCGTCCTCCTCGACCGGGTCCATGTGGATGACGGCGTCGAGTCCGTACTCCCCCATGAGGCGGCGCTCAATCGTATCGACGACGGCGTGGACCTCCGCCAGGGTCATGTCCCCCGGCATCTCGACGTGGCAGGTCACCATGGCCTTGCCGGGCCCGTAGTCGTGGACGACGATATCATGAACGCCGAGAACCCCGCGGCTCCTGTACTCGGAGACCGTCTGCTTGATCTTCGCGACCTGGTCCGGGTCCGGCGGATTCCCGAGCAAGGGGGAAACGGCGTCCCGCACGGACTTGAGGCCCTGAATTATTATGAAGACGGACACGAAAAGGCCCGCCCAGCCGTCGATGTTTATTTCATATGAATAATATAAAGCCGAAGACAGGAGAACCACAGCCGTTGCGGCCACATCCGAGATGGAGTCAAGGGCCACGGCCGAAAGCGTCACACTGTCTATCTTCTTCGCGAGGGACCGGCTGGCAAAGAACATGTAGAACTTAACCGCAATGGAAACAAGGAGAACGGCCAGGGTCACAAGGTCCACCTCGGGAGCTTCAGGGTGGCGGATGCGGGAAAATGACGTATTCAGAAGCTCTATGCCGATCATCATAACGATGAGGCCGACAATGAGACCGGAGACATACTCGGCCCGCCCGTGCCCGAAGGGATGCTCCTCGTCCGCCTTTCTCGTGGCCACCCGGAAACCCATGATGGAGATGATGTCCGAAAAGGCATCGGACAGATTATTGAAGGCGTCGGAAACGATGGAAAGAGCGCCGGACAGGAGGCCGACAATCAGCTTCATGACGAAGAGAAAGACATTCAGAATAATGCCGACCGCCCCGGCCGCGACCCCGTAGGCCGTCCGCACGGCAGGAGAAGAATAGTTCTTCCGGTCTTTTATGAAAAGCCTGGCAAATAGAGTAATCATGCCCCGTTCCCCCGGATATGGGAAAAGCCGCTGACAGCGGCTCCGTTTCTCTCGTTAGTATTGTCCTCTAATCTAGCAGATTCCCGGAAAAAATCAATTGCTCCGAAGTATCAAATTCAATCCATAATTGAAGGCAGACGGTGTAAGTGCTACTATTCTAAAGGTTTGAAACTGCGCTTCTCAAAATACGGCGGGAAAGACTTCCGTCTGCCGCAAATGAAAGGATCTGCATTAGTCATGACTTTGAAAGACTTAGGCATAGGAAAAACCGGCATCATAAACGCCGTCGGAGGAGAGGGAGCCCTGCGCCAGCACTTCCTGGACATGGGCGTCATTCCCGGCTCCTACGTCACCGTCACGAAGCTGGCCCCCATGGGGGACCCCATCCAGGTGACGATTCACGGATATGAGCTGACCCTGCGCCTTCACGACGCTGCCATGATCGACATCACGGAAGCCACGGAGGAAGAAGCCGAAGAACGGGCAAAGACATATCTCCGGCCGGAGGACGACCCCAGAAATAAGGCTCCCCACCGGCACGAAAAGCACCCCGGTCTCGGCGAAGCGGGCATCTACCACGACAGGAAGACGGAGACGCCCCTGCCTGAGGGCACTGTTCTGACGTTTGCCCTGGCCGGAAACCAGAACTCCGGCAAGACCACCCTCTTCAACCAGCTGACCGGTGCCAACCAGCACGTGGGCAACTTCCCCGGCGTCACAGTGGACAGGAAGGACGGCAGCATCCGGGGGCAGAAGAATACCATCGTCACGGACCTGCCCGGCATCTACTCCCTCTCCCCCTACTCTTCCGAAGAGATCGTGACCCGGGAATTCATCCTGAATGAAAAACCCAAGGGCATCATCAATATCGTCGACGCCACGAATATCGAGCGGAACCTCCTTCTGACCATGCAGCTCATCGAGCTCGACGTCCCCATGGTCATCGCCCTCAATATGATGGATGAGGTCCGGGAAAACGGCGGCACCATCAATATCAACGCCCTCGAAAAGTCCCTGGGCGTCCCGGTCGTCCCCATCTCCGCCGCGAAAAACGAGGGCATCGACGAGCTGATCCACCACCTCATGCATGTGGCCTACTATCAGGAAAAGCCGGAACGGCTGGACTTCTGCGACGAGACCGCCCACGGCGGCGCCGTCCACCGGGCCATCCACTCCGTTATGGAGCTCATAGGGGATAAGGCCGCAAAAGCCGGCATCCCCATCCGCTTCGCAGCCACGAAGCTCCTGGAAGGCGACCACCTGGTCATCGAAAAGCTGGCCCTGGACGAGGGCGAAACAGAGGAGATCAATTCCATCGTAAAACAGATGGAAAAGGAACGGGGCCTGGACCGGGCAGCTGCCATCGCGGACATGCGCTTTGCCTTCATCAAGAAGCTGACAGCTTCTTCCGTTGTCAAGCCCCATGAGTCGAAGGAGCACCTGATGAGCCGGCAGGCGGACAGAATCCTCACCGGCAAGTACACGGCCATTCCCTGCTTCGTAGGCATCATGGCCCTGATCTTCTACCTGACCTTCAACCTCATCGGTCCCTTCCTGCAGGACCTCCTGCAGTCGGGCATCGACGCCCTGGCCGGGCTCGTTTCCGCCGGTCTCAACGCCATCGGGGTAAACAAGGTCATCCATTCCCTGATCGTGGATGCCATATTCGGAGGCGTGGGGTCTGTCGTTTCCTTCGTGCCCATCATCGTCCTCCTCTTCATCTTCCTGTCCATCCTGGAGGACTCGGGCTACATGGCCCGCGTCGCCTTTTTCATGGATAAGCTTTTAAGAAAGATCGGTCTCTCGGGCCGCAGCATCGTCCCCATGCTCTTAGGCTTCGGCTGCAGCGTTCCGGCTGTCATGTCGACCCGGACCCTGCCGTCTTCCCGTGACCGGCGCCTTACGATGCTCCTCATCCCCTTCATGTCCTGCTCGGCGAAGATTCTCGTCTACGGCTTCATCACGGCCGCCTTCTTCCCAGGCCACGGGGGCCTCATCATGACCCTGCTCTACTTCCTCGGCATCGTGCTCGGCATCCTCACGGCCCTGGTCCTGAAGAAGACTGCCTTCACGGGCGAGGCCGTCCCCTTCGTCATGGAGCTGCCCAACTACCGCCTTCCTTCCCTGAAGACCGTTTTAATACTGATGTGGGAAAAGACGAAGGACTTCCTCTCGAAGGCCTTCTCCATCATCTTCTTTGCGACCCTAATTGTCTGGTTCTTCCAGTCCTTCGACACCCACTTCTACTATGTGACGGATGCCGGTGAATCCATGATGGCGGACTTTGCCCGTCTCATCGCCCCGGTCTTCGCCCCCTGCGGCTTCGGAGACTGGCGGATTGTGACGGGCCTCATTGCCGGCCTCATGGCAAAGGAGAACGTCGTCGCCACCCTTTCCATGCTGACGGGCACAACAGCCATCACAAGCCTCATCAGTCCGCTGGGTGCTGTCTCCCTCCTCTGCTTCACCCTCATCTATCCCCCCTGCGTCGCGGCCATGGCAAGTATCCGCCGGGAGGACGGGACGAAGAACATGCTTTTAATCTTTGCCTACCAGATGATCCTGGCCTGGGCCATCGCCTTCCTGGTCCACCTCATCGGAGGGGCTTTCGGCGTGGGCTGAAGCAAGTTCAATGGCTCCTTGTCTGACCTGAATTTTCAAAAAAAAGCGAGGCACGCAATGCGTGTCTCGCTTTTTCGTAAAAAGAAAGTGCAGGAGATGGGACTTGAACCCACATGGCCTTGCGGTCACAGGCACCTGAAGCCTGCGCGTCTGCCAATTCCGCCACTCCTGCACATACCGCCGACCCGCTTTCACGTGCCGAACAGTTTGTAATTATACGGATTTTCTCTCCTCAAGTCAACAGCAATTTCAAAAAAATTACATCTGATGCTTCACGACCTCGTACTCGTTGTTGCTCTGGTAGAAGGGACAAACCTTCCGCTCGCTCATCATGAAGCGGGCGAACTCGTCCTCGTCCATTTCCACGTCGCATACGTAGTCATCTTCATCGTCATCGTATACGCAGTTGTTGCAGAACTGGCACAAAACGTCATCCATAGAGATCTCCAATCCGCGGGGACAGCCCTCGCCAAGGCTCAGGACTCAGGTCCGGTCCCCTTATATGCCAAGCAGGGTCCGCACGCCCCAGGCAATGAGCACGGCGATGAGCAACGCCGCCAGCATAATGGCCCACTGGAACTTCATATGCTCCTGCCCCCACCCGGTCTTCAGAACGCCGAGATAGATGGCCAGGCCCACGAAAACGGATACGACATTTATGATGAGGCCGCCCCAGTCCAGGTCGGCCGCAGTTAAAAACAGGTTCATTTTTTGAGATACTCCTTCAGGAAAGAAATAAGGCGCTCCATCTCCTCATCGGTCCCTATGGTAATGCGAAGGGAATTGCCGGTACGACCGCCCGGAAAATAGCGGACAAAGATACCGGCTTCTTTTAAGTCGGAAAAGAGCTGCGCCGCGTCCACGTCCGGGTGGGAGGCAAAGATGAAGTTGGCCGCAGAGTCCGGAAATGTAAAACCCAGAGCCCTCATTTCAGCGGAGAAGCGCTCCCGGGTCTTCATTATTTTCGTGCAGGTGGATTCGAAGTAGGCCCGGTCGGAAAGGGAGGCGGCCCCGACGGCCTGGGTCACGGAATCCATGGTGTAGGAATTGAAGGAATTCCGCACGTCCCAGAGGTATCTGATGAGTTCCGGGTTCCCGAAGGCAAAGCCTATGCGGCTGCCCGCCAGGGACCTGGACTTAGACATCGTGCGGACGACGAGGAGGTTTTCATATTTTGCTGCCAGGGGCAGGGCTGACTCCCCGCCGAAGTCGATATAGGCTTCGTCGATGATCACGACGACGTCCGGATTCGAAGAAACAATTCTCTCAATATCGGCCAGCGGCAGCAGCTTGCCCGTAGGGGCATTGGGATTCGGAATTACGATTCCCCCGTTCTCCCGGAGATAATCATCCGCAGAGACGGACCAGTCCGCCTTCAGGGGAAGGCGCTTGTAGGGAATTTTGAAGAGGTCCGCCCAGACATCGTAGAAGGAATAGGTGACGTCAGGGAAGAGGACGGGCTTCTTCGAATTAAAGAAGGTCAGGAAGCTCATGGCCAGGACATCGTCGGAACCCACGCCTACGAAGACCTGCTCCTTCGGAACATCATAGAAAGCGGAAATGGCCGAAACGAGCTCCGCGGCATCCGGCGTCGGGTATTTCCGGAGACGGCCGGCGTCAAAAGAAGAGAGAGCCTCTTCCACGGCCGGAGCCGGCGGGTAGGGATTCTCATTCGTGTTGAGTTTTATGATGTCCTTCACCTGCGGCTGCTCGCCGGGCGTATAGGGCTCGACACTCCGCACATTCTCTTTCCAGGAAGACACAAATTTCCTCCTTCTATTGAGCCGGCGCGTCCGCTACCACTGTGGTCTTGGGCAGGGCCGCGTAGGCGGACTCCGCCGCCGTCAGTTTCTTCGCGTTCGTGACGGCCGGCTTCGTGTCGGCGTCCAGAGCGTTATAGGCCTTCCGGGCGCTCTCTATGGCCTTTCCGGACTGGCTTGTCACAGTCCCGATGGCGTTTATAAGGCTGACCGCATTCGAGGCCGCCGCCGCATTATAGGACTCTGTCCCGGGCAGGGTATAGAGCAGAACCGGGAAGCCGGCGCTCACCTGCTTATATATTTCCGGAGACACATTCATAGGCAGGTTCACACAGCCGTGGGACCCCTTCGTCAGGTAGTCCGCCCCGCCGAAGTGGGACCGCCAGGAGGCGTCGTGGAGACCGATATTGCCGTTGAAGGGCATCCAGTAGTTGACGTGGCTCTCCCCGTTCAGCATTGTGTCCCTGTCGCAGTAAGTGATGGCGTAGGCCCCGGCCGGAGTCGACCACTCCTTTGAAACGTTTCCGGTGACAACGGGAGAATCAAGGACCCGCTGCCCGTTGATATAGAGAAAGAGGTGCTGGGCAGTAAGATTGACCTCGACGTAGGAATTGCCGTAGTCGTGGTCCCCGTGAGAAGCCGCCGTCAGTTTCCACTCGGGGGATCTTGAAACACTCTGCCCTGCCTCAAGTTCGGAAATAAGTTTTTCCGTCTCGGCGGACTTATTGAGAAGCCAGCCGTAATTGCCGCCAGGTACCGTCACCGTGGAGCCGTAGGATGTCACCAGTTCCTTTGAAAGGCCGGCCGTATTGTACTTCTTCGCGAAAGCGTTCACAAAGGCGGCTACAGCCTCTTCGTTCACGGACACACTGAGGTCATCGCCCACGGTGAAAAAGGAGGCCATGGTGTCGGCGTCAATCGTATCCCCGGTATCGTAGGAAATCTTCATGGCCATCTTCTGATTGAGCTTATCCACAAGGGCGACAAGGTCCGGGGAATCCTTCGTGACGGCCGGCTGAATGTAGAGCCTGTCCGCATCGAGATTTATGGAATCCTGCAGATTTTCCATGGCTTCATCGACAGCCTTATAAAGGACGGCTGCGTCGACCCGGGTCCCGTAGACTTCCTCTTTGACGGAATACTTTCCGTCGGCATAGGCGTATGTCGCGTCCTCTGTCTCCGTCGGAGCCGGGTTCGTGACGCAGGAAAGGGCATTTACCGCGGCGGAAAGCTTCGCAGGGTCGGCCTGCAGCAGGGTTTCGGACTCATAATCTTTGTGCCTGAAGACAGAGACGGGCCAGGTAAAGACATTCTGACTCTTCAGAAGTCCCTCGACCTGTCCCTTTGAAAGGTCAAGGGAAAGACCGGCAGCGGCACTCGTGATGGTCTCCGTCTGCCCGTCCCTCTCCTCTATGGTGAGACTGTACCCGTCCGCCTGGTCGAGAAGGGCCTGCTTCACGGTCTCCGCCGTCGCGCCGGAAGCGGGAATGGTCCCGTTCACGGTGCTGCCGAAGAAG
>CAZOYS010000032.1:0-14379 GCA_964584155.1 uncultured Lachnospiraceae bacterium
AGAGCATCTGCCTTACAAGCAGAGGGTCATAGGTTCGAACCCTATAACTTCCATTGACTCAAAAGCTGCTTCGCAGCCTTTGAATCACAATTTCATATGAGTGTGCGTGTAGCTCAGCTGGATAGAGCACTTGGCTACGGACCAAGGTGTCGGGGGTTCGAATCCTCTCACGCACGTGCCTAAGAAATGGCGGAAAGCTTTGAAAATCAAGGCTTTCCGCTGTTTTTGTGTCTGCAAAAAATCTGCTTACACCTGGTTACAACGTGTATAATAAACATATTGACTATGTCATACATACGTGACAAAATAATATATGACATAGTCAAAAATCATGATTTTTATAAGGAAGTGCATAATGGATATCAACACAAGCCGGTTAATCGCCTGTCGTAATGCAAAAGGGCTCAGTCAGAAAAAAGCAGCAGAATTGATTGGCGTTTCTCAGGCGGGATATCTGAGGTATGAAAGCGGTGAACGCAAGCCGCGAGTGACTACCCTTCAGGCCATTGCTCGGGTGCTGGGCACATCGGAGGATTACCTCCTGGGACTGACTGATATTCCGACTCCGTCTGAAATTATTATATCGGAAGCGGAACAACCGGTTCTTTTTAATCTGGTTCGTAATGCTCTTAGCGACAAGGACGTCATGCGGCGGCTAGAAGGGTATTACAATCGATTGAATAAGAACTGAAAGTTGAAGGGATACCAAATATCCTGGTTGTTAGGATTTTAAATTTTAGGGCTTGTCTATGGTTATTGTCGACTTTGAATATAATGCGGTATCCAAAGAATTCTCTCCGGTGATTGAGATCGGTGCCGTGAAAATCAAAAATTACCCGGTAAACGATTGCCCTGTCATATTATCCGAGTTCCAAACTTATGTATACCCCGGTGAGGGCCGTGTCTCCAAGCGTATTACCGGATTGACTGGTATTACGATGGAAGATGTCAGAAGAAGGCTAAAAAGAAAACGAAGGCGGGAAAGGCAGAGGGAAAAGAAACGCAAGCAGAAGGAACTGATTGCTTATAGCAAGACCTATAACAACATAAATGTTGACGAATAACCTCAAAGATGTTATTTTTACAAAAAGAGGTTACGATGCAATGAATTCATCGATTAGCACATTAAATAATATGTTTGGCATACCGTGTAGTCTACGTAAATCGGACATTCCGGAGAGCCTGCCGTATTTTTATTCATTTGGACGGCAATATTATATTGTAGATATGGCAGGAAGCAGCTTTCTTCTGGTCAGTCTTTTTGAAGAAGAAAAATTTGGAGCCGTTGCTTATAAAAAACAGCTTGGCATCTTAATGGAAAAGTCCGGTCTTAATGTGGCCTTTTCATTTCCGGCAATCACCAGGAAACAAAGGGATGCGCTGATCAGTCAGGAAATTCCGTTCATTGCTCTGCCGGATCAGATTTATCTGCCGTTCTTGGGTATCTCGTTGAGTGATTGTTTTCGGGCAAAGGCTGAGGTTTTTACTGACCGGCTGACTCCTGCCGCACAGTGCCTGTATCTATATTTCCTGTATGATGTCAAGAATAATATTATCCTGAAAAAACAGGCAGCCGCAGCCTTGCATTTTTCACGGATGACGATAACCAGAGCTTCTGCCCAACTGGCAGCCCTTAATCTGATCACAGAAGAAAAGTTGGGGACGGAAGTTCACATGCGGGCAACGGCAGTCGGGCGGGAATATCTCGATATGGCCGAAAATGTTCTGATCAACCCGGTGCAGAAGACAGTAATCGTGGAGCAGACAGAGGACCTGCTGCTTCTTCCGACAGCCGGCGAAACTGCTTTGAGCGAGCGGTCAATGCTTGGATTCCCGAAGATTCCTATTAAGGCAATGCAGAAATCATCGCCTGATACAGAATCTTTGAAGGAAGTTGATCCGTTGTGGGAAGAAGCCGGGCCGCTGCTTCAGATCGAGCTCTGGAAGTATGATCCACAGCTGTTTTCCCGTGACAACTTGGTAGATCCGGTATCTATGATGCTTTCGTTACAGGATATACATGATGAACGGCTGGAGGGAGAACTTGAAGAATATATGGAGGGACTCCAATGGTGATGGGAATGGATTCGTTCCGCGAGGCATTCAAAGGCTACGAAGATTGCTATACCGTAATTGGCGGAGCCGCCTGCGATATTCTCATGTCTAATGTAGATCTTTCTTTCCGGGCGACGAAGGACATTGATATGATCCTCCTGTTGGAGGACAGAGCAAAAGAATTTTCAGATGCCTTTTGGAGCTATATCAAAGAAGGTGGATACAAGTGCGGTTGGAAAAACAGTGAGACAGTTCATTTTTATCGTTTTACGGAACCTAAACCGGGCTATCCGATCCAGATAGAGCTCTTTTCCCGGCTGCCCGATTACCATTTGGAGACCGTGGAGGGGATCATACCGATCCATATCGACGACGAGGTATCCAGCCTCTCGGCAATCGTATTGAACGAAGATTTTTATCATTTCATGATGGACGGAAGGAAGACCGTGCTGGGTGTCAGTGTGCTGGAGGCAGACTACCTGATCCCGTTCAAGATGTATGCCTGGCTGGATCTTGGAGAACGGAAGAGCAGGGGAGAACACGTTAACGAGAAAGATTTGCGGAAGCACAAGTATGATGTGTTTCGCCTTGTGGAGATAGTGTCGCAGGAAAGCAGGGTAGAAGTCACTGGTCTGGTCAAGGATGTAGTCATCAGATTTCTTGAAAAAATAGAGGCAGAGAAGCTGCCTCTGGATCAAATCGGCCTTACAATGACAAAAGACGAAGGATTGGAAAAACTGCGCAAACTCTATCTTGTGGGTGAATAGAATGCTTTTCCTTGACTTGCCCTCGCTTACACTCGTTTTACGGGTATATTATTATGATTAGTTTTTAGGAGGATTATTGACTATGTCAGAACTGCGAATCAAACGCATCTATGAAGAGGCCTCTGCTGAGGACGGTTACCGCATTCTGGTCGATCGCCTCTGGCCCAGGGGAATCAGCAAGGAGAAGGCGCATATTGACCTCTGGGGGAAGGAAATTTCTCCGTCTTCTGAACTCAGGAAGTGGTTCCATCACGAACCGGAGCAATTTCCGGAGTTCCGCGCGCGCTATTTTGAGGAACTTCAGAATAATGAAGAGGCAGCTGCCTTCCGCGAAATGATCAGTGATAAGCTGAAAGCCGGCAATGTGACTCTTCTTTTTTCTGCAAAGGATGAAGCTTGCAACAACGCGGTTGTTCTCAGGGATTGGCTGATGGAGGAATAATACATCTCTTTTGGCTTCTGTTTCATCGCATGCTTTTTTTATAGTAGAATACGGGGCATTGAATATGGAAAAGATAAAACTTGTCAGCGACTACATGGAGGGCTGCTGCCCGGAGATCCTGAAGCGGTTTTCTGATATTAATATGGAAAAGAACAGCGGATACGGAACGGATGTCTATTCGGAGAGCGCCAGGCAAAAGATCCGGGCGGCGTGTGAAGCGCCGGATGCCGCCATTTATTTCCTGGTCGGCGGGACGCAGACGAATGAGACAGTGATCTCTTCTGTCCTCCGCAGCTATGAGGGCGTTCTGGCGGCAGATACCGGCCACGTCAATACCCACGAGGCCGGGGCAATAGAGCACGGCGGCCACAAGGTGCTGACCCTGCCGGCTGTGGACGGAAAGATTTCCGCAGCAATGGTGGAAGATTATATGAAGGTCTTTTTCGCCGATGCAAACCACGAGCACGAAGTGGCGCCCGGCATGATCTACATCAGCCAGCCGACAGAGTACGGCACCCTCTATACGCTGTCGGAATTGACAGAACTTCGCAAAGTCGCCGACCGCTATGAATTAAAAGTCTTTGTGGACGGTGCGCGCCTCGGCTACGGCCTCGCTGCGGCCCGCTACGACAGCGAACACGGAAGCACGCTTGCCGCCCCTGATGACGCCGTGGACCTGCCTGCCCTGGCCCGCCTCTCCGATGTCTACTACATCGGCGGAACCAAAGTGGGCGCCCTCTTTGGAGAGGCGGTCGTCTTCCCGCACGGGGATATCGTTCCTCATTTCTATACGATTACGAAGCAGCACGGAGCCATGCTGGCGAAAGGGTGGCTGACCGGCATACAGTTCGATACTCTTTTTTCCGATGACCGGTATGTGACAATTTCGATGAACGCCATTGCCTGCGCGCGGAAAATCCGGAATATGCTTCTGGATTGCGGCTATGAGCTCTACATTGATTCTCCTACGAATCAGATTTTCCCTGTCGTGACGGACGACTTCGCTGCGAAGCTTTCAGAGACCGTGGATTACGGCTTCATGAATTCCCTGCCCGGCGGGAAGCAGGTTATCCGCTTCTGCACGAGCTGGGCGACGCCGGAGGATGACGTGGATCGGTTGAGTGAAATCATTCGGGCACTGGCTTGACCTGCGGTACGAATTGCTACAGTCGAAGATGCGAAACGCCCGGCGAAGGCCACTCGGAAGGCTGCCTGCTTTATATATTCGTGCAGTGAAAATTACGGAAAGACTTTTATGGCAGATGAGAATAATAAAAAACATATTCGCCGTCCTCATTATTCAGGTAAGTACCCGAAACACTATGAGGAGAAATATAAGGAACTGAATCCGGAAAAGTATGACGGGATGGCGGAGCATGTCATAGAGAAGGGCTCGACGCCGGCCGGCACCCACATCCCCATTATGGTGAAGGAAGTGCTGGAACACCTGGACATCCATCCGGGCGAGAGCGGCTGCGACTGTACGCTGGGCTACGGGGGCCACAGCAAAAAGATTCTGGAGACGTTGGACGGCAGCGGTCACCTTGTTTCTCTTGATGTGGATCAGGAGGAATCACAAAAGACGGAAAAGCGCCTGCGGGAAGCAGGCGCTGATGAGAAGCTTTTCTCGGTCATGCATATTAATTTCGCGAATGTGAGAGAGGCGGCAGAAAAGTACGGAAAATTCGACTTCCTGATGGCGGATCTTGGCGTTTCCTCCATGCAGATCGATAATCCGACCCGGGGCTTTTCCTATAAGCTGGACGGTCCCCTGGACCTCAGAATGGACCAGACCCGGGGAGAGACGGCGGCCGAGCGGCTGAAGGAACTCGATGCGGAAGAGATCGAAGGCATGCTGGTGGAAAACGCAGATGAACCCTATGCCGCGGAGATTGCAGCGAAAATAATGGAATACCGCAGGAAAAGAAAGCCCGTTGAGACGACGGCGGACCTGAGAAATCTCATAGAAGAAGCTGTGTCGAAAAAGCTTGTCGAAAAGAAGAGGGGGGAAGGCTTCATTTCTGACAGCGCATACAAAGAGGCTGTTAAGAAGTCCTGCGCCCGGGTATTTCAGGCCCTGCGTATCGATATCAACGGGGAATACGAGGCCCTTGAAGCCTTGCTTGATGCCTTGCCGGAAGTCATGAAGCCCGGCGGCTGCATTGTCTTTCTGACCTTTCATTCCGGCGAGGACCGGCTCGTAAAGCGGGCTTTCAAAGAGGGAAAGCGGGAAGGATATTATTCTGAAATTTCAGAGGATGTCATCCGGCCATCTGCCGAAGAGTGCACCAGGAATCCCAGAGCCCGCTCCACGAAGCTGAGGTGGGCTGCCTTGGCTTAAGAAGGAAAAACTGCGGGTTCGGCAGAGCTTGGTTTAAAAATTAGAAATGAGAGCCGGCCTTCTTTGACTCGGTGCCCTATATACAGTATAATACTGGGGTTTGCAGGGGCAAAAAGCCCTGAGTATTTTGGAGAGAGGTTTTTTATATGCAGTCATTTTCAATCGGTGTTTTAAAAGAACGCGGCCGGAGCGTCATGAAGGTCAATTACTGGAAGTATGTGGTAGCCGCCCTGCTCCTTGACATTTTTATCATGGGTTCCGGCGGAAGCGCCAGCAGCTATAAGAGCACCTTTGACGAGATCCGGAATCCCGGCATCGGGGATAGTCAGTTTCCGGATATCTTCAGCGGCGAGAGCCTTGCTTTTCTGGCCCTCTTCTCCGGCATTTTCATTACGGCGGCCATCATAGGCATCCTCATCGGAATCTTCCTGTTCGGCCCCCTGGAAGTCGGCCTGCGGAGGGTCTTTGTCATGGGTCAGCGGGAACCGGCCAATCTCAATGAAATCGGCGTCGGCTTCAAGATCAACTACTGGAACGTGGTGAAAATCATGTTCTTCCGGGATCTGTATCTTTTCCTCTGGTCCCTGCTGTTTGTGATTCCGGGAATTATCAAGTGGTACGAGTACCGCATGATTCCGTATCTCCTTGCCGAGAATCCCAATATGTCCATGGAGGAAGCCTTTGGCCGCTCGAAGGACATGACCTACGGGGACAAGTGGAATATTTTCGTCCTTGACCTTTCCTTTATCGGATGGATTCTGCTGGCCGCCTTCACAGCCAATATTGTCCGGATTTTCTACGTCGGCCCTTATATCTATGCGACGAACGCCGAGCTCTACAGCGCCCTTAAGTACAAGACCGGCTACCAGCCGGCTCCCGAGTGCCTGAACTACGGCAAGCCCAACTACGGGGCCTACTACGGAAACAGCTACCAGGGCGGCTACGGAAACCAGAATGGCTATGGCAATCAGGCCGGCTACGGAGACCGGAATACCTGGAATCAGAATAATGCAAACCCCTATGGCAGCCAGACCGGCTACGGGAACCAGAACACCTGGAATCAGAATAATGCAAACCCCTATGGCAGTCAGACCGGCTATGGCTACGGGCAGGCTGCACAGAATGGCCCGGAGGAGAATACTGCAGAAAGTCCGGAGCAGCCTGCAGGCGGCACGGAGACTTCATCTACAGAGACGCCGACGGACGCGGCGCGTCCTTACGACGATTCACAGAACCGGTAAATACGGGCAGTTAATGGCCGGCGGCGGATGCTGTCGGCTTTATATTATTCATGGGCTATGAAAAAAGAAGAAAAGACAAATGTCATGCGCCTTCTCGAGCAGAAGAAGGTGCCCTATAAGGAACATCTTTACTACGACTTCGATTCGACGAAGGGGACGGACATCGCTGCGCACATGGGTGAGGATCCGGAGCGGGCCATGAAGACCCTGGTCACGACCGGAAAGACCGGTCAGCACTATGTTTTCGTCCTGCCCGTCGCGGAGGAACTCGACCTCAAGAAGGCAGCGAAGGCCGTCGGGGAGAAGTCCATAGAGATGCTGCCCCAGAAGGAGCTCCTGCCCCTGACGGGTTACGTGCACGGGGGCTGCTCCCCCATCGGCATGAAGAAGGTCTTTCCGACGGTCTTTCATAAGAGCGCGGAAGAATACGAAACGATTCTCTTTTCCGGCGGCAAGGTCGGCAGCCAGGTGGAGGTGGCCCTTTCGGACCTTTCACAGATTCTGCGGTACACGGTGGCGGATATCACAAAAGATTCAGAATAATCTTGCTTTTTTCAGAACAAGGCTTATAATATTATTACCTTATTGTGCAATGGAATGCACAGAGCTACCCGCATTGCGTACGATTGAAAGGGAGCGAGTCTTATGGATGGGGTAAGTATCAGCGGAATGACCGGTCTCGGTATTCAGACCTCAACGGCCGGTTCAGTGAATCAGACTTCCGCGAATTCCACGGATGGAAGGGCGGCAGCAGTCCGTACAGGCGGCCTTCAGGAGACGGGGATTTCGAAAACACCGGATTCCGGCATCCCGAAGACGCAAACGCCTGTCCGTACGGAGGAGTCTGCCCCGAAAACTCCGGATCCTGCGGCTGTCCGGGCAGCCGAGACTGCCAGAGAGGCCATGACCGGTCGGGATATCATAGCGACCGATACGGATGGAGATACCCTTGCAGTGACGAAGGCTTCGGAAGAAGCCGATGGAAACGTGACGAAGACCCGGGATACGGGAACGGATGATACGGCACGGACGGAAAACCTCACGGCTCAGCGGGATGCTGCGGCAGATGCGCGACAGGCGGCTGTGGCACGGGAACAGGCGCAGAATGCGGCTGAACAGCAGGCAGCAGAAGCTCTCCGGCAGCAGAATGAAAAGGCTGCAGCAGAGGAAAGGGCAGATGCGGCAAAAGTCCGCACAGAGGAGACAGCTGTACAGACAGATCAGGGCAAAATTACTACCTTCACGGGTATTACGGATCAGCAGCTTCAGGCCGATTACTTAGAGGGAAAGATTTCCCGCTACGACTATGATACGGAGATGGCCTCGAGGGACCAGCAGCGGGAAGATGCCATGGAGGAGACCGCTCAGGCTTCGAAGGAAAATATTGAGCTTGCCCAGCTCGGGGCCGATACAAAGCGGGTCATGGAAGCCGCAGTGAAAGCCACGGGAGACAAGGGCTCCGATGGTATGCGGGGAAATGAGCGCCTCATGGCTGCCGAGAACTTCGTGACGGATACCGGAGCTCAGGCGGCGACTGCAGGCAGTCAGCCGAAGACGGTCATCAATGATGGAAACGCAGCCGTTCAGGCAGAGCAGAACGCTGCGAAGCAGGCTGCCGACAGTCTGCTTCGGGGAGAGGAAAGAATACAGTGGCATTTTCAATAAGCAGAATCGGCTCCATCGGGGCAGCACCTTCATCCGCTTCCGTTTCCGGAGTCACGAACAATCGCTTCAACGTTTCGAATGAATCCCAGGTCTCCACTGCCTATCAGCAGCGGGTATCCGAAGGGGCTGCAGCCGACGGGGTCGAGCTCGTAAATCCCGTCGTTTACCCGAACGCCCATGTGCAGGCGGCGAACCGGGTGAAGCAGGTCGAGGGCGCCATTGCGGCGGACAAGGCTTATAATGACATTGCGGACAAGTTCTCCGGTCTGACGACATCCTACGATGCCGGAAGCCAGGGACAGGCCTATCAGACAATCGGTCAGAACGTCGATTTGTACGCCTGAAAAGTTTCCTGCAAAACTGACGGAAAGCGATGCTTTTCAAACCTTATATTTAGTCACCCGAACGGGCGGTCTGTACTTGCAGGCCGCCCGTTTTTACGCTATCCTTAAAAGGCCGCCGGACCGGAATTCCCCTGCCTGGTCTGATTTTGGATTTTTTACGGGCAGGTTCGGCGCGAAAAATGAGGAACTGCCATGAAGACATATGAATTGACTGCCCCCTGCCACTTCGGCCTGGAGGCGGTACTGAAAAGAGAAATCTATGACCTGGGCTATGAGATTACCCGGGTGGAGAACGGCCGGGTCAGCTTTTCCGGAGACGCGGAAGCCATTGCCCTGGCCAATATTCATCTCAGGACAGCCGAGAGGGTCTTCCTGAAGGTGGGCGAATTCGAAGCCGTCACATTCGACGACTTTTTCAACCATATAGAGGCCCTGCCCTGGGAGGACTACATTCCGGCGGACGGGAAATTCTGGGTCACGAAAGCGGCGTCTGTCAAGAGTCAGCTCTTTTCCACGTCCGACCTGCAGTCCCTGGCGAAGAAGGCCATGGCCAAACGCCTGGGGGCGGCCTACGGACTGGAATGGCTGCCGGAGACCGGGGCCCCCTACCCGGTCCGGATTTTCTTCATGAATGACGTCGCTGAGGTCTTTCTCGATACGACGGGAACATCCCTCCACAAGAGGGGCTACCGGAAGCTGGAGGGAGAGGCCCCTATTTCCGAGACCCTGGCGGCGGCCCTCATCATGCTCACCCCCTGGCATGCGGACCGGATCCTGCTTGACCCCTTCTGCGGCAGCGGGACGATTCCGATTGAGGCGGCCATGATTGCAGCAAATATAGCGCCCGGGCTGCAGAGATCGTTTACGGCAGAACAGTGGGAAAATATTATTCATAAAGACATATGGAGCTCAGTCCGGGCGGACGCCTATGCGGCCATAGACACGTCCGTGGAGACGGATATTCAGGGCTATGATATAGACGACAATGCCGTGAAGATTGCCCGGGCCAATGCTGAAAGCGCCGGGGTCGACGATATGATTCACTTCCAGCGGCGGGCGGTCGCCGATACGAGCCATCCGAAGAAGTACGGCTTTATCGTGACGAATCCCCCCTACGGGGAGCGGCTGACGGAAGGCGGCGGAGGGCTGGACCTGCCGACTCTCTACCGGCAGATCGGCGAGGCCTACCGGGGCCTTGATTCCTGGTCCATGTACCTCATCACCTCGTATGAGGATGCCGAAAAGTATATCGGCGCCAAGGCCGACAAAAACCGCAAGATTTATAACGGTATGATCAAGACTTATTTCTACCAGTACCTCGGCCCCAAACCGCCGAAAAGGAAGCGTGAATGAGATATTCGCTGCGTTTCATAATTCCGGCCTGCGCCATCACGGCCTTGACCTTCTTTCAGGCAGGAAATGTCTTCAGCCGGGCCTCGGAGGTCTCTTCCTTTCGGGGGGCGGCCCTCGAGCAGGACGTCTTCAATCCCCTGATTGCGAAGAGCATCAATGAATCCGGCGGCATCCGCCTGACCATCGACGGGGAGGATACCACCCGCTTCAACGGCCACCTCTACGTGGATTCCCATATGCAGATCATGGGGGACCTCTACTTCGTCCGGGAGGTTTTTTCAGCCGACGCCCACTGCACGTCGGAAAGCTCCATCCGCATTGACCGGGGCTCGGGAGCCCTGACCCTGACGGCAGGTACCCTGGATGCTGTCCGACAGGACGGAAGCGCCGTGAGCCTGACGACGGCTCCGGTGCTTGCCGACGAGCGGGCTTTTGTTCCCCTTGCCGATGTGGGAGCGGCTTTCGGCTACAGCGTCTCCTGGGACAATACCAAGCTCACTCTGACTGTGGATTCGGAAAACGCGGTCCCTGCTGTCCTGCCTGAGGCCTTTGACCTCCGGGCAGAGGGCAGGGCGCCGCAGATACGCAACCAGGGCACCCAGGCTACCTGCTGGGCCTATGCGGCCACCGGGGCCATCGAGTCCTCCCTGCTTCCGGAGAAGGACGTCACCCTGTCTCCCGAAGATATGGTGAAGAAGAAGGGCTATTCCTTCAAGGGGACGGACGGGGGCGACTATTCCCAGGCCCTGGCCTACCTCCTCTCCTGGAAGGGGCCGGTCTATGAAGGGGACGGGCGGACTGCCCTTCACCTGCAGGAGGCCCATGTCTACGACAGCGACAATATCGATGAGATCAAGTGGGCCATCTTCAAAAACGGCGGCGTTTCTTCCTCCATCTACGCGGATACCGAGAGCGGGAGTCTGAGCCGGTCCGCCTATTACAATGCGAAGAAGAACGCCTACTGCTACAACGGGGACTCCAAGCCCAACCACGACATCGTCCTCATAGGCTGGGACGACAGCTTCTCCGCTTCCGCCTTCGGCGGCAAGGCCAACGGGCGGGGAGCCTTCATCTGTCAGAACAGCTGGGGCTCCAAGTTCGGGGACAACGGTGTTTTCTACGTTTCCTACTATGATACAAATATCGGGGACCAGGCGGTTTCCTACACGGGCCTGGAGGGGACGGACAATTACGATTCGATTTACCAGTCCGACCTCTACGGCTGGACCGGACAGATCGGCTACGCCAGTGAGAACGTCCTCGGAGCCAATATCTATACGGCTTCGGACAATCAGGAACTGAAGGCGGCCGGCTTTTATGCCCTGGGCCGGAATTCCTTCTATGAAATCTACGTGGTCACGGACTATACGGACACGGCCAGCCTGGCCAAGCGGACCCTGGTGGCCTCCGGAAGCCTGACGGACAAGGGCTATTACACCATACCCTTTACGAACCCCGTTTCCGTGAAGCGGCATTCGAAGTTTGCCGTGATCCTCTCCATTACGACGCCCGGCATGCAGCAGCCCATGGCCATTGAGTACACCTCGGACCGCATGGACGGAAAGGTGGATATTTCGGACGGGACAAGCTTCATCTCCGGGAATGGCCTCGACTGGGACAGCGTGGAAAATACTTCCGGCGGCAACCTCTGCATCAAGGCCTATGCGGACGCAGAGCCTGAGACGGAGGAAGACTGATGACACTGGAGCACAAGGTCCAGATGTGGGCCTGCATCGTGGTGGCTGCCGTGACAATCGGCGTGGGCGGCCTTTTGATGTTTGACGGAAATCTTCACGCCTATGCCGTTTCCCTCGGAAATTCCAGGGACGACGAGGAGTACTCCATCATGGGCTTCCTCCGGGATTCGGAGGAAGAGACCGTTATCGCCGGCAAGACTGTCGAGACCAGTCACATGAAGGGGCACGACTTCGCCATGGAACTGCCGGCCGAGACGGATTTTTCGAAGATTGCCTATGAGACCGACCCCATGGCAAAGACCTTTACCTTCCGGGTTCCCGGCATCGAGAGCAATTACTTCACGGACTATACGATCGCCGGAAGAAGTGACGGCATCACAGACATGAAGTACGGCTCCCACGAGGGCTACGGGACGATTGAGATTTCCTTCGACAGGGTGACGGAGGTGGAGCACACGATAGACGGCCGCTACCTCTATTTCGACTTCAGGAAGCCGCAGGATATCTACGACAAGGTCGTCGTCATAGATGCCGGCCACGGGGGCAAGGATCCCGGAGCGGGAGAGAAGCAGGCCGTTCACGAGAAAGACCTGACTCTGGCCCTTCTCATGAAGCTGAAGGCCCTGTTTGACGCGGACACGGACCACAATATCGGTGTCTATTACACCCGCACCCGGGACTACAATCCGACCCTGCAGAGCCGGGTGGGCCTGGCCAATGATTCGGAGGCCGACCTTTTCCTTTCCATTCACCTGAATTCCACGTCTTCCGGCCGCATGTCCTCCATCAACGGGACAGAGGTCATGTACCGGACCGGGGACGAGACGGGGGCCTCCAAGGCCTTTGCACAATGTGTGCAGGACCACCTGCTCTCGGCTCTGGGCAGCAGCGACAAGGGCCTCGTGGCGGGGGATGAGATCTATATCGTCCGGACGGCGAAATGTCCGGTGGCTCTGGCCGAGGTTGGCTTTATGACGAACGAGACAGAGCTTAAGAATCTGATGAGCGACGAATACCAGGAGAAGGCCGCAAAAGCCATGTACGACGCCATTCTGGAGACGCTGGGGTATTGATTATGATGAAAATGGTAATAGCCACGGGAAATGCGAACAAGATGCGGGAAATCCGGGAGATATTTTCAGACCTGCACCTTGAAATTGTCTCCATGAAGGAGGCCGGGGCGGAGGCGGACCCGGAGGAAACAGGGACGACGTTTGAAGAAAACTCTCTCATCAAGGCCCGGGCAGTGAAAGCGGCCCTCGTAGAGAAAGGGGAGGGCAACACCCTTGTCCTGGCTGATGACTCGGGTCTGGAAATCGACGCCCTCAATAAGGCCCCCGGCGTCCTGTCCGCCCGCTTCATGGGGCATGACACTTCCTACGATGTGAAGAACGCGGCCCTCCTTGAAAAACTCGAAGGCGTGCCGGAAGAAAAGCGGACGGCGCGGTTCGTCTGCGCCATCTCCTGTATCCTCTCCGACGGTACGGAACTCGTGGAGAGGGGGACCATGGAGGGAAAAATCGGTCATGAGATTGCCGGGGAAAACGGCTTCGGCTACGACCCCATCTTCATCCCGGACGGGTATTCCGTAAGCTCCGCGGTGATTTCTCCTGAAGAGAAGAACGCCATCAGCCACAGGGGCAAGGCCCTGAGGGCCGTATACAGTGAGCTTCTTGACCGGTTCGGCCGATGAAGTATCTTTGAAAAGTCCGGCCGTCTCTTTTGAAGTGCCGGAAAAGAAAATGTTGGCCTGGCTGTCAGGCGGGGATTTGTTAATATGCTGGTATTGATTGTATCGGACAGTCATGGAAATCTCAGAAATCTGAAGAATGTCATAAAAAAAGTGCAGCCGGACCAGATTCTCCATCTCGGAGATGTGGAGCGGCAGGAGGCGGACATAGAGGCCATGGCCCCCTGTCCGGTCCGTTTCGTGCGGGGAAACTGCGACTTCTACAGCACGTCTCCGGACTTTCAGGTCATAGAGCTGGGGAAGCATTTCGTCTACATGTGCCACGGCCACCTCGTCCGGGTAAGCTACGACGAGAGTCAGCTGGCTGCTACGGCCAGGGCCTACGGCTGCGACACGGCCCTTTACGGCCACACCCATGTACCGAGAGCCGCTCAGTATCAGGGCATTATGGTCGTGAATCCGGGCTCCATCACCCAGCCCCGGCAGGACGGGCGGCGGCCCACTTTCTGTGTCTGTGACGTGGATCCGGCAGGGGACCTGCATTTTACGGTCAATTACATCAAGACCGACGGCAGTTTCGCGACGTATTGAAATATCCGGTGCTGCATAAGGGACTCTGTCCTTGCGGCGGACCTCGGCCCTGAGAATTGTCCTGAGAGAGAAAAATCTGCTTGACACGCCATGGGCGTTGCAATATAATATCACTTGCGTTTCGCGAAAAGACCTATATTTTTGCTCTTATGCGGGTGTAGTTCAATGGTAGAACACCAGCCTTCCAAGCTGG
>CAZOYS010000033.1:0-14115 GCA_964584155.1 uncultured Lachnospiraceae bacterium
CAGCTCTCAATAATAATAATAAACTCATGACCGGCGAATACATGGAAATCGTGGATTCCCGCCTCAAGGCCGTGACCCTGGACGGAAACCGGATTGCCATAAGAAATGTCGTCCTCGGGACTGAAGCCGATGACTCCGCCTGCGTTGTTCCGGTAAAGGCTTTGAACGAAGTCGGAAAAATCCTGGACGGCGGGGCCGATGACCTCATCAATATCTACTTCACCGAGAATCACGTGATTTTTGAATTCAACGATACGACGGTAGTCTCCCGCCTGATTGACGGAGAATATTTCAAGATTGACCACATGATTTCGTCCGACTTCGTGACGAAGATGACCTGCAACAAGAAGGCCCTTCTCGATTCCATCGACCGGTCGACCATCATGTCCCGGGAGGCCGACAAGAAGCCTATCGTCTTCCGCATCGAGGGTCAGACCCTTTCCATGTCCATCGAATCCATCTATGGAACCATGAATGAGGAGATGGAAGTGGCGAAGGAAGGGGCCGACATGATCATCGGCTTCAATCCCAAGTATCTGATCGACGCCCTCCGGGTCATCGATGACGAAGATATTACCTTCTACCTCCTGAACACGAAGAGTCCGGCCATCATCAAGGATGACGAGGGCAATTATACCTACGTAGTTCTGCCCATCAATATCAGTGTCCGCTGATGTATATATCTTCCATTGACCTTTCGGACTTCCGGAATTATCATGCCCTTTCTCTGGATTTCGACCCCGGAAACAATATCATTTTCGGGGACAATGCCCAGGGAAAGACGAATCTGCTTGAGGCCTGCTTTGTTTCGGCCACGACTCGGTCCCATCGGGGCAGCAAGGACAGCGAGCTCATTTCCTTCGGAGCCGAAGAAGCCCATATCCGGACAAAGGTGGAAAAACAGGGCCGGGAGACGACCATCGACTTTCACCTGAAACAGGGAAAGAAAAAGGGAATTGCGGTCAATCACGTTCCCCTGAAGCGGTCGGCCGACCTCTTCGGAATATTGAATATCATCCTCTTTTCCCCGGAAGACCTGAACATCATCAAGGAAGGCCCGTCGGAGCGGCGCCGCTTCATGGATATGGAGCTCTGCCAGCTGGACCGGGTCTATCTTTCCGACCTGACGAATTACCGGAAGGCTTTGAACCAGAGGAATGCCCTTCTGAAGGACCTCTACTACGACAAGTCCCTGGAAGGGACCCTCGATGCCTGGGATATTCAGCTCGTTAACTACGGGAAGAAACTTATAGAACGGCGGGCCAGGTTCATAGAAGATCTGGCTCCCATCGTTTCGGAATTGCACACGGAGATTTCCGGTCGGAAGGAAAACCCGGTAGTGGCCTATGAACCGGCGGTTTCCGCGAAGGCTTTTGAAGAGAGCTTATTTATGGCCCGGGACCGGGATATCCGTCTGGGCTCCACTTCCGTGGGTCCCCACAGGGATGATATTTCCTTTGCCATAGAGGACAGGGACATAAGGACATACGGCTCCGAAGGCCAGAAGAGGACCTGTGCCCTGTCTCTCAAGCTGTCTGAAATCCGCCTGGTGGAAAGTCTGATCGACGACAAGCCCGTCCTGCTTCTGGACGACGTCCTGTCCGAGCTGGACCGGAGCCGGCAGAACCTGCTGCTTTCCAGCCTCTCAGATGTACAGACAATTATTACATGTACAGGGCTGGATGACTTTGTGGAAAACCGCTTTCACACGGACCGCCTGATCCACGTCGTGGACGGAACGGCGGAAGTTGTGGAACGAGAATAATATAAAACGCCCTGAGCGTTGTATTTCAGGTTCTTCCAAAATATATGTTCTACATTAGTAATGAGGAGAAATAATGCCGACAGAAGAAGAAGTAATGAAGGCTGAGACGGAATACGGGGCCGACTCCATCCAGGAGCTCAAGTTTCCGGAGAATGTCCGCGAGCGGTTCGGTATGTATATCGGGTCGAAGGATGCCCGGGGCCTGCACCATCTCGTCTATGAGATCGTGGACAATGCGGTGGACGAGGCTCTGGCCGGTTTTTGCACCCATATCGAAGTCACGATTCATAAGGATGGCAGCATCACAGTGGCCGACAACGGCCGCGGCATTCCGACCGGCATCAATCACCAGTCCGGAAAGACCGCAGTGGAGCTGGTTTTCACGGTTCTTCACGCGGGCGGCAAGTTCGGAAACGGGGGCTACAAGTACTCCGGCGGTCTGCACGGGGTCGGGGCTTCGGTCGTCAACGCCTTGTCGGAAAACCTGGATGTCACCATCAAGCGGGAAGGGAAGGTCTTCCATCAGACCTATTCCCGGGGCTTTGCCACATGCGACCTGACCGTGACCGGCTCCTGCCCGATTGAGGAAACCGGGACGACCATCACCTTCCTGCCGGATTCAGAAATTTTCGAGACGACGGTCTTCGACTACAACACCCTGAAAACAAGGCTCCGGGAGACCGCTTTTCTGACCAAGGGCCTGAAGATTACCCTCACGGACGAGCGGACTGAGCCCGAAACCCAGAAGGTCTTCCACGCGGAGGGCGGCATCCGGGAATTCGTCACCTACTTGAACCGCGGCAACGAAGTCCTCTATCCGGAAGTCCTCTATTGCGAGGGTGAAAAGGACGGGGTCCTGGTGGAAGTGGCCCTGCAGCACAACGATTCCTACAACGAAACCTGCTTAGGCTTTGTAAACAACGTCATTACACCTGAAGGCGGCACTCATATTGAAGGCTTCCGCCGGGCCGTTACGAAGATTTTCAACCAGTACGCCCGGGACAATAAGATTTTAAAAGATAATGACGAAGCCCTGGCCGGAGAGGATATCCGGGAAGGTCTGACCTCCATCATCAGTATCAAAGTCGAAGAACCCCAGTTCGAAGGCCAGACAAAGCAGAAGCTCGGAAACTCCGAGGCCCGGAATGCCGTGGAATCCGTGGTTACCGAAAAGCTGACCTACTTCCTTGAGCAGAATCCGACTGTTGCGAAAATCATCTGTGACAAGTCCATCCTGTCCCAGAGGGCAAGGGCGGCAGCGAGAAAGGCCAGGGACCTGACGCGTCGAAAGACGGCCCTTGATTCCACCTCCCTTCCCGGGAAGCTGGCCGACTGCACGGACAAGGATCCCAAGAACTGCGAAATTTTCCTTGTCGAGGGAGATTCCGCCGGCGGTTCCGCCAAGAGCGCCCGGTCGAGAGCCACTCAGGCCATCCTGCCCCTCCGCGGAAAAATCTTAAATGTTGAAAAGGCCCGGGAGGACCGGATTTACGACAACAAGGAAATCAAGGCCATGATCACGGCCTTCGGAACCGGCATCCATGAGGACTTCGACATCACGAAACTCCGCTACGACAAAATCATCATCATGACGGATGCCGATGTCGACGGGGCCCACATCGATACCCTGATGCTGACCTTCATCTACCGCTTCATGCCGGAGCTCATAAAGACCGGTCATGTGTACCTGGCTATGCCTCCCCTCTACAAGGTGGAGAAAAACAAAAAGGTCTGGTACGCCTACGACGACGAGGAGCAGCAGAAGATTCTAAATGAAATCGGCCTTGACAACACCGTGAAAATCCAGCGATATAAGGGCTTAGGTGAGATGGATCCCGACCAGCTCTGGGAGACGACCATGGATCCCGAGCGCCGCGTCTTAAAACGCGTCATGATTGACGACGAAGACAAGTCCGAAGTGGACCTGACCTTCTCGATATTAATGGGAGATAAAGTAGAACCCAGAAGAGAATTTATCGAAGAGAACGCCAAGTTCGTTCAGAATCTCGATATCTAACCCCAAAGGATAAATAATGGACGACACAATTTTTGACAACATACAGGAAGTAGGCCTCAAGAAGACCATGGAGTCTTCCTATATCGACTACGCGATGAGCGTTATCGCCTCCCGCGCCCTGCCCGATGTACGGGATGGCCTGAAGCCGGTTCAGCGGCGTGTGCTCTATTCCATGATCGAGCTCTCCAATACGCCGGACAAGCCCCATCGTAAGTGCGCCCGTATCGTCGGCGACACCATGGGCAAGTACCATCCCCACGGAGATTCTTCCATTTACGGGGCCCTCGTAAATCTGGCCCAGGAGTGGAATACGAGATATCCCCTTGTCGACGGCCACGGCAATTTCGGCTCGGTCGACGGGGACAGCCCGGCGGCCATGCGGTACACGGAAGCCCGGCTCTCGAAAATTTCCATGGCTATGCTGCAGGACCTGATGAAGGACACCGTGGATTTCATGCCCAACTTCGACGGCACGGAGAAGGAGCCCGTAGTACTCCCCTCCCGCTTCCCGAACCTGCTTGTCAACGGCACGACCGGTATCGCCGTCGGCATGGCGACGAACATCCCTCCCCACAATCTCCGGGAGACCATCAATGCTGTCGTCAAAATAATAGACAACAAGGTGAATGAGGGCCGCGAAACAGAGCTGCCCGAACTCATGGAAATAATTAAAGGCCCTGACTTCCCCACGGGCGGCGAGATCATCGGCACCCGGGGAATCACGGAAGCCTATACGACGGGCCGGGGAAAGATCCGGGTCCGGGCTATCACGGACATAGAGCCCATGGCCAACGGAAAGAACCGCATCGTCGTCACGGAGCTTCCCTATGGCGTCAACAAGGCCCGCCTCATTGAAAACATCGCTGACCTCGTGAAGGAAAAGAAGCTGGACGGCATCACGGCCCTGACCGATGAGACATCCCGCGAAGGCATGCGGATTTCCATAGAGCTCAGGAAAGACATCAATCCCAATGTCATGCTGAACCAGCTCTATAAGCACACCCAGCTTTCGGACACCTTTGGTGTCATCATGCTCTCCCTCGTAAACGGAGAGCCCAAGGTCCTGAACTTAAAACAGATGCTGGACTACTACCTCTCCTATCAGGAAGAGGTTGTGACCCGGCGGACGAAGTTCGACCTCAATAAGGCCGAGGAACGGGCCCATATCCTGGAAGGCCTCCTCATCGCCCTCGACCATATCGACGAAGTCGTCCAGATCATCCGCTCTTCCGAAACGGTCCAGCTGGCCAAGGAAGGCCTCATGAAGCGATTCGGCCTTTCCGAGAAGCAGGCCCAGGCTATCGTGGACATGCGGCTCCGGGCCCTGACTGGTTTGGAACGGGGCAAGCTTGAGGAAGAGTACGCTGAACTCAAGAAGCGGATTGACGAATACAAGGCCATCCTGGGAGATGAGAACCTCCTGCTCGGCGTCATCAAAAACGAAATCCTCGAAATCGCTGACAAATACGGCGACGACCGGCGGACCTCCATCGGCTACGATGAGGAAGAGCTCGAGGACGAGGACCTGATTCCCGATACGGAAGCAGTCGTTACCTTTACGAAGCTCGGCTACATCAAGCGGATGAGCATTGACAACTTCAAGGTCCAGGGCCGGGGCGGCAAGGGCATCAAGGGTATTCAGACCATCGAGAACGACTACGTCGTCGACATGATCCAGACTACGACCCACCACGACATGCTCTTCTTCACGAACAAGGGCCGGGTATATAAACTTAAGGTCTATAAGGTTCCCGAGGCTTCAAGGACGGCAAGGGGTACGGCCATTGTCAACCTCATCAGCCTGCAGCCCGACGAGAACATCACGTCCATGATCCCCATGAAGGATTACGGGGAGGACGAATACCTTTTCATGGCGACCTACAACGGCATCGCCAAGAAGACGAAGCTGTCCGAATACGCGAATATCAACAAAAACGGCCTGATCGCCATCAACCTCCGCGACGACGACATGCTGATTGAGGTAAAGAAGGCCCACGATACGGACGAAGCCATGCTCTTCACGCGTGACGGCCAGGCTGTCCGCTTCCGTCTGTCCGATGTTCGCTGCACGGGCCGGGCTTCCTACGGAGTCATCGGTATGAACCTGACTGACGGAGACCATGTCATCGCCATGCAGCTTACGTCTCAGGGCAGTGCGGTTCTGATTGCCTCTGAAAACGGCTACGGCAAGTGCACCCTTATCGACGAGTTCCCGCTTCATAACCGGGGAGGCAAGGGCGTCAAGTGCTACAAGATCACGGAAAAGACCGGCTCCGTTGTCGGCGTGAAGGCCGTGAACGATGACGACGAAGTCATGATCATCAACACCGGCGGCGTCATTATCCGGATCAAGGTCCACGACACGAAGCTTACGAGCCGCATCGCCATGGGCGTCAAGCTCATCAACCTCTCCGGCGGCGAGAAGGTCATCTCCATTGCGAAGGTCCGCCAGCAGGCCACGATAGATCCGGATGATGAAGTAGAGAATAATGAAGAGAGCCATTGATACCGGTGAAATAGGGGATGCCGTAAAAAATCTCCTTATGGACGTAAACTACCGCCTGTCCCCGGATGTAGCAGAAGCTATTACAAGTGCCGAAAAGGCGGAGCAGAGCCCGCTCGGAAAAAAAGTCCTCGCTACTTTGACTGAAAATCTGAAGGTCGCGGACCAGGAGCAGATTCCCATCTGCCAGGATACGGGAATGGCCGTGGTCTTCCTCGACATCGGCCAGGACGTGGAGCTCATGGGAGAATACCTCGAAGACGCCGTAAACAGGGGTGTCCGGGAAGCCTACACGGAAGGGTATCTCAGGAAGTCTGTAGTATCCGACCCCATTGAGAGGAAGAATTCCGGAGACAATACTCCGGCCATCATCCATACAAGGATTGTGAAGGGCAACCAGGTCACAGTTACCGCAGCGCCCAAGGGCTTCGGCTCCGAAAATATGTCCCGGGTCTTCATGTTAAAGCCTGCCCAGGGAATAGAAGGCGTGAGGGAAGCCGTTCTTGAAACCGTGAAAGCGGCCGGCCCCAACGCCTGCCCGCCTTTCGTGGTTGGCGTCGGCATCGGGGGGGACTTTGAAGAATCCGCCCTTATGGCAAAGCGCGCCCTGACCCGGGAAATCGGCTCTAAGAGTGACGTTGCCTGGGCTGCTGACCTCGAGCAGGAACTCCTGGATGAGATTAATTCCCTTGGCATAGGGCCCGCCGGTCTCGGTGGCTCCGTGACAGCTCTGGCGGTTCACATTATTACATATGCAACGCATATAGCCGGCCTGCCGGTCGCTGTCAATATGTGCTGCCACGTGGACCGGCACGGAAAGGTGACCATCTGATAGCCATGGAACGAAAACCCAGGATAGAAGCCTTTGATTATCTGAAGGCAATTTCCGCCTGCATTATTATCTGCACCCATTTCGGGGTGGAGGCTCAGAACTATACGGCTGGGCCGGGAATCCCGGGTCTTGTGGCATATAAAAACGGAAGCTGGGGAGAACTGGCGGTCATGATTTTTTTCATGATTTCCGGAGCCCTCTGCTGGTACAACCATCCGGGGGTGGAGAAAAAGGATATTGCGGCCTATTACCGGAAGCGCCTGAAGGCCCTCTTTCCCTCCTTTTATATCGTCTGGTTCATCGGCTTCCTCGAAAATGTCCTGAGCCATAAGGTATTTTTTTACGTGAAGCCGGCCCGGCGGATTCTCCTCTCCTTCATAGGCATGGACGGCTATTTTTCCTTCCTGGGGGATAATTACTATGTGGCCGGGGAGTGGTTCTTTGGGATGATCGTCATCCTCTATCTCCTCTATCCCCTGACGGCGAAGGTCTTTTCCTTTGAGAAAGTGCGGATTCCGGTTGAAATCGGCCTGATTGTCTTAACATATGTCATGTACCACACGGACTTTTCGCCCGTGCGGGCGTCCCGCAGCATTGTCACCTGCCTCCTGGCTTTCTGGACCGGAATGCTGGTCATCATCGTTTACCGGAAGCTCATCAATGTTCCGGCGTTTTTACTTTCTCTAACAATCTGTATACTTTTCCTAGGTTTCCGGGTCAACCGGTGGGAATTGCTGACCATATATTTCGAAGATGTCCTGGCGGTGGCCCTTTTCATCGTTGTGGCAAATATAGTCGAACGATTTCCCGGGATACCGGGCCTGAGCCAGTGGGCCGGGTTTTCCTCCCGTATCTCTCTGCAGATGCTGCTCATGCAGCACCTGATGATTATTAGAGTACTTTCGAATTTTTCCGGGCTGACCATCGGACGGAAGACGGAGCTCGGCCTGCTTCTGCTGACCGTATTCGTGGTATATATGATGTCCGACATGCTTTATATTGTGACGAATGAGCTTGTAAAGAGAGTTTCGAAATGGAACGAGAACTTATCTTGCCGGCAGCGAAAGACGAGCTGAAAAGCCTCTCTGCCGGCGACTTTGTGAATATAAGCGGCGAAATCTACGTCGCGCGGGACGCGGCACATAAGCGCCTCATGGACCTGATCGCGCAGGGAAAAGACCTGCCGATTGATATAAAAGGCGAGACCATTTACTATATGGGACCCACGCCGGCGCGGCCTGGCCGCGTGACCGGGTCGGCCGGGCCGACGACGTCTTCCCGCATGGACTTTGCGGCTCCGACCCTTCTCGATCTAGGCCTTTCCATCATGATCGGAAAGGGGAAGCGGTCTAAGGAGGTCCACGAAGCCATTGTCCGGAACGTGGCCGTCTACCTGGCCGCCATCGGCGGCGCGGGAGCCGTGATTTCCAAGGCCATCGAGAAGTCGGAGGTCGTCTGCTATGAGGATTTGGGCGCCGAGGCCATTCGCCGCCTGACCGTCAAAGACTTCCCGGCCATTGTGGTCATCGACTCAACGGGCCGCGACCTATACGAGGAAGTCTCTCCATCATGAATAATGTAAAACAGAAGCTCTCCCTCTGCCGAAAATTGTATCGGTAAATGCTTTTTTGCAGCAGGCAGATTTTTTGTATACTACGAACAGGCAGGAAAATTCCGATAAAATCTGCTTTACTTTATTCTGCGGATTTTGTATAATAGCACTTGCGTTTCCGGTCAGCAAGGAGACGTCAGCGGAAGAAATTCCGAGTGGAGAAGTACTCAAGTTGGCTGAAGAGGCGCCCCTGCTAAGGGTGTAGGTCGGCTAATACCGGCGCGAGGGTTCAAATCCCTCCTTCTCCGTGGCAGAGTTCGTACTCAGTCGTTATTCCGGTTCGGGGCTCCCGCCCCTCACATGGCGCCATAGCCAAGCGGTAAGGCAAAGGTCTGCAAAACCTCTATCACCAGTTCGATTCTGGTTGGCGCCTCTCATGGACATCTGAAATTTCAGGTGTCATTTTTTTATGCTTCGGAGGAGAAAATTGAAATTTCCTTCATCTTTCGAAAATTTTCTTGCAATGGATTTGGTGCGGTGCTATAGTCTTTGGCAAATAAGGCAACGGTTCATGCGTTTTGTAATCGGACGAATGAATCGCTGCGCCGAAACCTATGACGCGGAGAATGGGCCGCTGAGGGCGGCGGGGAAAAGGACGAAAGCCCCTAGTATCTGCCGACGCGAAGGGATGCGTGAGTTCCCGGGGATATGCAGGTATCCCGTCAAGTGCACGCTGTCAAAGGCGTGAAAGCAGGGTGGCACCGCGGGTCACATTATTTTGAAATGTCAGGACTCGTCCCTCGCAATTATTGTATCGTGGATATTTATGTTCAACGGTATTGTAGTTGCGGGAGACGGGTCCTTTTCTATTGCGGCGATACTGCAAAAGGAAGGTCCGTCCTGCCTGGGAGAAAATATTAGTCATATGGACCTGGGCCTGCAGCAGGAAAAAGAAAGGCAGGAGCTATGAGTGAAAAGCTGATTCCGTCAAGGAGCGAGGTCGAGGCGCTGCTGGCGGGCGGGAAATACAGGCGCGTTCCGATTGCCAAGGAGATTTTCGCAGACGCCTTCACGCCGGTGGAGACGGTGCGTATTCTCAGGAACGCAAGCAAGCACTGCTTCCTCTTCGAGAGCGCCGAGCAGGAGGAACGGTGGGGCCGCTACTCCTTCCTGGGTTTCCAGCCCCAGATGGCGATATCCTGCACCGACGGGCATCTCACGGTTTCGAAGGAGACGGACGACGGGGAAGTTGTTGTACAGGAAGGGCCGGTCGCCCATCCGGGTTCCATCATACGGAAAGTTCTGTCCGAATATACGAGCCCTATTATTCATGACCTGCCTCCTTTCACCGGCGGACTTGTGGGCTACTTCTCCTACGACTACATCAAGTACGCCGAGCCGAATCTCGACCTGACGAGCCAGGAGGGGACGGATTTCAAGGACGTCGACCTCATGCTCTTCAACGAGATCATCGCTTTTGACACCTATAAGCAGAAGATTTACATCATCAGCGGCGTCTTGAACGGGGACATTGACGGAGCCA
This sequence comes from uncultured Lachnospiraceae bacterium, assembly GCA_964584155.1. Taxonomy (GTDB): domain Bacteria; phylum Bacillota; class Clostridia; order Lachnospirales; family Lachnospiraceae; genus RUG306. The sequence continues at coordinate 10,213 of CAZOYS010000033.1, forward strand.
TTGCCCGGATTGACGAAATCGAAAAGCTCCTCCGGTCCGGGGCCAAGAAGTACTTTCCGCCCCTCTCCATCGACACCGAAATCAAACCCTTCAAAAATAAGGTCCAGTTCTGCGCCATGGTGGACGCGGCGAAGGATTATATCCGCGAAGGGGACATCTTCCAGGTCGTTCTTTCCAATCCCATGACAGCGGAGGCTTCCGGCAGTCTCTTCGATACCTACCGGGTGCTCAGGGCTACGAACCCTTCCCCCTACATGATCTACATGTCGTCTGAAGACATTGAGGTCGCGGCCTCTTCACCGGAAACCCTTACCCGGCTTGACATTGCGGACGACCGGAAAGTCTTCACCTTCCCCCTGGCCGGTACCCGGCCCCGGGGCAAGACACCTGAAGAGGATAAAGAAATTGAAAAAGGCCTCCTGGCCGATGAAAAGGAGCTGGCCGAGCACAATATGCTCGTTGACTTAGGCCGCAACGACATCGGCCGGGTCAGTGAAATCGGCACGGTCAAAGTCGAGAAGTACATGGAAATCGAGCGCTTCTCCCGCGTCATGCACATAGGCTCTACGGTAACGGGAAAGCTTCGCTATGACTATGACGCCGTGAACTGTGTGGATTCCATCCTTCCGGCCGGGACCCTGTCCGGAGCGCCCAAATTCCGGGCTTGCCAGATCATTCAGGAACTGGAAGGCCGTAAGCGCGGACTCTACGGCGGGGCCATCGGCTATATCGACTTCGCCGGCAACCTCGACGTCTGCATCGCCATCCGCCTGGTCTACAAGAAGAAGGGCCAGATCGTGATCCAGTCCGGCGCGGGCATTGTGGCCGATTCCGTCCCCGAGAACGAGTGGAATGAGTGCCGGAACAAGGCGGCTGCCGTTGTGGATGCCTGCCGGGCCGCAGAGGGAGGTATAGAATAATATGATCGTCCTGATAGATAATTACGATTCTTTTTCCTACAACCTCTACCAGCTGATCGGCTCCGTGGACCCGGATATCACCGTCTACCGGAACGACGCCATATCCGTTTCAGAGCTTGATAATATGAACCCCGACGCTATCGTCCTCTCGCCCGGCCCCGGGCGGCCCAAGAATGCGGGCATCTGTGAGGATGTCGTAAAGACCCTGGGCGGCAAGTATCCGATTCTGGGTGTCTGCCTGGGCCACCAGGCCATCTGTGAGGCAAGCGGCGGGAAAATCATCTACGCTTCCGAGCTCATGCATGGCAAGCGGAAGGAGATGCACCGGACCGGAGAATCGGTCCTTCTGAATGGGCTTCCGGATGTCTTTTTTGCAGCAAGATACCACTCGCTGGCAGCTGATGCGGCAAGTCTTCCACCCTCCCTCAAGGTCACGGCGGTCTCCGAAATCGGAGAAGTCATGGCTGTGGAGGACGCCAATAAGAAGCTTTTCGGCCTGCAGTTCCACCCCGAATCCGTCATGACGGACGTGGGGGGACAGATTATCAGAAATTTCTGCAGACTCTATATGGATTGCTGATATGGAAAATATTCTTGAAAAGATTGCCGCATCAACCAGAGAGCGGGTCGCGGAAGAAAAGAAGAAGGTAAGTCTGCAGGAGATGCGGGGTCGGGCCGAGGCCTGTGCCGAGGCCCGGAGAAAGGCCCCGGCCGCGGAGCAGGAGAAGTTGAGCTTTCTCAAAGCTTTGCAGCGGCCGGGCCTTTCCTACATCTGCGAGGTCAAGAAGGCGTCCCCCTCCAAGGGGCTGATCGCGCCGGACTTTCCTTATCTTCAGATTGCGAAAGACTACGAGGCAGCCGGCGCGGCAGCCATCTCCTGCCTGACCGAGCCTTTCTACTTCAAGGGGGCGGATCAGTATCTGGAGGAAATCGCTTCAGAGGTACAAATTCCGGTACTCCGGAAAGACTTCGTTGTGGACGAGTACATGGTATACGGCGCGGCTGCGCTTGGTGCGAGTGCGGTGTTGCTGCTTTGCAACATACTAGACGATGTGCAGTTGAAGGAATATCGGCTTCTGGCTGAAGAGCTCGGCATGGACGCCCTGGTGGAAGCCTATGACGGGGCCGAGCATGAGCGGGCCCTGAAGTCCGGGGCGAAGATTGTCGGTGTGAACAATAGAGACCTCCGTACATTTGAAGTCGACACCGGCCGGTCTGTTGCCTTCCGCAAAGAAACCCCGCCCGACGTGGTTTTCGTCTCCGAGAGCGGTATCCGGGGTACGGTCGATATTGCCAAACTCAAGGCAGCCGGTGTCGATGCTGTCCTTATCGGAGAAACCCTGATGCGGGCGCAAGACAAAGTTGCTGTGCTGGCTGCGTTAGACGGCAGGTAGGGATGCCATTTGCAGGAGGTGAGGCCTCTGTGACAAAAGTCAAAATCTGCGGCCTCCGGCGGGATGAGGATATCGCCATCGTCAATGACTATTTGCCGGATTATGCAGGATTCATCATCGATTTTCCAGCAAGTTTCCGCTCCTTACCACATGAAGAAGTAAAAAATCTGACCGCCAAACTCGACAAAAACATCACTCCGGTAGGGGTTTTTGTGGATTCTCCGATTGAGATTGTGATCGAGCTTCTGAAGGAAGGCGCTATCGGAGCCGCCCAGCTGCACGGGAGCGAGAGCCCTGAATACATCATGAAGGTGCAGGAAGCAACAGGTAAACCCGTGATCAAATCCTTTGTACTACCGAAGGAAGATGGGGAACGATGGCGGGCTGAAGAAATTTTGAAGGCTGCGGAAAGTTCTCCTGCTGACATGATTCTCCTCGACGCCGGAAAGGGCAGCGGGCAGACCTTCAACTGGGACCTCCTCTCCGGGTTTTCACGCCCCTACTTTCTGGCGGGAGGCATCTCGAAGGAAAATATTAGTCATGCGATAAAAACTCTCCGTCCATACGCAGTGGATATCAGCTCTTCTGTAGAAACTGACCGCTTCAAAGATAGAAAAAAGGTAAAAAATATTATCGAGCTAGCAAGGAAAGGAAGCACGAAATGAGCGAAAACAACAGCAGCACGTCCAAGGGCCGCTTCGGCATCCACGGGGGCCAGTACATTCCCGAGACCCTGATGAACGCCGTGATCGAGCTCGAGGATGCCTACAATCACTACAAGGACGATCCTGAGTTCAACCGGGAGCTGACCGACCTCTACAATAATTACGCCAACCGCCCTTCCCTTCTCTACTATGCGGAAAACATGACGAAGGACCTGGGCGGGGCGAAAATCTACCTGAAGCGGGAGGACCTGAATCACACGGGCGCCCACAAGATCAATAACTGCCTGGGCCAGGGCCTTCTTGCCAAGAAGATGGGAAAAACAAGGCTCATTGCGGAGACCGGCGCCGGCCAGCACGGGGTGGCGACCGCGACAGTTGCTGCCCTCCTTGGCATGGAGTGCGACGTCTACATGGGCGTCAAGGATATGGAGCGGCAGGCCCTGAACGTCTACCGCATGCGGCTTCTCGGAGCCCAGGTCCACGGGGTCGAATCCGGAACCGGAACACTCAAGGACGCGGTTTCCGAGACCATGCGGGAGTGGACGCGGCGGATTGCTGACACCCACTACTGCCTGGGCTCCTGCATGGGCCCCCATCCCTTCCCCACGATTGTCCGCGACTTCCAGGCCGTCATTTCACGGGAAATAAAGCAGCAGATGCTCGAAAAGGAAGGACGGCTCCCTGATGTGGTCATGGCCTGCGTCGGCGGAGGGTCGAACGCGATAGGAAGTTTTTACCACTTCATCGATGACAAAGGGGTCAGACTCATCGGTTGTGAAGCAGCCGGGCGGGGTACGGACACCTTTGAGACGGCGGCGACGATAGCCACCGGCCGCCTCGGTATCTTCCACGGCATGAAGTCCTACTTCTGCCAGGACGAGTACGGACAGATTGCTCCGGTATATTCCATCAGTGCCGGCCTCG
>CAZOYS010000034.1:0-13499 GCA_964584155.1 uncultured Lachnospiraceae bacterium
AAAAGTACGCCTTGTAAATGGAGCACCCATCTATGCAGGCTGCGTCAAACAGTTCTCCGGGAATCCCCTTGTAGAAATTCGTCAGGATGAAAATAATCATCGGAAGAGCGAACGTAATATAGGGAATAATCAGACCTATATAGGTATTGGTCAGATGCAGCTTTGAAAATGTCACAAAGAGGGGAATCAGTACACAATGAACCGGCACCATCATCCCGATCAGAAAGTAGACAAATGTCGGACCGGAAAGCTTCCACCGCATCCTGGCAATTCCGAACGCAGCCATGGAGCCGATGAAGAGGCTGAAAAACAGCGTGACAAAACAGATAATAAAGGAGTTTTTCAGTGCAGCCCCCAACATGCCCTGCTTCCAGGCGAAAATGTAATTGCCGAGCTGCAGGACCTCCGGAAAGCCGAAGGGATTGGAAAAGATCTCCGCATTCGTCTTCACGGACACCATCAAAATCCAGAGTAACGGCAGGACATATATGAGGGCCAGCATAGTCAGCACAGTATATTTGATTACTGACGCAGGCTTGGCCGTTCTTCTGTTTATTGAATGCTTTTTCATTCTTCCTGCCTCCTCAGACTTCATCAAAGTCTTTCGTATTGATACACTTATTGACAATGAACGTAGCCAGCAGGCACATAAGCAGCAATACTACGGAAATCGCAGATGCATACCCGTATTTGAAGTAGGCAAAGCCTTCGAAATATAGCCATGTCGCCAGATTCTGAGTCTTATTGTTCGGCCCGCCCTGGGTCATGTTGTAAACAAGGTCAAAGAATTTCAGAGACCCGATCAGAGTCAGGGAAATCGTCGTCTTCATCATGGGCTTCAAAAGAGGCAGTGTCACATGGAAGAAAGTCTGGCTCTTCGTCGCTCCATCAATGTAGGCCGCCTCCATCAGGCTGTTGTCAATGCCCGAAATTCCAGCCATATAGAGCATCATTGTCGTCCCGACATAAATCCACAGGGCAACAACACCGATGACCCACATCGTCAGTGGAATGGTCCCCTTCACAGACATCAGCCAGTTCGGACCTTTGATTCCGAATACCGCCAGCAACTGGTTCAGGCCCATGTTCGGCTTCAGCAGGAAACTGAAAAGAAGTCCGAGTGCTGCGGAAGAAAGAACACAGGGCAGATAAATAATATTCTTGTAGAGGTTCTTTCCCCATCTGAGATTCGAAAGGACCACGGCCAGCAGCAGGCCTGCGGCCTGCTGGGTGACCAGTGAAAACAGGGCAAAAAAGATGGAGTTCTTAAGTGCAGTCCTGAATATCGCGTCCTTCGTGAAAAGATCCGCGTAGTTCTTCATGCCGACAAATACGGGCTTCGTCAGGGCATTCCAGTCGCAGAACGAGATGAATATCGCATATACGATCGGGATGAAGAGGATCAGCGTGAACATGATCAGCGCCGGTGCCTCAAAGAAGGCGATTGCCTTTTTGTCTCTCAGCAGTTTGTCCATACTGTCGCCACCTGAAAATCACTTGTTCCAAACATTGTCGGCATAGAAGGTCTCAATAGCCTGGCAGCCGTCATCTACGGATTCTTCGCCCATGACAATGGAAACCATATTGTTGTCAAACGTATCACCGGCTTCAACAGATGCAAGAGACTCATTGTAGAAGCCGAAGGAATCCGTCATGGTAGCCAAAATATCGGATACATAGGAAAGCTGCTTGGGTGCCACGTTCTTGTCATACTCCACATTTGTAACCGGAATCTTGCCTGCCTTTTCAGCAGTAGCCTTCTGGGCCGTATCGTCTGTCAGCATCTTCATGAAAGCGATGCAGGCATCCGGATATTTCGTTGTAGAGGACATCAGGACATTATCCGTCTTGACGATCATGGGGCCGTTGGAGCCGTCCAGCGTAGGGAAGGAGAAAACGCCGCACTTGTCTTCGATCGTATCGGAGTTGCCGTTCATCTGAGCAATTACCCAGGATCCCTGAATCAGCATGGCGGCTTCCTCGTTGTAGAAGTGGGCCGTAGCATCATCGTTGGAATCCCCGAGATATGTATCCTGGAAATATTTGGAAATTGTAACGAGATCATTGGCACCGGCCTTAACCTTGTCATCCGTCCAGTGCATATCCCCACTGTTCAGGGCTTTCGTATCCACACCCTCGCGGTTCATGCAGTAGCCGGCAATCATGGAAAGGCACCATGCAGTGGAAGCCGAGCAGGAAATAGGTGTGATTCCGGCTGCCTTCAGCTTGTCGCACGCTGCAAGGAAGCCGTCCATATCCTTCGGAACTTCTGTAATTCCGGCCTTCTCAAAAAGCTCCGTATTGTAGAAGCAGAGGGCTGCTGCGAAGTTCGTGGGAACCCCGTAGATATCATCACCGTAGGTAATACGGTCAAACATGCCGCCGGAGAAGGAATTCTTCCAATCCGGATCCTCGTCCAGATACTTGTTGATTGGCTGGACTACATTGGAATTTACATAGACGTCCGCATTCGGTCCGGGATTACAGATCAGAAGATCCGGCGTATTCCCGGCCGCCACAAGGGCATTGACCTTGGAATCATACTCCTCGAGGTTCGTCGTAACGACATTCAGGTGATATTTGCCCTTGTAGGTTTCGTTGAAGCGGTCAACCGTGTCCTTGTAGGTCTGTGTCATCAGGTCCTGGCTGGCATTGAGATCATCCCAGAATGCCCAGGTGATTTCTTCTTCATCTCCTGTCGCCTCGGATGCGGCGGAAGAACCCGTGGATGCGGTATCGCTGCCGGCTGAATCACTGCTGCCGCCGGAGCCCGTGTCCGTGGACACTCCACAGCCCGCCATCAGCGATGCTGCCATCGTTCCAGCAAGAATCAGGGATAGAAGTTTTTTCTTCATGTTTGTTTCCTCCTTTAAACTAAATCTCTCCCCTTAGAATAATATGTTCAGACAAGTCTCACCGTAAGCTCAACGGGGATGCGCCCCGTAAGCCGTTCGCTGACGCGATCCGGCTGACTCGTTCCGACCCAGAAATGCAACCCGCTGCCTTCTTTGACCTCCTGTCCCTCTTCGTTCACGACAAGCAGATTTTCGGCCGCGATTCGAATTTCAACGTTTTTTTTCTCAAGCGCTTCTAGATGAACCCGTTCGAAACCGCACAATGCACAGTTTCTCTTCTCGTCCTGTGCCTCTTCCGCCCGGACATAAACCTGAATGACTTCGTCAGTCGGGAAGCTGTTCCCGTTCTCTACTTGGGCTTCAATAATAATGCTTCCTTGTTCGGAGCTCTTCATTGCTTCAGCAACCGCGTCTTCTCCGCCGGCCACTTCAGCACCTGTCACAAAACAGTCCCCGTATGTAAGCCCGTATCCAAAGGGATATTGGGCATCTTTCCGGAGATACCGATACGTTCTGCCCTCCATGTCATAGGATGTAAATTCCGGCACATCACTGATACTCCGGTAAAATGTAACCGGCAGCTTGCCGGAGGGAGAGACTTTGCCAAATAATATATCTGCCAGGGCGTTCCCGCCCTGCTCTCCCGGATACCACATATCCAATATTGCATTCGCGTGGTCAGCTGCATAAGAAAGGTCAATATCGCTTCCGGCCATCAGCACAACGACAAAAGGTCTGCCTGAAGAAGCCACCGTTTCCAGAAGCCGCTGCTGGGATGCCGGAAGGGAAATATCCGCCTTGTCCCCGCTGATATACTGATTGCCGTCGTCTCCTTCCTCCCCTTCCAGAAATTCATTCAATCCAAGCACACAGATGACTACATCCGAAAGTTCACAGCAGGCAGCTGCTTCAGCAAGGCGATCATCCGGCTCTGCCAGATCCTCGGTCCGGTCCCGGTTCAGGGCACAGCCGACAGAATAATAAATACGAACATCGTCACCAACGCAATTTCGGATTCCTTCCAGCGCCGTCACATATCTGCCGGCCGTTCCGTGATAATTCCCATCCAGCGAATGCCGGTCATCGGCGTTCGGCCCGACCACGGCTATGCTGCGTATATTCTGCTTTTTCAGGGGCAGCAGTCCGTCGTTTTTCAGAAGCACGGCGCTCTCTTCTGCCGCCCGTCGGGCAAGCCGGATATGGGCCGGAGATTCTACGCTTTCCATGGAAAGTCCGTCAAACTCAGTCTTCTGGCCTTTCATAACGCCCAGCAGAAAGCGGGTTGTAAACAGTCGAACAGCTGCTGTACGAATGGTTTCCGCATCCACCTTGCCGTCTTCGAAAGCCTGCTCCAGTCCCTCCCGGTATGTGGTGCCGGCATTTAAATCGCACCCGTTCTTCAAAGCTAATGCTGACGTCTCCTCCGCATCCGCTGTCAGACCATGTCCGGAATGAATGTCCTTTAAAGCCTGAAAGTCCGACACAAAATGGCCTTTAAAGGCCCAGTCTCGCCGCAGAATTCCCTGCAAAAAAGGGCTTGCGCAGCACGCTTCACCGTTTACACGATTGTAGGCCCCCATAACAGCCTCTACTCCGGCTTTTTTAACGAGTTTCTTGAATGCAGGCAGATATGTTTCCGCCATGTCCTTTCTCTTGCATTCGGAATTAAAACTGTGGCGGATGGCTTCCGGACCCGAATGAACAGCAAAATGCTTTGCACAGGCTGCCGTCTTCAGATACTCACCGTTTCCCTGCAGGCCCTCCACAAAAGCAGCCCCCATTTCACCTGTAAGGAAAGGATCCTCCCCATATGTTTCATGCCCGCGTCCCCAACGCGGGTCGCGAAAAATATTCACGTTCGGCGACCACATGGTCAGTCCCTTATAAATTCCCCGGTCCCCTCTTTTCGAAGACTCATTGTATTTGGCTCTGGCTTCCGTAGATATCGCATCAGCTTCTTCCTTTGCCAGTTCCCTGTCAAACGTAGCCGCAAGACCGATTGCCTGTGGGAAAACCGTTGCCGTTCCGGCTCTGGCCACGCCATGCAGGGCCTCGTTCCACCAGTTGTAGGCAGGAATTCCAAGCCTCTCTATGGCCGGGGCATCATATGAAAGCTGGGATATCATTTCTTCAACAGTCATCTGCCCGACAAGTTCTTCAGCCTGCCGAACGGCTTCTCTCCGGTTCATCAATGGGCGTCTCCTCTTTCTGTTCCGAACTGATAAGCTGATGATAAACTCCCTTCCTTTCTTCTTCTCTTCAAATCGCACCAATAACTGCCCATTTTTAATCATCGCCTACCGTTTTTGTTGGTCTTCATTGGCAGATGTGCTAATATGCACATAGGAAAAATCCCGATTTTACAAGCATTTTTGGCAATCAGTCTCTTGTGGAGCGAATTTTTCTTGTGCACTTTTCATAATATGTCCAAACGTTTCCGGGAATCTTTGGCGGTGAAATAGTTGTTTTTGGGCAGTTATCAGAGAAGACAGGGAGAGTACAGCAGTGATTGAAATACTTCACGGAGAACGCGAAACCGTTGTCTATGACAAGTCTCTGAAAATCCGTGCCTATTTAAACGTACAGGATGACTCGTATCCGAACCACTGGCAGCCATCCTTCGAGATCATCATGCCCCTCCGGGGAAATTATGATGTGACGGTGGATGGAAATGCCCTGCATCTTCAGCCCGGAGATATCCTGCTGATCCCGCCCGGAATTCTCCATCACATTGCAGAACCTGCTCCAGGAGGAAGCCGGTACATCCTTCTATTTGACCCGGACCTCTTCCTTCAGGTTCCCGGCATGCAGAATCTCTACCGGGCCTTTCTCCCCTATGCCTTCTTTCCTGCATCTGCTGCCGAAAACAGTCCGGAGGCTAACGGGATGAATACCCTGATTTCCGGCATTTACAGCTGGTACTCCACAGACCAGCGTCTCAGATATGCCCATATATACAGCCTTCTGCTGAACTTTCTTCTGGAAGCCAGCAGCCGTTTCACACCGGTGGCCGGTTCGGGAACGGCCCTGCAGGAGCCTTCACGGGAGGCCTCTGACCGCATGCAGGCAGCCTGCCGTTATATTGAAGACAATATTGCCCGGGAACTGTCATCATCAGAGGTAGCTGAATTGTGCGGATTCTCCGAATCCCACTTTCTCCGCCTCTTTCGCCAGTATACGAATCTGCCCTTCAAAAAATATGTAAACAGCTGCCGCATAACGGCAGCCCGCTATATGCTGGCCGCAGACGCAAGGATGCCGGTCACGGATGTCTGCATGCAGTGCGGATTTCCCAGTGTGTCCACCTTCAACCGTCTGTTTAAGGAAACCGTCGGCCACTCACCGACAGAATTCCGCCATCTGCAGCGAAGCTACGAATGGGAGAATCCCGGTGCGGAAACCATAGGAAAAGAGCAGCCTGACACCGGCTATCAAGAAGGATAAAAGCGTGAGCCCGCAAACAGAAGTGAAAACAGATATGTCGGAAAATCAAGCCCCCGTGCGGACCCGGTACGGTACAGCGATCGGAAGGCGGGGCAAATACGGGAGGCATTTTTTCGGGATTCCTTACGCTCAGGCTCCTGTAGGAAATCTTCGTTGGAAGGCTCCCGGGAAGGCCCTGCCATGGCCTCATGACCTGGATACCTCCTTTTTTCCGCCCCGGGCTATACAGTGCGAGCGGAAAAGCACGGACTTTTACTTCAGGGAATTCTATTCGGATCCCGCTTTCACGCCCCCACTCAGTGAGGACTGCCTGTATCTCAACATCTGGGCGCCTGAGCACGCGACCGGCTGTCCGGTCGCCGTATTCTTCCACGGCGGGGCCATGATTTCCGGTTGGAATTCCGAAATAGAATTTGACGGAGAGGAATATGCGCGGCGGGGCATTATTCTTGTGACGGTAAGCTACCGACTCGGTTTTCCCGGCTTTTTCGCCCACCCCGCCCTGGCTGACGAAAAAAACGATAGCGTCTGCAGCGGGAACTACGGTCTTTTCGACCAGCTTGCCGCAATAGACTGGATCCGTGAAAATATTGAAGCCTTCGGCGGAGACCCCGGAAACATAACCCTGATGGGACAGTCCGCCGGGGCCATGTGTGTCCGGGCCCTCATGACGTCGCCTGCCGCTATCGGGAAATTTCAAAGGGCAATTCTTCAAAGCGGCGGCGGCATGAACAGCCGCTTCACCATCGGTCGCCCGCTAATAGAGCTGGAGGAGGCCTGCATTGATTTTCTCAAAATGAAGAGGCTTTCCCTGCAGGACTTCACCTGCCTGCCCGGCACAGAGCTTGCAAAACTGGGCGAAGAATTCGTTGCAGCATTCTCCTCCATTCTGCAGACTCCCTTTCCCCTGTCCGCAGTGACAGACGGATATCTGTTTCCCATGACCTTCGACAATGCCGTAGAAAAAAGCGCTTCCTCCCTCGTCCCCTGCCTATTGAGCTGCACGGCCGATGACCTTTGGGTGGAATATAAGGGACAAAAAAATCCGGAAGAGAATTATCTCTTCCGGGAAAACGAGGCATTGGCCGACGCCCTTAATAAGGCCGGGATTTCTTGCCACAGGTGTTATTTCGCCCATCCCCTTCCGGGTGATGGAGCGGGTGCTTTTCATTCCTCCGAGCTCTGGTATATGTTCGGAACACTTGGACGCAGCTGGAGGCCAATGACAGAAGGCGATTTTCATCTGTCAGCCGAAATGCTTGATGCCTGGGCTGCTTTCATGAAAGACGGAAACCCAGGCTGGGCAGAAGATGAAGTGAAAACGTTCAACTGAAATTTCCTCATGCCGGAAGCTGCCCTCTGCAGGAAAATGCGGCGCGTCCTCCCAACGCGCCGCATTTTCACTTCTCCCTTGTCGTCAGCCACTGCACGGTTTCCGTCAGGAAGTCATTTGTGTTGGCAAAGGAGTTCAGGATCAAAAGGGCGTCCTCCGACAGGCTCTTCACGTCGGCTTCCGCCTTCTCGAGGCCCTCGAAGGTGACGTAGGTGACTTTATTATTCTCTTCATCACTCCCCACGTGCTTGCCTAAGGTCGCCTCGTCCCCGGTCACGTCCAGGATGTCGTCCCGAATCTGGAAGGCCCGGCCGATGCCCGAAGCGGCGGCCTCCACCTTCATGAGGTCTTCCTCCGAAGCCCCGGCCAGGATGGCGCCGACCAGCATGGCTGCCTCAATCAGGGCCCCGGTCTTCCCTTCCTGGATGAAGTCCAGCTCTTCCTTCGTGATCTGCTTTCCTTCGTCCTCGACATCGCAGGTCTGGCCCCCGATCATGCCGTAGATGCCGGCCTTTTTCGAGAGGACCTGCAGGGCCTTGGCGATGCGCTGCATGTAAGCGGCTTCATTCGTCAGGGAGAGCAGCATGCAGGCCTCGCACACGCGCTCGGCCTCAAAGGCGCCGGTCGCGGTTTCGAAGGCGTAGTTCAAAAGGGCGTCCCCCGCGAGCAGCCCCATATCGTCCCCGTATACCGCGTGGGTCGTCTTCTTGCCCCGCCGGTATTCGTCGTGGTCGAGGATGTCGTCGTGCACGAGGGAATAGTTGTGGATGAGCTCTATCGCCGCCATAAAGCGGTGGAGGACAGGGTTCTGCGGAATCAGCGGGGCGCTGCCGTCCTGAGTCGCAAAAAGCTTATAGGTCTCGGCCATGAGGAGAGGCCGCAGGCGCTTGCCCCCGGCCATGACGGAGTAGTTCATGGCGCTCATGATTGTCTTCGCGTAGCCTTCTTCCGCCGGCAGGAAATTCATGATGATTTCCTCTACGCCCGCCGTCCGCTTCTTCAGTTCAGTCTCGTAATCCATGCTATTATACGCTCCGCATATTCATCCCAATTGAGTGGATAATCGTCCTCTGTACCTTCTCCAGCCCTTTCAAAGTCTTCCCCCTGCGCCCTCAACACTTGCTCACAAAGGCTGTCCGTATCAAAGGAACTGTAGTGCCGGAACAGGGGCGATTTCGGGGCTGTTGTCTCCGACATATTGGAAAATGTAAGGCAGCCGTTTATGAGGGCGGTCGACACCCGATCGTGAAGGCCCTCGAAGAAATTCGGATTGATATCGAGCACGGCCCGATACCTTGCCATGGTTTCTATGGACGGCCCTATGGGCATGGGGGGCACGGAGTGCACATTCACGTGATTGAAGACATCCGTCATCTCCCAGCCCTCCCCCTGAATGTCGAGGGCGGCGCAGGCCTCAGCAAGAGCCGTAACCACACGCTTTCGCATCATGAACCGCGTCAGCCGGTCCAGAGGATAGAGGTAGTTCATGATGACCGGAAATACGGAGAGCGAAAGCAGCGGATTCTGCTCTGCACCTTCCGGAAATGACTGCCCCGCGCCTGCTGCCTCTGCAAGGACAGACCATTCATGTTCTTTGAAATAGGCCAGAATTTCACCTGTCCGTTCTTCGGACAGGCTTCCAAGACAGGCTGCCACCGCCTCTTCCATGGGTTCCTTTTCCGGGTTCCAGACTCCATAAAGGTCTCTTACAATCCGGAATGCCCATTTCGGGAGTTTTTCAGCCTCTTCATAGAGACAGTGCTCCGGTTCAAAGGTTCCGGGGAAGAGAAGGCGGGGAATTCGTTCTTCAAAGGAAGGTGCAAGCGTTCCGGCCAAAGGCAAATAGAAGCTCTGCATTATCCATGGATAATATTTCTCTATGAATGCGTTGTGGCGGCGGTCGATTGTCACCGTGTAATAGCGCTTCAGATGAAAGGCCAGGCCCGGATGGTGGTAGAGGGGATGGTCAAGAATAATGTTGATGAAGGGGGCGTCAAACGTGTCGAGATAACGGACGCCCGGCTCCGCCTCGAGATAGGGGAGCTTGGAATTGATGTCGATGATGGCATCAAAATGCTGCCCTTCATACCTTTCAAGGGGCGAAAAGTCCGGCGTCACGGGCTTCCCATCCACGATGCGCTCGGGAAGGGGCAGGCGGACCACCTCGACGCCCTGTTTTTTCAGGGCCCTTGTAATCTGCTCAGCGAAAAAGTCCGCTGAAAAATAGCAGAGGTCGCGGGTAGTGGGAAACAGAATCTTCATCGCTTCAAAAAGGCGTTTCAGTGGCCTGTAGACAATCGTAGAGGGCCCTGCACCGCCTATTATCGTATACGCCGAATGATATACCGTTGCAGTTTCTCAGTTCGAAATGACCTCGTATCCGTCTTCCGTGACGAGGACCTGGTACTCCCACTGGGCTGAAGGCTCGCCGTCCAGGGTATAGACCTCCCAGCCATTGGCCTCGTCCGTGTAGAACTGGTAGGTTCCGGCGTTTACCATGGGCTCGATCGTAAACATCATGCCGGGCACCATGAGCATGTCCTCGCCCGCATTCGTCACATAGCTTACCCAGGGCTCCTCGTGGAATTCGAGACCGACCCCGTGGCCGCCGATGTCCTTGACTATGCTGTAGCCGTGCTCCTCGGCGTGGGTGTGGACCGCTTCGCCTATATCCCCGAGGAAGCCCCAGGGCTTTACCTGGGCAAGGCCGAGGTCACAGCATTCTTTCGCAACCCGCACCAGGTCCTGCTTCTCCTTGCTTACATTCCCGATCATGAACATGCGGGAGGAGTCGGAAAAATACCCGTTCAGAATCGTCGAGCAGTCGACGTTCACGATATCCCCGTCCCGGAGGACAACGTCCTTCGAGGGAATGCCGTGGCAGACCTGGTCGTTCACCGATGTGCAGACGGACTTGGGGAAGCCCTCGTAGTTGAGAGGGGCCGGAATGCCGCCCATGCCGTAAGTGACGTCATTTATGATATTGTCGATTTCAAGGGTCGTCATGCCCTCATGAATCTGCTTCGCCACCTCGTCAAGGCAGGCCATATTGATTTTGGCGCTCTCTTTGATCTTCTCCACCTGCTCCGGGGTCTTGATCATCTTGTGGTCCGGCACCTTGTGGCCCTCCATCCGGGCCTTCTCAATCCGCCGGTCAAAGTCCTCGTGACAGTACTTGTACTTCTTCCCGCTCCCGCACCAGCAGGGGTCGTTTCTGTTCAGCTTCATTTCCTTTCGAACGCCTCGTTTTCTCTTTCTCATGAATAATATTTTCTTCCGTGTCAGCTGCAAGCTTCTGTCTTGCAGTTCATTCCCCGGCACGGCTGCGCCTCCACAGCCGCCGGGAGAATAGTTGTTTTACATTATTCTTCTGATGTCTTTTGCTTGTCTCTGCCCTGAATGAAATTGGCCTGCCCGTGAGTCAGGGTATTGTTTCCCATGTGGAAGCGGTGCCAGATGCTGTCGTTGACCTTCACCTTGTGGTCTTCGTCTCTGAGCTTCTCGTAATTCTTCCCGTTCCAGTCGTAGCTATTGTAGGAGACATTGTTCTCGATGGCCAGCTTCTGCTGGTATTTTTCCGCCAGACCGATTTCGTAGATGACATGATTGATATCATCCCGGGTGGCAAACAGATCTTCCGTCTGCGAGGGATAGAGGTCCTCCCAGAAGTCCGTCCGCCGGTTCTCCATCGTCGTTTTTTCTTCTTCCGACAAGGTGATTCCGGCCTTCACCGCCTCATTATAGAAGATTCGGTCGTGGACCGCCATACCCATGACCATTTCCTTGACCCGGGCGGACAGGTAGACCCCGTTCATGAGGATGTTCCAGTAGTCCCGGGTGTTGTCCGGATTGTATATTTCCGCCTGGTGCTCGACCTTGGCCTCCTCATACATGATATAGAAGGCCAGGTCGGAGATGGTCATGTCCTCTCCGTCCACGGTCACGGCCACGGCGTCTTTATACTTGTGGACGTCGATGTCCTCCCGCCTGTCCCCGGCCGTCAGGGCTATGTAGATGAGGAGGACGGCGGCCGCCGTGATGGCGGCCGCCTGAATGGCTGCTCTCAGCCACAGCTTCGCCTGTTGTCTGGGAGGGGCGGCCTCCTCGGCGGCCTTTTTCCGCTTCCGTTCATGGACAGCCGTCTCCTGCGCCACTCCGGCTCCGTAGCCTGCCATATTCGTGTAGAAGCCTGCGGTGGTCGGGGCGTTCCTTCTCGTATGAAATTTCGCGGGAGGATCGGTACTTTTCTCCTGTTTGCCTTCAGGCCCGGCTTCTTCCACAGGCTCTCCGCCTGAATTTCCGGGGCTTGCAGCATGCACTTTTCCAGCAGCCGCTGAAGCGCTTTCATGACTGTCACCTGCCGTCGGTGAAGAAGTTTCTTCCTCAGGCTCCGCATCCGCCGGAATTTCGCCCAGGCTGAAGTCTATTTTGTCATCTTCGTGCATATTTCATGATTCCTGCGCAAATACCGCCCATACAAGGGCATGGGGCTGTGCAAAAAACACAGCCCCATGAATATTGGCAAAAAAGTATTCTCAGATAACCCGCCTTATAGCCAGAATCTTGTGGCAGGTGACAGGACGGTAGTTCGTGATGCCTGTGGCCGTACTCTGGGCCTCGACAATCAGGCCGCCGCCCGCATAGATGGCCACATGACCGGAGTAGCAGACGATATCGCCAAGCTGCAGATTCTCGTAGGAAACCTTCTGGCCGACGCTGCGCAGGGCAGCGCTGTTTCTCGAACCGGAGAGGTTGATGCCGAAATGCTTATAGACCTGCACGACAAAGCCGCTGCAGTCACAGCCCTCTGTCAGGGAGTTGCCGCCCCAGACATAGGGGTTGCCGACAAACTGATTCGCGTAGGATACAACCTCGCTTCCGCTGATATTCGTGACCGGGGAAGGATTATAGCTGCCTCCGTCGGATACGTCCTCTGCAGCGGAAGCCGAAGAAGATGATGAAGAGCTGGTAGACGAAGATGCAGCAGCTGCAGCCGCCCGGGCAGCCTCTTCTTCGCGCGCTTTCTTTGCCGCAGCAACGGCAGCTGCCCTCTGTCTCGCCTTCTCGGCTTCCAGGGCCTTCCGCTTCCTCTCGGCCTCCTCAGCCGCTTTCTTCTTCGCATCGGCAAGGGCCGCATCCACGTCCTGCTTCTGGGCCTTCATCTGGGAAATCTTCGTATTCAGAGCCGACTGCTTGGCCGCAAGATCATTCTGCTGAGACTGCAGGTCTCCCTGCTCGGACTCGAGGTCTTCCTTCATGCCCTGAATCTCAATCTTCGTGGCCTCATAGGAATCCAGCATCTGCCGGTCCGAAGAATAGACAGCGTTCGTATATTCGACCCGGTTCAGGAAATCCGCGAAATTGTCCGACTCCACAAAGATTTCGATGATGCTCTTGTTGCCATTCTCGTACATGAACTTCATGCGCTTCTTCATGGCCTGGTACTGCTGCTGCTCCGCTGCTTCGGCAGCTGCGATGTCCGCCTCGGCCTGCTGAATCTCCTGCTGCTTCTCGGAGATTTCAGCCGAAATGGCATCGATGTCCGACAGAATGTCAACGAGCTCCGCATTGGCGCTGTTGATGCTGTTCTGCAGGTCCTGACTCTGATTTGTGAGGTCCGTGATCTTCGTCGCGCCGGCCTGCATAGGGGTCATGACAGCGCAGAACGTGCTCGCAGCCGCCAGCACAGGGGCCATGAGCCGTATAGTGAGTTTTCTTTTCTTTTCAGATTTCTTTTTCATCTCGAAAATAGAAAAACCCCGGGCGGACAGCCGCCCTCCGGCGCTCCCTACCCGGGGTTTTGAAAAATCTTTTTCAGCAAAGCTTCATGCGGATGTCCTTCGTGATGATATCCGTATAGCTGAAGG
>CAZOYS010000035.1:0-13061 GCA_964584155.1 uncultured Lachnospiraceae bacterium
AGTCGGAGCGCATTAAGGCACAGCAGGCCGAGAAACGGGTGGATGCGAAGAAGGCTGCCAAGGAAGACGCGAAGGCTTCAGAAGCCGACGGCAGCGTGAAGGACAAGACCACGGGCAAGACCGTTTCCGACGATGAGGACGATTATCCCGAGAAAGCCTATGACCCGGCGACCGTCAAGTTCACGACCGTCAAGGCCGGCAATATGGACGACCTTGTCAAGGCCATTCAGAATGTCAACTGGGACGAGATTTCCCCGGCCCTTGCAGGCGACCGGGTGGACTTCACGGCGTAAGGATACGATATAATAAGCAAGACAGGGCGGGCACGCGTTGCGTGCCCGCCTCTTTTATTGACTTTCATAGATATGCAGGAAGCCCAGGAGGACGATGTTCATGCCGGTCGCGATGAGGTAGTAGTCGGAGAGGCTTAGCGGGAGGCCGAAGATGGCCAGGGCGTTGCCGATGGCACAGGCCGCGCGGAAGGCGGTCAGGTGGTTGCCGCGGTCCTTCAGGAGTTTGGCGAAGCAGTAGACCCCGTAGGCGAAGAGGGCGACGCCGAGGAGGATGGCACTGGCCATTTCGAGGTTTGAAGCGCTGAAGGAGAAAATGGGGGCGATGAACGCAACGGCGCAGTCGGCCGCGATCAGGACGGCTTTGTTCCCCTTCGGGATGTCCCGGTGAGCGTTGTGGACAAGGCGGGAGACCATCAGGATGAAGATCAGAAGCGAAAGGCCCGCGCCGACGACCAGGAAGGCGATGTTCGAAAGAATGAGGATCAGGAAGCCGATTATTATCATGCCGATACCCGTGATGAGGCCGGTCATCTGGGCGTAGTCGTCGGAATCCTTGTCCGTGAAGGCTTTGACGAAGGACTTTACGAGATTGCCGACCGTGGACCAGATACCGCGCTTCTTCGCGACTTTGAAGAAAATGCGCTCCCAGCCGTCGAATGACGTGGCGCCGGACAGGGTTGTGGCGTCTTCTTCCTGCATGGCGTCGAAAATATTATTAATGAATGCCATGCGGTGGTCCATGTCCTCGCCGTCAATCCAGTTGCGAAACGCTGTATTGACGCGGGCTGCGTCCTTGTCGATGGCGTCGGCGTAGACGGGGCGGGCATCAGAGGCCAGCTGCCAGGAGAAGATGTTGTGCTGGTAGCTGTCTTTTTCGTTTGACTTCACAATGCGGAAGGGGATACCGTCGGGGAAGAGCATGCCGACGATGGAATATTCGGGGACGGTTTTCACGATCAGGGGGCGGACACGCTCGATGCGCCCGTCCGGCGTCCAGTCGCGGCAGAGGCCGGGGCCGTCATTACTATAGACTGTCGTGATGCGCTCGAAGGCTTCGTCGTTGCAGTAAGCGGCCGCGTAGACCGCGAGGTTGCCGCCCTTCGAATGGCCGCCGACGTAGCAGGGACGGCGTCGGCGGACGCCTTTGATCGCGTGCTCGAGCCAGCGGACGGCCGACCGCTGGGCGGCCGTTTCCCCGCAGGCCAGGAGAAAGTCCTCTTTCCAGCCGATTATGGAGGCGTCCGTTCCCCGGAAGGCGAAATAGGCGGCTCCGTCGCTCATGGTGTAGCGGAAGGCCGCGAACTGGCACTCCCGTTCCGTGTCCATGATTTCCGTGTAGTCGGATACTAATGTGTCGCCAAATCGCCTGCTCTCGGCCATTAATTGCATGAAGACGACCGGAAACATCACGAGCCCGCGGGTTTCGACGGCCGAAAGGTCGAGGGCCCCCACCATGTCATGAATCGTCATCTGTCCGCCTCCGGAAATCCGGTCGCCGACGGGCGAAACGTCGAAGTAGGAGAGGGCGGACAGGCAGAAATTGTCGGCAATTCCGAAGGGGCGATCCGCGAACGTCTCGTCGCCGTAGTCTGTGAGATAGGTGAGGATGTCGGACATGGTTTTCTCCTTTGCGGGTCCTTTATGGGGTCAGGAACCGCTGCAGAAAGTGACTGTAAAGCGCGCGGCTGTAGGCTTATAGGGGGTCAGGTACCGCCTCTTCCGCGCGGGCATTGGCTCTCAGCGGTTTTCTCTATGGGGGTCAGGCACCACTGTTGATAACTCCTGTGAGCCGCATGGCTGCTGTCTCAGAGAGGGTCAGACCCCCTGAAACCAGTGCGGCCATTGGGCGGGAGGGCGGTCAGAGTGGTGGTTCCTGACCCCCATACAGGGAGGCCCCTATCAGCGGCCCTCTATGATGTACTGCCGCAGCCGGCCGGCGGTCTCAGGCTTGACTTCCGCCGTGATGAGGATGGCGTCGGGCTCGTAGCTGCACTCCTTCACGACGGCCTCGCTCCTCAGGATTCCTTCCACGCCGGAGTCACTGTAGGGGATGCGGAAATTCTCGACCGTGCTGCCGGCGGAGAGAATACCCTCGATTTCGTCGAGGAGCAGGTCCATGCCCATGTTCCCGCGGACCGAGACGTAGAGCCTGTCCCCGGCCTTCCGGGGATAGTCGCCTGAGACTTTGTCTGCCTTGTTCATTACATAAATAATGGGGATTCCGTCGGCACCCAGGTCTTTCAGGGTCTTGGCGGTCACGTCCATGTGCATCCTGTAGTTGGGATCCGAGCAGTCGATGACTTCGACCAGGACGTCCGCATACAGGGCCTCTTCCAGGGTCGAGCGGAAGGCCTGCACGAGGTCCGTCGGCAGGTCGCTTATGAAGCCGACGGTGTCGGAAAGCAGGAAGGGACAGCGCCCCTCGGGCTCGATCCGGCGGACGGAAGTGTCCAGCGTCGCGAAGAGCATATCGGCCGTGTATACATTTTTTTCGTCTGCTGCGCCATAGTCCCTGAGGAGGCGGTTCATGAGCGATGACTTTCCCGCGTTCGTGTAGCCGACGAGGGAAACAAGCGCGAGGCCGGAGGCCGAGCGCTTCTTCCTCTGCTGGCTCCGGACCTTTTCGATTTCCGCAAGCTCGCGACGGAGAGAGGCCATCTCCTTTTCGATCTTCCGCCGGTCCAGCTCTATGGCCTTCTCTCCGGAGCCCTTATTGGAGAGCGACCCGCCCGTGCCGCCCTGGCGGCCCAGGTTCCTGCGCAGCCCCACAAGACGGGGCAGCATATACTTCAGGTGGGCGTAGTCGGTCTGCAAGCGAGCCTCACGCGAGCGCGCCCTTTCGGTGAAGATGTTCAGGATGAGCCCCGTCCGGTCCAGCACTTCAGTGTCGACGGCATCTGCGAGGTTTGTGAGCTGGGCCGGAGACAGGGTGTTGTTGAAGACTACTATATCAGCGCCCTTTTCGGCCACCTCCGCCGCCAGTTCCTCGACCTTTCCGGAACCTATATATGTGGCGGAATCCTCCTTTGTCAGGTTCTGGACCAGCTCCCCGACGGGCTCGATGTCGAGCGAGCGGCAGAGCCCTGCGAGCTCGTCCATCCCGGTGATGAAGGCGTCTTCGTCCGTGTCGTCCATCCTTCCGCCGACCAGGATTGCCCGGCGGTTTACATTATTCTCGATTTCCATAAATTCCCGTCCTTTCGGCGCCAGCCGCCATTGTCCGGCGGTTTATATTATTCATGATAATAATAATCACTCCCTGTTTCGAATAAATTCCCCGAAGCGCGGCAGGGTGGCACTCACATACCCCCGCTCGGAGACGTCGATGAGGCCCTTGTCCGCCAGCCGCCTGCGATAGACAGAATAATGGCTGTTGTCCATGCCGGAATCGGCCAGCAGATCGGCCACCTTGTAGCGGTCCTTTTCCGTGACGGCCCGCATCAGCTCCCGATCGCCCGGGGACATCGCGGACCAGATCTTTGCGTAGACAAATTCTTCCAGCTGCTGATCGTATTCCGGCAGCAAGCGTTCGATGTCTGTAGAATTATCCTTGTACTTCGCGTTCCAATAGAGGTAGCCGAGCAGTTGGAAGGCAAATGCGTAGCCCTTCGTGAGATTGGCCATTTCCTTTGCCGTTTCGTCCGACACATCGCAGGAACGCTTATAGGCGGAAATAATGCCGATCCGGCTCAGCGCGGTCAGCGTAAGCTTCGGAGCGCGAAGAAGAAAAGTCATATTGCTCTCGTTCTGCAGATCAGAAACATTTTCATAGAGGCCTGTCATGAGGAGGTATATTGGCAGGTCTTTCCGGATCATCATCTGAAATGTGGTAACAAATGCGCGGATTTCTGGCCTGTTGTCCACTTCGTCGATGGTCACCAGCAGCTTTTTCCCTTTCTTCTTCATGGCGGCCAGCATCTTCTCAAGGGCGATTTCGGGATCTGTAATCGTGTCCCTGCCGCCAAAAGAGATACTGACTCCGGGGATATTAATGGAAACCTTGAGGTTGGCAAACACATCCTTCAAAGAAGCTGTTGATGTAAGCTTGGAAATCAGTGCTGTCAGCATTTCCCGGTTCGGATTCAGGTCAACGGTCTGCCAGTCTTCCATACCTTCGAAGCGATTGGAAAGTTCCGTCAGAAGAACGGTTTTCCCTGTGCCCCGCAGGCCAGTAATAATATATGCCTGGCTGCCGGTATCTCCGCTTTCGAACGTGTCCATTACCTTCTGTATCTGGGCAGTCCGGGAGATGAATTCAAAAGGTTCCTTGCCGAAGGCCAGAGAGAAGGGGTTTTGCGCGTCGTTATAGATATTTTTATCATTCTTTATCATTTTCAAACTCTTTTATTATTCTTTATTATTTTTAATATCTTTTATCATTTTTTATTATCCTTTATTATTTGAAAATGATTTTATCATCTTTTATCATTTTTTGAAAGGCCTATCTGCTATAATCATATGGGGTCAGGAACCACCACTCTGACCGCCCTCCCGCCCAACGACTGCGCTGGTTTCAGGGGGTCTGACCCCATGCAAGCCAGCACCGGCGCGCCTCACAGGAGTTATCAACAGTGGTGCCTGACCCCCATAAGGAAACCGGCGGGAACCCGCAGTATGACTGCATTTGAGGGTACCTGACCCCAATTTACGGAGAATTGACTATGGAAAATCGTGATACAAATATTACCCTCATCGGTATGCCGGGAGTTGGCAAAAGTACGGTTGGAGTTGTTCTGGCCAAGGCCTGCGGACTTTCCTTTGTGGATACGGATCTCGTGATTCAGGAGGAGACCGGCATGCTCCTGCAGGAAATCATAGATCAGAAGGGCCTCGAGGCCTTCGCACAGATAGAAGAGGATGTCCTCAGCCGCCTTGATGTCCGCGGGGCCGTCGTCGCGACCGGAGGGAGCGCTGTCTATTCAGATAAAGCCATGAAGCATCTCGGCAGTATGGGCCCCATCGTCTATCTCCGGGCCTCCTGCGAGGAAATTATCTCCCGCATCAATAATCTCGACAGCCGGGGAATTGCCCTGAAACCCGGCTACACCCTTGAAACCCTCTACGCCGAGCGGGTTCCCCTCTACGCAAAGTACGCGGACATCACGGTGGACAGTTTCAGCGTCGCCGCGACCGTCGCTACAATCCGGGAGGGGGTCAGGAACTATCAAAAGCTGTAATATTGCGGGTCCAAGGCATTTTCTGTCAAGGGGTCTGGTACCACTGTTGATAACTTCTGCGATCCGCACTGGCACTGGATTTGATGGGGACAGACCCCATCATTGCCCCGCGGCTGCTGGACGGGAAGGCTGTTGAAGTAGTGGTTCCTGACCCCCTGTAATAAGGAAGAATAATATGAAACGAAATGGTGCAGAAATGCCGGCTCCGCTGGTGGGCGATGCCTTTTATATTTATCTTTGCAATTCTTGGAATGGGACGAAAAAAGATAAGGATGCTTTCATGGAAGAATTGCAGGCGCTTTTGAATGAGCCTGAAACAGCTTCCATGCAGAATCTTTTGACATTATTCGGGAAGCATTACAAAATCTCTGATAATGCTCTGAACAGAGCCGAGGCAGCGGTTCAGCTGCTCCCTTTGCGCCTGTATGCGTTGGCAGGGCTTGGTGATTTACATGCCGAACTTACCGATGAGCGCCTGCAGACCTTCAAGAACAGATGGGAGGGTTCTTTCCGCCTCGTCTGCAGTTCGCGCAGTGGACAGCCGTCCGGGGCACAGACGCTGAATAATCTTTCGGACGTGGAACTGGAAGCGTTCGCTTCACTGTGGCAGGAGGGGCACAATCGCGAAATATCTGAGTTTGCGGCCTGCTTTCCTGAATTGGAGGAGCTGTACTTCAATTGCCTATTTGAGCGGGAAGAACTATCTGTTTCGGATGAAAATGTACGCACGGCCTTTGACCGCCTGAAGAAATATAAGCGGGAGCCGGCGCTGCTTTCCATCCGCTTGGATTTTGCTATAGAGAAAGAGGACGAGAAGGAGGCGGGGGATACTGCATTATTATTCTATGAAGTATTTTTGCGCCACCACTATGCCGGCGCCTGGGAGGAAGCCGCGGACGCGCTGAGCCGCTATCTGCAGCTCGTAGATGGCAGGCATGCGCAGAGAGAGTATGGCCTCCGGGAATATCTGCAGCATGAGAAAAAGGCGTTTTCGAACCTTCCGGCTACCGCCGGTATTGCGCTCGTGGGGCTTGTTCACGGCCGGCCGAAGATGAAGTGGACGGACGAGCGGATTAAGTACATGTATCAGCTGCTGATCCGGGGCCTGACTTTGCCGGACGCAGCACGGATGCTGACGCAGGACCGGTGGATTGAAGAATTGTATTTCTGGTGCGAAGAGCTGGTGGAGACCCGTACATTGCTGGAGGGAAAGATGCTGCAGAGCTGTCTTTCCAACCTCCTTCTCTTTGCTTCCCTTCGCCTGGAGGAAGAGGAGGCCCGGAAACAATTCCGCCTTCTGCTTACATTTGTGAAGAATCACGATTTCTTCAAGGATGATAATAATGAAAAATCCCTTTACAATCAGCTGGAGGAAAATTATGACATTGGCCGGATAGGGACAGACAGCCGCTTTTCTCCTGCCTTCCGGAAGGCAGTCCTCACCATGCACGATGATGGGGAGGCCATGGGCATTGTATATCAGGAGACGATCAGCGCACCTGAAAAAGGGAAGCTCCTGGCGGAAGAGTATCCTTATATCAGCAATTCATTGCAGGAATTTCTCGCAGAAGCAGCAATGACGCTGCGTGAGTCATATGAAGATGCCGTGAATACGTCGGACGACGAGTTCGCCTATCCATTCGGGAAGCCCTATGTACGGGAAAAGAAGAAGATTGGCCGCAATGAACCCTGCCCCTGCGGCAGCGGTAAAAAATTCAAGAACTGCTGCATGGGCAAAGGCATCTACGATTGAGATAAGGGGTCCTCTGAGGGGGTCAGGCACCACTGTTGATAACTCCTAGGACCCGCACGGCTGCTGGCTGAGAGGGGGTCAGACCCCATCTAAACCACGCAGCTGCTGGGCGGGAGGGCTGTCAAGGTGGCGGTTCCTGACCCCCCAACCGATAACCTCCGGGGCCTGCACCAGTACTGAGCTTGACGGGGTCAGACCCCCTCAATGACCTGCAGCTATTGGGCGGGAGGGCAGTTGAAGCAGTGGTTCCTGACCCCCTAAAGGTTCCATCTTTGCCATTTCGCGCAGGATCTCCTCGTCGAGATCGGTCGGAGTGGAGGTGCCTTCAACAAATTCCTGATACTTGCGCTCCGGGTGAACGGTTCCGAACTGGCTTAAGATCAGCTCTGACGAGAGTAAAATATTATTCTCATAATTGATATACCCCCGGTAGCTTGAATACTGGTATGCGGCAGGGGTCTTGACCATGCCGGCGCTGACCGGGTTCAGGTGGATATAGCGCGACGCAGTGAGCAGGTAGCTTTCGTCCTTGATCAGGTAAGACAGGTAGCGGGACTCGAACAGGTGCCCCGTTGCCGCCTGTTGCCTGTTGAAATAGATGGCATAGTTCATCTGCAGAAACTTCATGCACTGCCAGACGGGCGTCTCGGCGGTCCTGAGCAGCAGATGATAATGATTGCTCATGAGACAGTACGCCAGCACCTCGCAGTCATAACGGATTGTCATTTCCATCATCAGCTTCAGGAATTTCTGATAATCAAACCGCGTCAGGAACAGCGTCGACCGGTGCACACCCCGGTTCATTATGTGCAGGACGGCGCCTTCTTGCCATTGTCTTCGTGTTCTACTCATTTTTACCCCTTTCTTTTTGTACAATACCTGAAGCGGAGCCTGTGAGATGTTACATGAGAATAATGTAAACCAGATGTGAGCGTGCAAAATTTGCGTCTTCGCAAAAAGAATGGAGGAGGAAATGGAAACTCCATCTTCAGGACCTGTACAGCAATAACAATAACAACCGGTGTCTTGAATCACTTGATGGAAACTCTGCTGCAGAAGCGCAGCCGGCAAATGAAACCCTGCCATAGAAATCAGATGTGATTTATGTCGAAACAATACTATGCCCCGGTTCTGTTGTCAAGAAATAATTTTGAAAAGTAGAATTGGCGCAGGGAAGGGAGGGGGGCCTCGCTCGCCCATGGCTCGCTCAGCTCCCGGGGTCAGGACTGGAGGGGGTCAGGTACCGTCAAACCTAGTAATCCTGCGGGTTCAAGGCATTTCCCTGAGAGGGGTCAGGTACCACTGTTGATAACCTCCGGGATCCGCTCTATTGCTGGCTGAGAGGGGGACAGACCCCATTTAAACCGCGCCGTTACTGGACGGGAGGGCTGTCAAGGTGACGGTTCCTGACCCCTTATTCAGTTCCTGCTTGAAAAATAGACAATATATTATATAATTAAATCGAAAAACGCAGTTTTCGGCTAATATATTATCTATAGAACATGAGCGAATTCATTTGGGAAACCCCGGAAGAAATTGATGCGGCGCTGGCAAAGCGGCTCAGGAATGTCCGTCGGAGGCGGAAGATTTCGCAGGAGAAGCTGTCTGACCTGTCCGGCGTCAGTCTGGGATCGATAAAGAGGTTTGAAGCGACAGGGCTGATTTCACTGACCTCGCTGACAAAACTCGCTATGGCGCTGGATCTTGCTGATGAGATCCGGGGTCTTTTTACGAATGCAGCTTATCGGAATATTCAGGAGGTCATCAATGAGCAGCGTGAAAACTCTTGAAGTCCGGTATCACGGGACTGTTGTCGGCACGCTGGCAGCGGCCGGGAGGTCCCGTATTGCCTTTTCCTATGACGCGGGATGGCTGAGGAACGGCTTTTCCATTAGCCCTTTTTCTCTTCCGCTGAAAGACGAGGTATTTGTCCCCGGAAAGGATTGCTTCGAAGGACTTTTCGGCGTCTTTGCGGACAGCCTGCCGGATGCCTGGGGCCGACTGCTCACGGACCGGAAATTGAAGGAAAAGGGAATTGATATTTCCACGGTTGGGACATTGGACCGCCTGGCCATGGTCGGGAGCAGCGGAAAGGGGGCTTTGACTTACCATCCGATGCTTTTCGACGATGTCGGGCCATATTATTATTCTGATCTCGACAAAATCGCGGAGGAAGCAAGGGCGCTGATTGAGAACCGGGACACGGACTGCCTGGACGAGCTTTATTTCGGAGGCGCTTCTTCAGGCGGCGCCCGGCCGAAGGTCAATGCGACAGTGGACGGAGAGGCCTGGATCATTAAGTTTCCGGCAGTGACGGATCCGAAAGATATAGGATTGCTGGAAAAGAAATATGCGGACTGCGCGGCGGAATGCGGCATTCCGGTTCCGGAAACCCGCTTGTTCCCTTCAAAGAGGTGCAAAGGTTATTTCGGAAGCAAGCGGTTTGACCGGGTTTATCCGAACGGAAAGGAAGAGCGGGTCCACATGCTTACGGCCGCGGCCTTGCTGGAAGCGGATTATACCACACCCTGTCTTGATTATAATGACCTGCTGAAGCTGACGAAGATTATCACCCGGGGAAAAAGGGGTGATGCTGAGACCATGTACCGGCTGATGTGCTTCAATGTGTTTGCCCACAACCGGGACGATCATGCGAAGAATTTTACATTCATTTATAATGAAGAGAAAGACCGCTGGAGCCTTTCGCCCGCCTATGACCTGACTTACAGCAATACTTATTTCGGAGAACAGACCTGCAGCGTGAACGGGGAAGGAAAGGCTCCGGGAATGAAGGATCTGCTGGCTGCCGGAAAAAAGGCAGGCCTCCCGGACCGCTTCTGCCGGGAAACCGCAGAGTCCATTCAGGAGACCGCCCGGAAACTGATGGCGGAAGTGAAGCATTTTATAGAATAATGTAGGACTATACCTGTAGTATAAAACCCCTCCTTCCCCTTGACAGGGCGGGAGGCTTTGTTAAAATTAGGCTAACTGGGTTCCTGCAGTACTGACCCGCTGCCGGAAGACAGTTGTTTCTAGAAAGGAAGGAAACAGAAGAATGAAGAACAAAGCAATCAAAAAGCTCTCCGCTGCAGCGCTTGCAGCCGTGATGGCCGTATCATTCGCTCCGACCGCGAGCCTGAATGTATTCGCCAATCCGGCAGATGCCGGCAAAGTAGCGACGGTCGAAACCATCACCGGCACAGGTGATTTTACGCTGAGCAGCTGCTCCGCTGTCACCGTCAATTCCACGGCGACAGGCAACGTAAACATCGATCTGAACGGGCAGACGGTCACTGTCACCATTGCCTCAACGAACAAGGCCAATGTCGTTCTTTCGGATAAGGACGGCATCTATGATTCCGGAAAGCCCAAGGATGTCCGCTATGCGACCCTTACGGTTACGAATCCCGGCAACGCGGCAACTCTGATCATCAACGGAAACCTCAGCACAGGCACCGCAAATCCCAATGCGCTGAAAGGCAAAGACGGTGTTTCCGCCACCGGCTCTCAGCCAGTTGCAAAGATCAACGGAAATTACTATGTAGGAAACACAGCCATCAACACGGCTACAAAGGATCAGAATGTGGAAGCCATCAACGGCGCTGTTGTCGTTGACGAGCTGAGCGACGGCAAGGCCGCTACCATTCTTGCAGGGACGGACAATGCGGACCACGATACCAGCATCAAGGTCACTGCCACGCCTTCGAAAGTTTCTCTGACCGACATCAAGACTGCTTATTCCTATTATACGGGTACAAGCAGCCGGACAGGCAGCGGCTCTTATGAAGCAGACGCCTGGTATGCAGGTGATGCCGCAAAAGCTGCTGTAGAAGGCCTGAAGGCAGTCACGGTAAGCAGCATCATTCCCAAATCCACAGAGACGGTTTATTCCATCCCTTCCTATTCAAGGGCCATCACCGTTTCAATGAACGGAGACTCCTGGGCAGATGCCATTGAGAATACCGGTGTCATCGATTCCCAGCAGACGGATGCGGCCACAGCGCAGAATCACGTCTTCGGTCTGACCTATTTCACGGCAGATCCCAGCGCCTATACAAAGGGCACCACAGTTGCAGCCATCGACGGCAATAAGTACGTGCTCGGCGCCAAGAAACTCCAGTCCGTTTCCAAGGACAGCGCCAAGACCTCGGTTAAGGTCATTCGCGGCAATGGATATACTTCTGCTGACGGAAACAAGAATTCCGTTGATACCTTTACTGTAGCAAACGGCGTCACGGTTTCCGGACCTGCAGATGAGTCCGTGGTCGAGAACGTAGAAACAAACGTCACCGGCAATACGACGACGGTTGCGAAGGCCGTTCAGGTATTCGGTACCGGAAAGACCGTAGATGCTACAGACTTCACTAAGCCCGCCGGCACGGTCTCCAAGCGCAACGTCAATGTGGCTCAGGTAGCCCAGGGCGCGACGGTTGATCTCACGGCGGCCGACGAAGTCACGGTTTCCAGGGGAAGCGGAGTAGGATATTATTCATATCCTTCTTCTACAACAGAGACCAAGTACTCCTTCGGTCCCACGACTGTCATCACAAACGCTTTCAGAAACTTTGTCGCTCCCCACACGGCAAACGGCCTGACCATTCCTGCCGTCAATGACTCAGTCAAGGCTACGAGCGTCTTCGCTTCCAAAGAAATCAAGACCACGGTGTCCGGCGTGGCAAAGACCGTCACCATCAAGGGCGAGACTTCCGCAAAGGTTACCGCGACGAGCGGCGACACCCAGACCTGGGAAGTCAATGCGGACGCCAAGTCCACGGCTGCTCCAGTCGTTACGTACCGTCTGTACGACCGGAACAGGGGCGAGCATCTCTACACCTACAGCAGCCTTGAGCGTGATATGCTCGTGAAGGCCGGCTGGAAGGAAGAGCCTTCGAACATCAAGGTTCTGCCCGTTTCCGCGAGCGAAGGCATTGCCATCTACCGTGTTTACAACCCCAACTTCGGCGGCACCCACATGTATACCCAGAATCCCGCCGAGGTTCAGTTCCTGCTGCAGAACGGCTGGAAGGAAGGCAAGGTCGTCTTCAGGACCGCTGAGTCCACGACGGCAGGCGCAGTTCCCGTTTACCGTCTGAAGAACCCCAACAGCAAGAACGGCGAGCACCAGTTCACGACATCCGCCGCTGAGCGGACCATGCTCCTGAATGCCACATGGGGGGACGAGGGAATCGCCTTCTACTCCTTCAAGTGATTTCAGGCATTAGAATAATGTAGTACAAAAAGACTCCGGTCCCCTTTATGAGGGCCGGAGTCTTTTTATGGGGTCAGGTACCACTGTTGATAACTTCTGCCAGGCGCATGGATGCTGGCTTTGAAGGTACCTGACCCCCTTCCGTGACCCCCTTCCGCAAGATTTGGCTGGTTTGCGGTGGAGATTCGGCGAGCGAGCCTCGGGCGAGCGAGCTATACTTCAGATAGTTCAAGGGAAAAGCGCTTGAACAGCGGCAGACGGCCGCAGAAGAAAAGAAGAGGAAAGGAAGTGTTCGTTATGCTGAAGTTCATCAAAGAGTCCTGGAACGAGTACGTTGAGTTCGTAGGAAAGTATGGCGTTTCCAATTTCCGTCTTTTCTGATCTACCATTGCCAACCCCTTTTTACTTTTTATAACCCCCCTTTTGCAAAAAGGTCCTGCATCCCCCTGCAGGACTTTTTTGTATGCAATTTTAGGCTCTGTCGCCTTTCCCCGCCCTATGCTATAATGCCCGTGGATGCCTGCTTCTGCGGGTGTTTACATTATTATAATAATATAGGAAAGAGAAAGGACAGCGCCATGTTCAAAGACACGTACGACGCCACCGCAAACACAGCCGCCGCCAAGGTT